>JAISGJ010000170.1 GCA_031263105.1 Coriobacteriales bacterium
CAGCCCACTGCCGCCCCGAGCGCGGGGCCGCCCCCGCAGCCCACTGCCACCCCGAGCGCGGGGCCGCCCCCGCCGTCCACTGCCACCCCGAGCGCAAAGGGCAACGCCCCCGCACCCCACTGCCACCCCGAGCGCGGGGCCGCCCCTCGCAGCCCACTGCCGCCCCGAGCGCGGGGCCGCCCCCGCAGCCCACTGTCATCCCGAGCGGAGGGGGGCGAAGCCCCCCGCAGCCGAGGGATCCTTGGCCGCGAAGCGGCCAACCCATGCCAAGAGCCCGCGCAGCGGGCGACACACTGCGGGCGACACACTGTTTCGGCTGTTTGGCTGGAGTCAATGTATGCTACTATGGTGGGGTTATTTTTCGCTTCCCTTAGGGGTGGAGTTCGGTCAGAAGGAAGAGACGGTGAGGTAGAGTATCATGGCAGATGAGCAGATTGCTGCAGGTTGGTATCCCGACCCCGCAGGGGATACCACGAGAATCCGTTATTGGGACGGCCAGGCGTGGACCGAGCAGACCCAGCCTGCGGTGAATCCCGATCTGGCGAGCAGCGGCGCGGGCGCTCCGGCAGGCGCTCCGGCGGCCCCGGCGGCCCCTGTGGGCACCCCGGCGGCCCCAACAACTCCCGTAGCCCCGGCAGGCGCAACGCAGGGCGCCCCTGCCCCTGTGTTCTCTGCGGAGCCGCAGCCGATCTATGCGCAGGGACAAGGTGCTGCTCCCTATGCCGCAGTCGAGCAGGGCAAGGACCGCAAGGGCTTCGCCGTTGCCAGCCTCGTGCTGGGAATCTTCTCCCTTCCGTGCGCCTGCTTTGCCTATTTCGCCTTTTTTCCCGGGATCCTTGCGGTCATCTTCGGCATCCTTGGCATGAAAAGCTCCCGGAGGGGAATGGCGATTGCCGGCCTTATCATGGGCATCGTGGGCATCATCGGAGGAATCGCCATGACCGTGCTTGTGTTTGTCACGATGCCGGATGTGCTGCAGGACATCATGCGGAACCCCACCGAGTACGGCCTGCCCTCCGACGCGTTCTCCGGGTACGACTTCTAAGAAAGCACACGTAGGCCACAACTGCCAGACACGCGGGCATCAGTCGCATTGGCTACTGTTCACTCCCCCCACTGTCATCCCGAGCCCCGCCGAGGAATCTTTGGACACGCAGTGTCCAACGGCAGGTCGGGGGCCCCTCGACCTGCGGTCGACCGCTGGCGCGGTCGAGGATTCCTCGGCAGGCTCGGAATGACAGTGGGGTGTCCGTGGAGGGTGTGACCAGTAACCCGCAGTAACCCGCGTTGTGCCTGGCGACACACGTCTGCTTGCGCGTGCGCTCAAAGGGCGGGCAAGTACGGTACAATACTGTTTCCGTTACCCATCCCTGCGCAAAAGGAAGCACCATGGCATTCCAGGCACCACGCGGCACCACCGACCTGCTCCCGCCGCAGGCGCATGCGCTCGACCGCATCCAGCGCATCGCCTGCTCGGTGTTCGGCCTCTACGGCTACGGGCTCATCGAGACCCCCGCCTTCGAGCAACTCGACGTCTTCGTCCGGGGCATCGGCCAGGACACCGACGTCGTGGGCAAGGAGATGTTCCATGTGCTCTCGCCCGGCGCACTCGCGAAGCAGGCCGAGGGCGCACCGCTCAGGCCCGACGACGTCCTCGCCCTGCGGCCCGAGCAGACGGCCTCCGTCGCCCGCGCCGCCGTGCAGCACGGCCTCGTGCCCCCTGACGGTGCGACGGTCAAGCTCTGGTACCGGGGCACGATGTTTCGGGCGGAACGCCCTCAGAAGGGCCGCCTGCGCGAGTTCCACCAGGTCGGCGCCGAGTGCCTGGGAGCGGCGGGTCCCTCCGCCGATGCCGAGGCCGTCGTCATGCTCATGCACTTCTTCGAGGAATGCGGCATCCCGCGCGGCGCCCTGCGCCTCCTCCTCAACTCGATGGGCGATGCGGCCTGCCGCCCTGCCTACCGCAGCCAGGTGCGCGCCTTCATCCTCGACCATGCGGCGGATCTCTGCCCCGAATGCGTGCGCCGCGCCGACACGAACCCCCTGCGAGCCTTCGACTGCAAGAACGAGGGATGCCGACAGGTGCTTGCGGACGCCCCCCGCATCACCGACCTGCTCTGCGACGACTGCGCGGCGCACTATGCCTCCGTCAAGGCCCTCCTCGATGCCGCACGGGTCCCCTACGAGGAGGACCCCCGTCTCGTGCGCGGCCTCGACTACTACACGCGCACGGTGTTCGAGGTGCAGGCCGACGCCGGCCTCGGTTCGCAGAACGCCTTGGGCGGCGGGGGGCGCTACGACGGGCTCATACAGGAGTTCGGCGGCAGGCCGACCCCCGGCCTGGGCTTCGCCGTCGGCCTGGAGCGCGTCCAGCTCGTCTTGGAGGCGACGGGCAATGCCCCTGACGCCCGTCCGGTGCCTGCGGCCTACCTTGCGGCGGTCGACGAGGACGCGCGGCCGGTCGTGTTCGCCCTGGCGCAGGAGCTGCGCGCCGCAGGCCTGGCGGCCGAGCTCGACCACCAGGGCCGCTCGCTGAAGTCGCAGTTCAAGCAGGCGGACAGGAGCGGGGCGCCCGTGGTGCTCGTCGTCGGCCCCGACGAGAGGGCGGCCGGCGCAGCGAGGATGCGCCACATGGGCACCCACGAGGAGCGCACCGTCGCCCTCGATGCCGTCGTCGATGCGGTCAAGGGAGAATGCACAGCGACACAGGAAGGCGACCAGGACAGATGACCGAGTACCTCAACACCCATAGCATGCACACCCATACCTGCGGCCAGCTCAGGGCCGCAGCGATCGGAAGCACCGTGACGCTGACCGGCTGGGTCGACCACCGCCGTGACCACGGAGGCCTCATCTTCGTCGATTTGCGCGACCGCACGGGCGTCACGCAGGTCGTCTTCGACCCCGAGGCCATAGGGGAGCAGTTCGCCTGCGGCGAGCGCATGCGCCCCGAATGGGTCGTCCGCGCCGTCGGCACGGTGCGCGCCCGCCCCGAGGGCACGGCCAACCCCCACATGCCCACCGGCGAGGTGGAGGTGCTCCTCGCGGAGGTCGAGGTCCTCAACTCCGCAAAGACCCCGCCCTTCCCCATCGAGGACGGCATCGAGACCGACGAGGTCACGCGCATGAGGTGGCGCTACCTCGACATCCGGCGCCCCGAGGTGCTCGGTGCGCTCAGGCTGCGCGACACGGTGACGGCGGCCATGCGCGGCTCCCTCAACAAGCGGGGCTTCCTCGAGGTGGAGACGCCGGTCCTCGGCCGTTCGACACCCGAGGGCGCACGCGACTTCCTCGTGCCCTCGCGCGTGAGCCAGGGCAGCTTCTATGCGCTGCCGCAGAGCCCCCAGCTCTTCAAGCAGCTCCTCATGGTGGGCGGCATCGAGCGCTACTACCAGATAGCGCGCTGCTTCCGCGACGAGGACCTGCGTGCCGACCGCCAGCCGGAGTTCACCCAGCTCGACATCGAGATGAGCTTCGTCACGGGCGACGACGTCATGGGGCTTGCGGAGGACGTCATGGCCGAGGTGCTTGCGGCCGCAGGCGTCGAGCAGGGCTTCCCCCTGCCGCGCATGTGCTACCGCGAGGCGATGGGGCGCTTCGGCAACGACAGGCCCGACGTGCGCTTCGGGCTCGAGCTCGTGGACGTCTCCCGTGCGGTCGCCGCGAGCGGCTTCAAGGTGTTCTCTGCGGCCGTCGAGGCGGGCGGCGTGGTCAAGGCCATCAACGCCAAGGGCGCAGGCGGCCTCAGCCGTGGCGAGATCGACAAGATTGCCGCCGTGGCGACGGCCCACGGCGCCAAGGGCATGGCGTGGATAGCCTTCACGGAGGGCGGCGAGGCGAAGTCGCCCATCGTCAAGTTCTTCTCCGACGAGGAGTTCGCCGCGCTCAAGAAGGCGCTCGACGTGCAGCCCGGAGACCTCGTCCTCTTCGGGGCGGACGACTTCGAGACGGTCAGCGCCGCCCTCTCGGCGGTGCGCCTGTACCTCGCCGACCTGCTCGGCATCGAGCGGACGGGCCACGGCCTGCTGTGGGTCGTGGACTTCCCCCTCTTCAGCTACGATGCGGACGAGAGGCGCTATACCGCCAACCATCACCCGTTCACCCGGGTCAAGGACGAGGATATCGACAAGATCGAGAGCGACCCCCTCGCCTGCGGCAGCTATTCCTGGGACCTGGTCATGGACGGCTGCGAGATCGGGGGCGGCACGCTGCGCGTCCACAGCCCCGAGCTCCAGCTCCGCATGTTCAGGGCGCTCGGCCTCACCGACGAGGAGGCCAGAGGGCAGTTCGGTTTCCTGCTCGACGCCCTCGCCTTCGGTGCGCCGCCCCACGGCGGCATCGCCTTGGGCCTGGACCGTCTCGTCATGCTGCTCGGCGGCTTCGGCTCCATCAGGGACGTCATCGCCTTCCCCAAGACCTCCAGCGGCGCCGACCCCATGACCGGCGCCCCCGCCGGGGTGTCCGACCGCCAGCTCAAGGAGCTTGGGCTCCGGGCCCGATGATGCGGTCGGGGAAGGGTCGGGAGGGGACCATGGGCATCGCGCAACGTATCGATGCGCTTCCGATGACGCCCTTCTTGAGGAAGGTCGTCCTTTTGGTGGGGATAGGCTGGCTCTTCGATGCCATGGACCAGGGCATGGTGAGCGGGGTCATCGCCTCGATCGGCAGCGACTGGCAGCTCGACGCCGCCCAGCGGGGCCTTCTGGGCAGTTCGGGGATACTCGGCATGATGCTCGGTGCGGCACTCTCCGGCATCGCCTCCGACCGATGGGGAAGGCGCACCGTCATCGTCTCCACCCTTGCGCTGTTCAGCGTGGGGAGCGCGCTCTGCGGCCTGGCCCCCACCTACGGGGTGCTCCTCGTCTGCCGCTTCCTCACGGGCTTCGGCCTGGGCGGCGAGCTCCCGGCCGCTTCGACGCTCGTCAGCGAGTTCTCGCCTGTGGCCTCGAGGGGGCGCAACGTCGTCGTCCTTGAGAGCTTCTGGGCCTGGGGCTGGATCGCCGCCTCGCTGGTCGCCTATCTCGCGATACCGCTGTACGGCTGGCGCGCCGCCTTCTTCATCGGGGCGGTGCCGGCGGTGTTCGCGGCCGCCCTGCGGGCCATGGTGCCGGAGTCCCCCCGCTACCTGGAGGCACGCGGCAGACACGAGGAGGCGGAGGCGCTCGTGCGCAGGATGGAGGCCCAGGCGGGCCTGCCCGTCGGACCGAATGCCCCGTCCGCCGCGTCTCTTTCCGCCCCCGCCGCCGTGACGGCCGCCTCAGCCCCGCCCCCGTCCGCCCCCGCCCCCGCCGCAGGCGCATCCCCGCCCTCCTCGGGCGCCCCGTCCCGCCCGCCCTCCTTCCTCGCGATGTTCACGCGCCTCTGGTCGCGGGAGTACCTGCGCTCGACCGTGGTGCTCTGGGTGCTCTGGTTCGGCATAAACCTCGGCTACTACGGCTTCGTGCTCTGGACCCCCTCGCTGTTGGTGGCCCAGGGCTTCAGCCTGGTCCAGGGCTTCGGGTTCACGTTGCTCATGTGCATAGCGCAGCTCCCGGGCTACCTCATCGCCGCCGTCCTCATCGAGAAGGCAGGACGCAAGCCGACCCTGACGGCCTTCTTCGCAGGGACGGCGGCAGCGGCCTGGCTGTTCGGCCACGCGTCCAGCGAGCTTCAGATACTGCTCTCAGGCTGCCTGCTCTACTTCTTCGCCCTCGGCGCCTGGGGCTGCGTCTATTCGTACACCCCCGAGCTGTACCCCACCGGCATCCGGGGCTCGGGCGTCGGCTGGGCGGCCGCCTGTGGGCGGGTCGGTGCCTTGGCAGGGCCCATGCTCCTGCCGCTGCTCTACGGGATGTTCGGTGTCGAGAACGGGTTCACGGGCGTGTTCGTCCTTTTGACGGGGGTCTTCCTTGCCGTCGCGCTCGTGGTGGGGCTGTTCGGCCGCGAGACCAAGGGGCTCGTCCTCGACTGAGGCAGCAGGACAGGGCGGGGCAGGCCAAGGCGTGCCGAGGCGGCACGCGGCCTGTCGGCTATAGGCCGCGTGCCGTGGCGCCGCTGTCCGGGGACGGCGCCTGTAGGTAGCTGTCCAAGAGGACGAGCAGGTCGTTCGCGTCGATGGGCTTTCCCAAATGGGCGTCCATGCCTGCCTCGAGCGCCCGCTCCACGTCCTCGCGAAAGACGTTCGCCGTCATCGCGATGATGGGTATGGTCTTCGCGTTCGGCACATCGAGCTCGCGTATCATCCGTGTCGCGGTGTAGCCGTCCATCTCGGGCATCTGCACGTCCATGAGGATCAGGTCGTACCGTTCGGGGCCTGCCTTGAAGGCCTCGAGCGCCTCGAGGCCGTGGCGCGCCTCGTCGATGGCGACGGCGGTAGGCTCGAGCAGGGCCTCGGCGATGGTCCGGTTGACCTCGATGTCCTCGACGAGCAGGATGCGGTACGCAGAGAAGTCGAAGTCCTCGACATCGACCTCCCGTGCCGACGCCGCTGCGTCCGGCGCGTATCCCGCCCCGCCGTCCTCGTCCGCATCGGCCACAGCGAAGCGGGAGGTGAAGGAGAAGGTCGAGCCCTTGCCGAGCTCCGACTCGATCCAGATGGTGCCGCCCATCGCCTCGACGATGCGCTTGGATATGGCGAGTCCCAGCCCCGTGCCGCCGTAGGTGCGCGAGATGCCGGCCTCCGCCTGTTCGAAGGAGTGGAACAGGCGCGGCATCTGCTCCTCGCTGATGCCGATGCCGTTGTCGCGCACATCCGTCTGTATGGTGCACGAGCCGTCGGCCTCCTCGAGCAGCGTGAGCCCCAGGTCGATGGCGGCGCCCTCGGGGGAGAACTTTATCGCATTGGAGAGCAGGTTCGTCACGACCTGAGCCAGACGTTGGTCGTCGCCTACGAGCAGAGGGGGTATCCTCTCGTCGATGGCGACCTCGATATGCTGTCCGTGCTCGGCCGCCCTGAAGCCGGTGACGTTCGCCACCATGCCGACGGTCCTGCGGATGTCGAAGGGCACCTCGGACAAGGTGAGCTTGTTCGCCTCGATCTTGGACATGTCGAGGATGTCGTTGATGATGCCCAGCAGGTGGTTCGAGGCATCGCGTATCTGGTCGAAGTAGCGGTCCTTGTCCGCAGCGTCCTTCGCCCTCTCCCCGATCGTCGTCATCCCGATGATGGCGTTCATGGGCGTGCGGATCTCATGGCTCATGTTCGAGAGGAAGTCGCTCTTGGCGCGCGACGCCTCCTCGGCGCGCAGCAGCTCGCTCTCGGCCTGCTTCCTCGCCTGCGTGGTCTCGCGGTCCTGGTACTTGAGGACCAGCGAGATGAGGACGGCCGAGCCGACGAAGGACGTGCTTATGTCGACGAAGATGAGGAAGTCGTTTGCGATGGGGGTGACGAGCTGGGGGAAGTAATAGTCCAAGGTGTAGCAGAAGACGCAGGTGACGATATAGCCTGCGAGGGCGACGTAGTAGCCCTTTCCCTCTATCAGGATGGTGATGGCGACCACGCCGAGGATGAAGTAGGTCACCATGCCGCTGTTGATCCCGCCGGACGAGAAGAAGATGAAGGGAAACACCGCAAAGCAGACTATCCCTATGACGAGGATGCTGCCCAGGCGGTAGGCTCGTCTCCAGTTGCAGTAGACGAGCAGGAAGATCAGGATCAGAAAGGGAATCAGGGTCGATACGATGGATATGACGGAGGACGCCTGGAGAAGGGTCGAGACGAAGCCGTACAGCGATCCGCCGAGGCACAGGGTGAGCGTCATGTTGAACAGGCGGCCCTTAAGGGGTATCTCCTTGCCCAGCAGATAGGTGTCGAGCAGCCTGCGAATCCTCTTGAACATCGTCCTTTACGCCCTCTCGTTACCGTGACCGTCCCCGTGCATCACCATGCGCCCTGCTTTTGCGGGGTTCTTGCGGGGCCTCGTACCGGGCCACAGGCCCCCCTACAGGCTACAGGGCCTTCCGCAAGGCCTCTGCGCGGTCGGTCCTCTCCCAGGTGAACTCCGGCAGCTCGCGCCCGAAATGCCCATAGGACGCCGTCAGGCGGAAGATGGGCCGCCACAGGTCGAGCGCATCGATGATGGCGCCGGGGCGCAGGTCGAAGACCTCGCGTATCGCACGGGCGATATGTGCCTCGTCCGCCTCTGCGGTGCCGAAGGTGTCCACCATGAGCGACAGCGGCTCGGCCATGCCGATGCCGTAGGCGACCTGTACCTCGCAGCGCTTCGCCAGGCCGGCGGCCACGATGTTCTTGGCGACCCAACGGGTCGCGTAGGCGGCCGAGCGGTCGACCTTCGTCGCGTCCTTGCCGCTGAAGCAGCCCCCGCCGTGACGGCCCTTGCCGCCGTAGGTGTCCACGATGATCTTGCGGCCGGTGACGCCCGTGTCGCCCGCCGGCCCCCCGATGACGAAGCGCCCCGTGGGGTTGACGTAGATCCCGTTGCGGTCGAAGGGCAGCTCCTCGCGCTCGAAGACCGGCATGATGACATGCGCAAGGAGGTCGGCCGCAAGTTGCCCCTCGACGTCTATGTCCGCAGTGTGCTGGGCGGAGATGAGGACCTTCTCGACCGAGACGGGGCGTCCCGCCTCGTAGCGCACGCTGACCTGCGTCTTGCCGTCCGGGCGCAGGTAGCCGAGGACGCCCTCCTTGCGCACTGCGGCCAGGCGCTCGGCGAGGCGGTGGGCAAGGAACAGGGGCATCGGCATCAGCGTGGGCGTCTCGTCGCAGGCGTAGCCGAACATCATCCCCTGGTCTCCTGCCCCTATGGTCTCATAGGGGTCATGGGCGCCCTTGTCGTGCTGCACCTCGAAGGAGCGGTCGACGCCGCGTGCGATGTCGCTGCTCTGCTCGCATATGGCGTTTATGACGCCCACCGACCGGCTATGGAAGCCGGTCTCGGGGTCGTTGTAGCCGATCTCCTCGATGACCTTGCGCACCACGCCCTCGATATCGACATAGGCCTGCGTCCTGATCTCCCCGGCGAGGATGACGAGGCCGTTCGTCACCAGGGTCTCGCAGGCCACCCGTGCCTGCCTCGGCCCGGCGTCGCCTGTGGCCGAGGACGCGGCGAGCTCTGCCTCGCGCACGAGTATCTCGTCGAGGATGGCGTCCGCTATCTGGTCGCACACCTTGTCGGGATGCCCCTCGGTCACGCTCTCGGAGGTGAACAGGTAGCTGTCGGTGCCGGGAAGGTTCCCCATCGTCTGTCCTTTCGGTCGTCCGTCATACGTCATATGGCAACCGCTTCCGCAAGGAGGAAAGGAAGCGGTTATGAGACGGGAGATGACACCTCTCAAGGGTAACGCATCGTCGCTGGCCTGTGAAGGTGTAAAATCGGATACAATGGCATTTGGAGGCTTCCCGGTGCCCCAGGCCCCTCCAACCGGGGCCCCGGCGTCCCGGGGGCGGCGGACAGACTCGTTGGGAGGTGTCCGTCGAAGGGGACAGGGGCTTTGGGAAAAGGCGGTTGTGACAAAGGACAGGACGGCATACCCCCGCAGCCTTCTGCGGGACTACCTCCAGTGGGACACGGGCACGTGGGCACGGGCGCTCTCGCATTGGGACGGCGTGCTCGGGCAGCGCAGGCTGAAGGGCTGCGAGGCGCTCGATCTGGGTGCGCGCGACGGGGGGCTGACCCTGTACCTGGCGCAGAAGGGCATGCGGGTCGTCTGCTCCGACCTCGAGGGCCCGAGCCCGCTCGCCCATGAGCTGCATGCGCGTCACGGCATCGGCGGCCAGGTGACCTACGCGCAGGTGGACGCGACGGCGATACCCTTTGCGGACGGCAGCTTCGACGTCGTCGTCTTCAAGTCGCTCCTGGGCGGCATCGGCGCCTGCGGGGGCCTTGCCGCCATGCGGACGGCCGTAGGCGAGATGCTCAGGGTGCTGAGGCCCGGAGGCGTCCTCCTGTTCGCCGAGAACCAACGGGCGTCCCTCCTCCACCGGACGGCGCGGAGGCTGTTCGTCCCTTGGGGCAGGAGCTGGCATTACGCCTCGGTCCGGGAGCTCGAGGACATGCTCGCGCCCTTCGCATGCTTCGAGCTGCGGACCCACGGCTTCCTCGCCTGCTTTTGCAAGGACTTCCCCCCGTTCCTTTTCCTGGACCGCCTGGCCTGTGGCCTGCTTCGCCCGCAGTGGCGGTACGTGGCCTTCGGCCATGCGGTACGAGAGGGCGAACTATAGTATAATAGGGACATTCCCAAAGGAAACCAACGCAGTCGGGGCTGCCGTTGCCTTTGACGGCGCGGCGCCTCGGCGACGGCGGAGATGCAGGCATGCACACGGACATGCAAAGGAGTGATACCGATAGCGGGAAAGACGATAGCGGAGAAGGTGCTCTCGGCCCATAGCGGCACGGACGCCCGGGCGGGCGACATCGTGGTCGCGGACATCGACTTCGTGATGAGCCAGGACGGCACCTCGGCGCTCGCCATCGATGCGATGGCCTCCATGGGGGCCGAGACGGTCTTCGACCCCGAGAAGGTCGCCATGGTGATGGACCACAGCTGTCCCTCGCCGCTGGAGGGCGTGAGCGCCATCCACGCGAAGATGCGCAGCTTCGGCAAGAGGACCGGCGTGCAGGTCTACGACTGGGGGCGGGGCGTCTGCCATCAGCTCGTGCCGGAGAGCGGCAGGGTCGTCTGCGGGGACCTCGTCGTCGGCTGCGACTCCCATACCTGTACCTACGGGGCGCTCAATGTCTTCTCCACGGGCATCGGCTCCACGGACGGTGCTGCCGCCATGGCCTCCGGGAGGCTCTGGTTCAAGGTCCCCGAGACCGTTCGTGTCGTCTACGGGGGCAGCCTGCCAGAGGGCGTCTACTCGAAGGACCTCGTCCTGTACCTCGCAGGGCTTATCGGAGTGGACGGCGCCACCTATCAGGCGCTCGAGTTCTCCGGGCCGGTCATCGACGGGCTTTCCGTCGACGCGCGCATGACGATGGCCAACATGGCCATCGAGGTCGGTGCGAAGGCGGGCCTCATGGAGGCCGACGCGAAGACCCTCTCCTTCTTCGAGGAGCGCGCGGAGCGCACGGGCGTCCCGCTCGGGCGGCCCCCCCGCCCGGTCGCGCCCGACGCGGACGCGGTGTACGCACGCACCGTCGAGATCGAGGTCGGCGCCCTCGGGCCGCAGGTGGCGAAGCCGCACGCCGTGGGCAACGTCGTGCCGGTGGGCGAGCTTGCGGGCACACCGGTCGCAGAGGGCTATGTCGGCACCTGCACGAACGGGCGCCTGGAGGACCTTGCGGTCGCGGCCGACATACTGAGGGGGAAGGCCGTGCATCCCGACGCGCGCCTGGTCGTGGCGCCCGCCTCCCGCGACATCTACCTCGACGCCATGGCCGCCGGTTACATCCAGGACCTCGTCCTGGCGGGCGCAAGCGTGGTCACCCCCGGCTGCGGCCCCTGCGTCGGCACCCACAACGGGATCCCGGGCGACGGCGAGAACGTCATATCGACGGCGAACCGCAACTTCAAGGGAAGGATGGGCAACTCCAACGCCTTCATCTACCTGGGAAGCCCTGCGACCGTGGCCGCCTCGATGCTGACCGCGACGATAACCGACCCGAGGACGCTGTGAGCGCAACGGCCGACGAGGGAGCAAGGAGCGACATGACGATACGGGCGAAGGCCGTCAGGTTCGGCGACGACGTCAACACCGACTACATCATCAGCGGCAAGTACAAGTTCAAGTCCAACGACATACAGGACATGGCGCGCCATGCCATGGAGGAGCTCGACCCGCGCTACTATGGGCGCGTGTCGCCGGAAGGCGGCATCCTTGTGGCCGGCACGAACTTCGGCTGCGGCTCGTCGCGGGAGCAGGCGCCGCTCGTGCTCATCCACTCGAACACCCGGGCGGTGCTCGCCAAGAGCTTCGCCCGCATCTTCTTCCGCAACGCGATAAACACCGGCCTCCCCGTGATCGAGTGCGACACAGGACGCATCAACGAGGGCGACGAGGTGGCCGTAGACCTCGAGGGCGGCGTCGTGAGGGACCTGACGACAGGCGAGGACCTGCCGTTCGCCCCCCTCCCTGCGGTCATGGCAAGGCTTTTGGCGGACGGCGGGCTCGCCGCGCATTTCCGCAAACACGGGACCTTTTCATTGGAGTGATGATGGCTGCCACGGAAGACCTGACGAAGACGGCCACGGCGAAGGCCGTGACGAAGAAGGCCGCAGGGCACGGGGAGGGGCATCCCGTGCGGAAGGCGGCGAAGAGGACGCACGCAAAGGCCGGGGCGTCCGCGAGGGACCAGCAGATCGTCTTCGATCCCTCGGCGGACCGCTCCCTCGTCGCCGAGCAGGCACGGGAGAACCCCGCCATCCTCACGGCGCTCGTCGAGAACCTCTCGAAGGAGGCCCGCCGCGTCCGCCAGTTCAGCGCCGCCGCCCTCGGCGTCGTCTCCGAGAGCGACCCCGAGATACTGGTGGGGCATATCGGGCATATCGTCGATGCGCTGCACCGTCCCGAGGCGCAGACGCGCTGGGAGAGCCTCGATGTCCTCACGCGGATCGTCTCCTATGACCCCGCGTCCTGTGACGACGCGGTCGTCGGTGCCGAGGGCTCGCTGTACGACGAGGAGTCCGGCACCGCGCGCCTGGCGGCCGTGCGCTTCCTGTGCGCCTACGGGACGCTCGACGCGAAGCGCTCGGCCCGCGTATGGCCCCTGCTCGACGAGGCCATCCAGTGCTACCACGGCGACCCCGAGTTCCAGGACATGCTCATATCGGTCATCGGCTTTGCGGGCGGCCGCATCAGCAAGGAGGTGCGCGCCTCGCTTGCGGGCCGCATGGGCTTCGACGCGACGAACGGGAAGGGCGTGCTCAAGCGCCGCGCCACGCAGATAATCGAACTCTGTACGGGACACTGACATGCCGGGCAGGACAAGGATGGAGACGCCCCTCGTCGAGATGGACGGGGACGAGATGACGCGTGTCATCTGGGCGTGGATAAAGGAGCTCGTCATAGGGCCCTTCGTGGAGCTTCGGACCGAGTACTTCGACCTGGGCCTTGCGGAGCGCGAGCGCACGGACGACCAGGTCACCGTCCGTGCCGCCGAGGCCATACGGCGCCTGGGGGTGGGCGTGAAGTGCGCGACGATCACCCCTAACGCGGAACGGGTCGAGGAGTACGGCCTCAGCCGGATGTACGCCTCGCCCAATGCCACGATCCGCGCCGCCCTCGACGGCACGGTCTTCCGTGCGCCCGTCCTTACGACGGCCGTCACTCCGTACCTCCCTCGCTGGAAGAGGCCCATCACCATAGCCCGCCATGCCTACGGGGACGTCTACCGCAGCACCGAGCTCAAGGTCTCCGATGCCTGGGAGGGGGCCAAGGTCGAGCTCCTCGCCACTGCGCCCGACGGCAGGCAGCAGCGCGCCCTCGTCCACGACTTCGGCGAGGGTGCAGGGAGGGCCGGCATCGTCCAGGGCATCCACAACACCGACGCCTCGATCGCCTCGTTCGCCCACGCCTGCATGGGCTTCGCGCTCGACAGCGGGCAGGACCTGTGGTTCGGCACGAAGGACACGATCTCGAAGACCTACGACCGGCGCTTCCGCGACATCTTCGACGAGGTGTTCTGGGAGCACTACCGGCAGCGCTTCGAGGAGGCGGGCATCGGGTACCTCTACACGCTCATCGACGATGCGGTCGCACGGGTCATCCGTTCCGAGGGCGGCTTCATCTGGGCCTGCCGCAACTACGACGGCGACGTCATGAGCGACATGGTGGCGACGGCCTTCGGCTCCTTGGCGATGATGACCTCGGTCCTCGTCTCGCCCGAGGGGCACCACGAGTACGAGGCGGCCCACGGCACCGTCCAGCGCCACTACTACCGGCACCTGGCAGGGGAGGAGACCTCGACGAACGCCGTGGCGACCCTGTTCGCCTGGACGGGCGCGCTGAGGCGGCGCGGCGAGCTCGACGGCCTGCCCGGGCTCCAGACCTTCGCGGACAGGCTCGAGGCGGCGACGCGCGCGACCATCGACGGAGGCATCATGACCGGCGACCTTTTTGCGCTCTCTGCGCTCCCGCACAAGAGGAAGGTGGGCACCAGGGACTTCCTCGCTGCGGTCGCGGAGCGCCTGGAGGGCGACACGACCACGTTTGGATGACGTTTTGGAGGACGACATGACATACCAGGTAAAGGACATCGCATTGGCCGACGACGGGCGTGCCCGCATCGAGTGGGCCGACCTCGACATGCCGGTGCTCGCAGGCATACGCGAGCGCTTCCGGCGCGAGCGCCCCCTCGAAGGGCTGCGGGTCTCTGCCTGCCTGCACGTGACGACCGAGACCGCGAACCTCATGCGCGTCCTCGTCGCAGGGGGGGCGGACGTGGTCCTCTGCGCCTCGAACCCCCTCTCCACCCAGGACGACACGGCAGCGGCGCTCCAGCAGCACTACGGCGTGCGCACCTATGCCATCAAGGGCGAGGACACCGAGACGTACTACCGGCACATCGACCGCGCCATCGACCACAGGCCGCACATCACGATGGACGACGGCGCCGACGTCGTCGGCCGCATACATGCGAGCCGCCCCGAGGCCCTGGGGGACATACTCGGCGGCACCGAGGAGACCACGACGGGGGTCATCCGCCTGGCCGCCATGGCGAAGGACGGCGCCCTGCGCTATCCCATAGTCGCGGTCAACGACGCCAAGACCAAGCATTTCTATGACAACCGCTACGGCACCGGCCAGTCCACGCTCGACGGCATCATGCGCGCGACCAACCGCCTGCTCGCCGGTCGCACCCTCGTCGTGAGCGGCTACGGCTGGTGCGGGCGCGGGGTCGCCCTGCGCGCGGCGGGCATGGGCATGCAGGTCGTCGTATGCGAGGTCGATCCCTTCAAGGCGCTGGAGGCGCACATGGACGGCTACCGCGTCATGCCCGCCGCCGAGGCCGCCCGCTTCTGCGACATCTGGATAACCGTCACCGGCGACCTGAACGTCGTCGGCCCTCAGGCCTTTGCCAACCTGAAGACGGGGGCGATCGTCTGCAACTCGGGCCACTTCAACTCGGAGATCGACATACCCTGGCTCGAAGGGAACGCCGTGTCGAAGCGCGAGCTGAAGCCGCTTGTCACGGAGTACCGCCTTGGCGACGGACGCAGCGTCATCCTGTTGGCCGAGGGGCGCCTCGTCAACCTCAGCGCCGCAGAGGGGCATCCGGCCGAGGTCATGGACATGAGCTTCGCCAACCAGGCGCTCTGCGCCGAGCACCTGGTGCGAAACGCCTCCCAGATGGGACCGGGCGTCTACCCCGTGCCCGACTCGATAGACGAGGACATAGCGCGCCTCAAGCTGGCGTCGTTGGGCGTGGGCATCGACACCTTGACCCCCGAGCAGCAGGAGTACCTCGACTCCTGGCAGCTCGGCACGGTCTGAGGGGAGGCGACCGATGCCGCTCGACCTCTCCCAGCTTCCGAGGACCGTCTGGTTCGACGCCGATGCGGCGGACGGCGCCTACGGCGTCTACCTCATCGACCAGACGCGCCTCCCGCTCCAAGGCGACGTGCTCTGCTGCCGCACGCTCGAAGGCGTCGAGACCGCCGTCAAGTCCCTCGCGCTGCGCGGGGCGCCGGCGCTCGGCGTGGGCGCTGCGATGGCGGTGGCGCTCTACAGCGAGAACGAGTCCCCTGCCACGGCGACGGACGAATGGCTCAAGGACATCGACCGGGCGGCCGGGCGCATAGGCCGGGCGCGGCCGACTGCGGTCAACCTCGCCTGGGGGGCCGAGCGCGCCCGCGCCTTCGCCCATGAGGCCGCCGCACAAGGCGGCTCGCTGGCCTCGGCGAAGCAGGCCCTCGTCGCCTTCGTGCAGCAGATGGCGGCCGACGACGAGGCCACGAACCGCGCCATCGGCGCGAACGGCGCCGCGCTCATCATGCCGGGCTCCCGCGTGCTGACCCACTGCAACGCCGGCTCGCTCGGCACGGCGTACTTCGGCACGGCGCTCGGGGTCGTCTATGCCGCCTTCGACCAGGGCAAGGTGGAGCAGGTCTGGTCGTGCGAGACGCGCCCCCTCAACCAAGGTGCGCGCCTGACCGTGTGGGAGCTCATGCGGGCAGGGGTGCCCTGCGCCCTCATCGCCGACAGCATGGCGGCGAGCGTCATGGCCCAAGGCTGGGTCGATGCCGTCCTCGTCGGCGCCGACCGCATCTGCGCGAACGGCGACACGGCGAACAAGATAGGCACTCTGGGCCTCGCCCTGCTCGCCAAGCACTACGCCATACCCTTCTATGTCTGCGCCCCCACCTCGACCATCGACAGGACGCTTGCCGACGGGAGCGCCATACCCATCGAGCAGCGCGATTCCCGCGAGCTTGCCGGCTTCACCGCGTCGGGCCTCATCACGCCCGACGACGCCGTCTCCGCACAGGCCTTCGATGCGCTGACCGCCCAAGGGGACCGCGAGATATGCTTCAAGGCAGGCCACAGGGTGTCGATAGGGCGCAAGGGCGGCGCCTACTCCTTCGACGGATGGTTCCAGACCACGCCGTCGCAGGTGCCCGTCTACAACCCCGCCTTCGACGTGACCCCTGCCAACCTCATCACCTCCCTCGTCACCGAGGACGGCGTCTACAGGCCCGACCGCCTCGGCTGACCCACTCGGTCAGGCCCCGGTCAGGCCCGGGTCAGGCCCGGCTCAGGCCCGTGGCAGAAACGGGAGGGCCGCCGGTCAGCGCCGCCTGCTATGCTCGGAGAATGCGAACCCACCTGTGGCATCGTCCCTCCCTTGGGAGGCATGCGGACCGGCTGCGGCAGGCCGCGCTCGAGCTTTTGTGGCCGACGCGCTGCGTCGGATGCGAGCGGCTCGGTGTCCTGCTCTGCGAGGACTGTGCGTCCGCCCTCCCCTTCATCGACCAGGGCCGCGCCTGTCCCCGTTGCGGCGCACCGGCCGGTGCGCTCGTCTGCACCGAGTGCGCGCCCGTCCATGAGAGAACGGCCCTCGCGTTCACGCAGGCACGTTGCGCGCTGGAGTTCGCAGGGCCCGTCCCGCGCCTCGTCGTCGCCTACAAGGACGGAGGGGAGCGCCGCCTTGCAGGGCTGCTCGCCCGCCTCGTCGCACGTGTCGTCACGCCCGAATGGCGATGCTGGGCGGACGTGCTCGCCTGGGTCCCCGCCGACGCCGCCGCGCTCAGGCGCCGGGGCTTCGACCACATGCGCCTGGTCGCCGAGGCGCTGGGCGCCCTGACCGGCCTGCGGACGGCCCCCCTGCTCGTCAAGCAGGCGCAGCTCGACCAGCGCCTGCTCGGTCGGAGGCAGCGCAGGGAGAACGCAGGCTCGGTGTTCTCCCTGCACCCTTCCCCTGCAATCGCGCAGAGAGGCAGGGCAGGCACGGGGCAGGGGCCGCGTGCCGCCGGTGCGGACGTAGGAAAGGGGCCGTGCGCCGCCGACGTGCAAGGCGTCCTGCGGGGCGGCCCCCTGTCGTCCTTCGGACGCATCGTCCTCATCGACGACGTCCTCACCACCGGTGCGACCCTCGACGCAGCGACGCGCGTCCTCCTTTCCGCAGGTGCGCAGGAGGTCCGCGTCGCAACGGTCGCGCGGGTCTGGTGAGATGTGGGTTACTGTTCGCACCCCCACTGTCATTCCGAGGCTCGCCGAGGAATCTTTGGACACGCAGTGTCCAACGGCAGGTCGCAGGGCCCTTCGGCCAGCGGTCGACCGCTGGCGCGGTCGAGGATCCCTCGGCAGGCTCGGGATGACAGTGGGGGCTCGGGATGACAGTGGGGGCTCGGGATGACAGTGGGGGTGTGAACAGTAACGGATGTGGCGGGACGCGCCCTGCGGGACGCGCCCTGCTCTGGTAGAATTGACGGGTTCCCTCCGGGTCTGTGGTTGCGGGATGCGGTTCCCTTGCGGCACCGCTCCTCAGTCCATGGTAGACGCGGCCGAAAGGACCCACGTAAACGCACGGCGCCCGCCGTGCGCGAGCATGGCGCGTCTTAGGGGTAAGCCGTACCGCCCGGTGTTCGGGGCATCCGCCCCCTGGGCGAGAGGGTCGGTAGTGAGATCGTATCAGGCGAAGGCCCCGGTATGCGAGTGTGGGGGCAAAGACCAGGTCAGCCGGAGGGAACCTTTGTCGTGACTCGAAGGAGAGAAGGTCCATGAAATCTTGGCATCGGATAGGCAGGGCCGTCCTGAGCGGGATGCTGGCGGCCGTCACCTTGGGGCTTGCAGGCTGCTTCAGCCCCAGCATCGAAGGGGGCCTTAAGCTGTCGGACGCCGCCGTCGCACCTCCGAGCATCGCTCAGGAGGGGGTGCTGCGCGTGGGCGTCGATTCCTCGGGCGTGCCCTTTGCCGGCCCCTCCGAGGGCAGGATCATCGGCATCGACGTCGATACCGCTGCGGCGTTGGCCGAGCAGATGGGGCTCAGGCTCGAGGTCGTCGACGTCAAGGGGCAGGATGCCAACGCCGTCCTCGGCGCGGGGACGGTCGATGTGGTCATGGGCATCCAGGGCGAGGCCGCAGGCGCCTTCACCGGCTCCCAGGTCGGCCCTTACGTGGTCGACGGCCCTGCGGCCTTCACGGTCGGCCTGTCCGGCGAGGCGCCCGCTTTCGACCCCGCCGTGCTCGGCGGGGTTCCCATAGCGGCCCAGGAGGGCTCGCTTTCCGCTTGGCAGGTGGACAGGGACTACGGGTCGGGGAACCTGCGCGCCTACCCGACGCTGAACGCGGTGTTCGACGAGCTCTCCTCCGGCTCGGTCTCCTATGCCGCCGCCGATGCCGTCGTCGGCTCCTTCCTCGCGCTCCAACAGTACGAGGGCATCCGTTGCGTGGGCCTGCTGTCCGAGCCGCAGGGCGTCTACATGGGCGTGGCGACCGAGAAGCAGGAGCTCCTGTCGCGGCTCACCGACGCCCTGCGCAGCCTGCGCGACGAAGGCAACCTGCAGACGATCATCGCAAAATGGCTCGGGCCGCAGTCGGCCGTCACGGTGCTCGGCTCCCAGGCCATCGTCACCCTTCCGTCCGGCGGGGAGGCCCAAACGGGCACCGGCCAAGGGGCCTTGGGGACGACCGATGCCTCCGTCGTGCCCACGGACGGGGGCGCAGCCATGCCTGCGGACGGGGGCACCGAAGGGGCGGACGGCCAGCCGTCCGACGGCTCGGCTGAATCCCTCGCGCAAGAGTAGCTGTCTTTTAACCGTCTTTCAATCTGTTTCTCCCGCTTTTATAGAGGAAAGTGCGGTACCCTATACCGATGCACTTTTGTGTGCTGAAGAAGGGCAGAGAGCAAGGAGGTCCATGATGTCTGTAACGAAGAGGCTGGTCTCCGCCGTGGCGGCAGCGGCGCTGATGGCGTCCATGGCGCTGACGGGCTGTGCGGGCGGCGGCAACGCCCCGACGGCGGGCGGCGACGCGGGCACGGGCGGCAGCGGGGGCGCGGCCACCGAGCTGGTCGAGTTCGATGCCACCAGCGACGCGCTGGCCGCCCTGCAGGCGGGCAACGTCGAGGCGGTGGTCTTCGACGAGCCGGTCGCCATCGAGCAGGTGGGGACGACCTACACCGACGCGGAGATCGTCGAGGTCATTCCGACCGGCGAGCAGTACGGCTTCGCAGTGGCCAAGGAGAACCCCGAGCTGAACGCGGCGGTCAACCAGGCGCTCGTCGACCTCAAAGCCGACGGCAGCTTCGACACCTTGTTCGAGAAGTGGTTCCCCGGTGTCTCGATTCCTGCGCTCACGCCGTCTGCCGATGCGCCGGTCGCCCCGACGCCGGCCGCCGACCTGCATCTTGTCACCCCCGGTGTCCTGACCGTCGGCTCCGACTGCGACTATCCCCCCTTCATCGCGATGGAGGGCGAGACCCCCGTGGGCTTCGAGTACGAGCTGATGCAGGAGGTCGGTGCCAAGCTGGGCCTCGAGGTCGTCTACCTGTCGCCGCAGAACTTCAGCAGCATCGTCGCCTCGGTGGCCGCCGCCACGAAGATGGACATCGGCGTCTCCTCGTTCACCATCAACGACGAGCGCCTCGAGCTCGTCGACTTCTGCATCCCCTACTTCGACTCCAACCAGGCCGTGGTCGCCCTGAAGAGCAAGGGCTACACGAGCGCCGAGGACCTCAGGGGCAAGAAGGTCGCGTCCCAGTCGGGCACCACGGGCTCCGACTGGGTCCGCGAGAACCTGATGTAGGGAAGGTCGCCCCGCAGAGCATGCCCGGAATTCTGTAATGCCAGACAGACGCCACAGGCGCACCGCTGCATTCGCACTGGCGGCGGTGCTCCTTCTCGCCCTCACCACGCTGATGCCGCAGACGGCGTCGGCGCTGGAGATGGACGTCAAGAAGACGACCGCGCGCTCGAACTCCTCGACGAGCAACGACGTCATCGGCGGCGAGCCCACACGGGTCACGTGGGAGGCCTACGTGGGCGACGACGAGCAGATCGGCTCGCTGACGCTCGTCTTTCCCGCAGGCTCCTCCCTTGCCGAGGGCGCAACCGCCAGGGCGACGGTGCTCGACGGCACGCTCCGGGTCGAGACCGGGTACGAGGAGGACCTCTCGGAGGGGCAGGTGCTGCTGCGCTTCGCCGAGCCGGTGCCCTCGGGGCTGCTGCTGCGCGTGGAGATACACAACATCGCCCTGCCTGCGGCATCCGGCGACTACAGCCTTACGGGCTCGTACAGCGACGCCCAAGGCGCTACCTACGACCTCCCGGCCTCGCCGACGGTCCACGTCACCGGCACATCGACCGCCGACGGCCTCATCGCCTGGCTGGGAGAGCAGTCCTGGGTTCAGACGTGGAACTCGGTGACCTTCTTCAGGATATTCCTGAACCCCGTGGTCGCCGCAGCCGCCGTCCCCAACCTGTTCACCGGCTGGCTGCGCTCCTTCGGCCTGGTCCTCGTCGGCTTCCCCGTGGCGATCCCCATAGGCCTGGGCATCTCGTTCTTGCGCATGTCGAAGTTCCGGCCGCTGCGCTTCGTCTCGAGCATCTATGTGAACGTCATCCGAGGGACGCCCTTGTTCCTGCAGATATTCATCGCGTTTTTGGGCCTGCCGCTGATGGGCGTCCGTGTGGGCGACTACGTATTGGGCACCATCGTCCTGGCGGTCAACTCCAGCGCCTATCTGGCCGAGATATTCCGGGCGGGCATCCAGTCGATACACAAGGGCCAGTTCGAGGCGGCGTCCTCGCTGGGCATGAACGGCGTGCAGACGATGTTCTCCGTCATCATCCCCCAGACCGTGCGCCGTGTCATACCGACGATGACCTCGGAGTTCATCCTGCTCTACAAGGACACGTCCCTGCTCGCCGCCATGGGCGTCATGGAGCAGATGCAGTTCGCCCGCACGATGGTAGCCACGAGCGGCTCCATGACGCCCTACGTCATATCGGGCTGCTACTACCTGATCGTCACCCTGCCGCTGACGCGCGTCATCTCCGTCTTCGAGAAGAGGCTCGCTGCCTCCGACGGACGCGAGGCGCCTCCCGAGGACGCAGGGAAGGGCAAGGACGGGACGACAGGGACGAGGCGCGTCGGCCTGTTCAAGACCACGGCACCGCTCTCGGCGACCGATGCCGGGCCCGATGCCGGCATCACCCCAGAGCGCCCGAGCAGCCAGTGAGGGACCATGACAACAGCGAGCTTGGATAACAGACCGGTCGTCCGCATCGAGGGACTGCACAAGTACTTCGGCTCCCTCGAGGTGCTCAAAGGCGTCGACATGGAGGTCTCGCGGGGCGAGGTCGTCGTCATCCTGGGCCCTTCCGGCTCGGGGAAGTCCACGCTGTTGCGCTGCGTGAACCTTCTGGAGAGGCCCACCGCCGGCAGGATATGGTTCGAGGACGCCTGCATAACCGACCCGAAGACGGACATCAACCGGATTCGGGAGAAGGTCGGCATGGTGTTCCAGAGCTTCAACCTCTTCCCGCACCTCTCCGCCCGGGGCAACATCATGCTCGCCCAGCGCAAGGTCCTCAAGCGCTCGAAGGAAGAGGCTTCCCGCATCGCCGTCGAGCAGTTGGGGAAGGTGGGGCTCGAGGACCGCATCGACTATCTCCCCGCACAGCTTTCCGGCGGCCAGCAGCAGCGTGTCGCCATCGCCCGTGCGCTCGCCATGGACCCGCACGTCATGCTCTTCGACGAGGCGACGAGCGCGCTCGACCCCGAACTGGTCCGCGGCGTGCTCGATGTCATGCGCGAACTGGCGCTCGGCGGCATGACCATGATAGTCGTCACCCACGAGATGGGCTTTGCCCGCGAGGTCGCCGACCGGGTGGTCTTCATGGATGCGGGCGTCATCGTCGAGGAAGGGACCCCCACGGAGGTGTTCGACCATCCCCGGTCCCCGCGCACCAAGGACTTCCTCGGACATATCGCCTGACGCATCGCCTGCCCCCCCCCCCCCCCCGCTGCCGCC
>JAISGJ010000242.1 GCA_031263105.1 Coriobacteriales bacterium
AAAACCCCTGCACGCCCGCCCCCCCTTTGTTGTACCCCCCCCCCCCCCCCCCCCCCCCCCCTGTCATTGCGAGCCTGCGCAGCAGGCGCGGCAATCCATAGCTGCAAGGGAGTACGGACGCACGTATGGATTGCTTCGTCGCTTCGCTCCTCGCACTGACAGGGGGGGTCTGCACGGTAACCGCTCCCTTTCTGCCCAGCAGTAATAGTAGTTAACTTATAAGTTAATATCAATACCCCAAGAGCGCATTGGCCTCGTCCACCTTGGCCTGGGCGTCTGCGAGGTAGGCGCGCATGGCGGCGGGGTTGTGGGCGACCTTGCCGCCGGGGCGCTCGGCGGATGCGCGTTGGAAGGAGTACCAGTAGCGGGCATCGACGTAGGCGGCGCGAGCAGCGCGGAGGTCGGCGGGGTCGGGAGCAGCGGCGCCCAAGGCGAGGGCGGCGGCGATGCGCTGCTGCAGGGCATCGAGGGCGGCAAGCAGCTCGTCCTCCTGGGTGCCCAGTTCCGCCTGGCGCTGGCGCACGAACGAGCGCATGGCAACGGTGTCGGCCACCCCCTGCCCGGCATGGCAGTCCAGACACATCCGCATGGCCGACTCGTTGTTCAGCGGCGAGGTCGACGAGTTGTGGTTGCGGAAGGCCGTGCCGTCCGCTGCCGTCTCGGTGGGCATATGGCAGCTCGCACAGGTCAGGCCGAGCTGCTGATGGTTGCTGCCTTGGAATATCTCGATGTCGGGATGTCCGAGGTAGGGTATCGCATCGCCGGTCGCCTCGTCCGTCATCGGCGCGAAGCCGTCCTCGGCGGTCGCCTTCCTGAGCGCCTCGGCATCCGTGCCGTAGCGATAGGGGTCGAGGTCTGCCAGCGTGCGCCCGTCCTTCCCGTTGAGGTAGCGGGCGTAGTCGCAGAGCGCATTGTGGCACTGGCCGCAGGCGGCGCTCTCAGGGTCGAGCTCGGCGACGAGGCGCACGGCGGGCAGCGTGAAGGTCACCAGCGTGGCGCCCGCGCCGTCTGTCGGGGCGGCGCCTGCGTGGCAGGTGCGGCAGCTCCAGTACTCGACGACGTGCCCGGCGGCCTCCGGGTAGCTCATGTTGAACACCTCCATGCCGTAGCTGGCATACAGGTCGTTGAAGTCCCCCGTCTTGCAGGACAGGCAGGCCAGCCCGGACTCCTTGAGCTTCTCGTCGGTCTCCACGCGATAGCGCAGCGAGGCGTGGCTGTGCACCAGGCCGTCCTCCTCCAGCTCCGTTCCGCCGCCGACGAAGCTGGCATACTCGTCGGGGTACCGCTCGGCGTACTCGCCGACGTAGCGGGGGGCACGTGCTGTCGAAGCCTCATGGTCGACAGTCCCGGTGCCGCCCGCCGCCGCACAGCCGCAGAGCGCCGTCAGCAGCAGCACGACGGTCAGTATCCAGATCCTCGCTCTCATCTGCGTCCTCTCAATGCCTTAAGGAGATCCCCGAGGCAGCGATGTTACCGCTCACGCCCTGTCATCCCGAGCGGAGGGGCGAAGCCCCGCAGCCGAGGGATCTTCGGCTGCAAAGCAGCCGACCGCAGGTTGAAGCGCCTTCCGGCTGCGGTCGACCGCTTACGCGGTCGAAGATCCCTCGGCAGGCTCGGGATGACAATGAATGTGAACAGTAATCCCGCTCCTTAAGGAAACGATGGCCGATCCCTGAAAGACGGTGACGGCTTCTTTCTGATGGTGCTATCATATCTGAACATACGGCTACTGGCGAGACGAACGCCAAAGGCATCGCTGCGGCAGCTTCGACGAGTGTAGGGAGGAGGTTGCCGTTCACACCTACTGTCATTCCGAGCTGCGGGGCGGCTGGAGGGAGCGCCCCAGCCCAGGAACCCTTGAGAGCACCAGCGCCCGACCGGGTCAGTCGGACACTGCGTGTCCAAGGATTCTCGCGCTGCGCACCCTTGCGGGCGCTTCGCTCAAAATGACAGTGGAGCGTGAACGGTAACGGGAGGAGGCGCGAATCTTGACGGGAAACACAAGGCGACCACGTGCGGGCTTCCCCACGAAGGCGGCGACACTGCGGACGATCGTCGTCATGATGATGCTCGCGCTCTCGCTGGTCGCGCTCTCGCTGACGGGCTGCGATGCGCCGCAGCAGACCGCACAGAGCCCGCCGGCGCCGCCTGTCGACGGACAGCCTGCAGGCACAACGGACGAAGACGGGGCGCACGGGGGATCAGCCGTCACGCCCCCCGTCACACCCGTGCCCATCGCTGATGAGAACCGCATAACGGCGGAAGATGCCTATCGGGGCCTGCGGGACAAGAAGGCCTGGACGGTGATCGACCTGCGGGATTACAGCAAGTACGTCGTCGGCCATGTCCCCGGGGCCAAGGCCCTGCCGTTCCGCTATATCGAGGAGCGCATGAAGGAGATCCCGCGCGAGCAGGAGCTCCTCCTGGTCTTCGCCGACCCCGAAGAGGCCCAGGCGACCTGGGACATCCTGAGCGCCAACGGCTACGACCCCGCGCTCATCCGCGTCATGGACGACGGGCTCGCCGCCTGGAACGACGCAGGTTACGAGACCGAGGTCAAAGAGGCGACGCACTGCTGAGGCGGCGCACTGCCGAGGCGGCGCAGGCAGCTGGCAGGGAAGCACCCCCTGTCACCCGTCCCATACCATCCAACAGCATATACCGACAAGGCCTCCAAGGGCCTCCAAAGCCCTCCCTTGAGCATAATCTGCTTTTTTTCTGCCTATAGTCATGAGGGAATTCACGTGAATATTTGTGCTTGAGAGCGCATAACGGACAGGCGTATGATAGGGCAAGATCAAGGAGCGATCGGAAGGAGGAACGGAATTGGTTACGAAAAAAAGAGGTTTGTTGCTTGTGACACTGGCGCTCATAGCGGTGCTGTGTGCCCTTGTCGCATGCGCACCGAAGGAGGCTCCGTCGGCGTCGGGTGCCGAAGCGGGCGGCGCGGCGACGGACGAGGCGGCAACGGGCGTAGACTCGCTTGGCGTCGGGGTCGTGCCCGACTATCCCGGCACGGGACGGTATGTCGACAGCATCACGGCGCTTGGCGAGCGCTATGAGCATGCAGCCGCAGACACCCGCAATGCCGAGGAGAACCAGCCGCGCATCTACACCGACCGCAACGGCTTCAAGGTGCAGCCGGTCCCCAACGACCCGATCGGCTGGAACGTCACCTACCTGGATGCCGACAACCGCGGCTGCACGTCCTGCCACACCTTGGAGGACGCGCTGATGGCCCTGCCGACCTATCACCGCCTCATCTTCGAGGGGTACCCGGCCGAGCAGAACCTGTCCAACTGCATCGTCTGCCACACCTGGTCGCCCACACCGCTGCAACAGACGATCCACTCGCTGCACCTGTCCAGCAAGATGTTCACCGAGCAGTACACCGGCAGCTGCCAGAACTGCCACTACATCGACGACAACGGCGACTACCTGCGCTGGGACTACGTGAAATACGGCGTGTACACCGGTTACACGGAAGTGCCGGCCGCCGATGCCGACCTGAAGCCGGCCTGGGACCAGGACACCATCACCCCGGCCGCCAACCGCTTCTTCAAGACCATCCAGTCCGAGCCGAGCGAGTGGCTGCTGGACGACTCCAACGTCGATTCCACCATCGCCGAGAACTGGACGATCAAGGTGACGGGCGACGTGGAGAACCCCTTCGAGATGACCTTGCCTGAACTGGAGGCCCAGTTCGGCATCACCGAGCAGGTCATGAAGAACCACTGCACGGTCAACGGCGTCGGCAACCCCACCATCTTCCAAGCAAAGGTCGGCGGCATATCGATCGAGGCAATCGCCGAGTTCGCCAAGCCCAAGGAGGGCGCGAACACCTACCGTGCCGTCGGCGACGAGCTGTACCATTACGCCACCTCGCTGGATTGGGCGTTCACGAACAAGGCCCTGCTGGTGACCCAGATGGACGGCGCACCGCTGCCGCCCAGCCAAGGCTATCCGTGCGCGTCCTGGATCGGCGCCACGTCCGGCGGCGACTTCACCAAGCGCGTTGTGGAGATCTCCATCGAGACCCTGCCGGAAGACACGCTCGGCGACGAGCTGTTCCTCGGCCAGTTCGTCGATCCCGCCTCCGGGGAGGTTGCCTCCAAGCCCAACAGCGGCGTGCTGAACTACCCGACCGGCGTGGTGCTGGAGGACCAGGTGGGCAAGCCCATCGACTTCGAAGGCTTTGCGGACGCCTGGGACGAGCCGATCACCAAGGTCGAGTTCTCCCTCGACAAGGGCCAGACATGGACTCCGATGGACGTCACGAACTGCGATGCCATGCGCTGGGTGTACTGGCGGATGAGCTACACGCCCAAAGAGGCGGGTTCCTACCTGCTCTCCATCCGCACCACGAGCCAGCAGCCTGATGGACAGCCGCGTGTCTCGCACTATGACACCGAGTTCCTGTTCAACGTCCGCTGAGAGTGGAAGTGATAATCGTGATGAAACAAAAGAGACGAGCACTTGCAGGCGCTGCCCTCGGCGTGTCGATGGTCATGGGCACCTCCTTGCCGGCCCTTGCCGGTGACGCCCCTGATGCGGGAACCCCTACGTCGGGTCCCGCACTCGACCAGGCCGCGCAGAACCAGGTCGTGGCAGACGGCCAGGTGATGCGGCCCACGGTTGCCGGCACCTTCGCCTACGACCAGAGCACCATCACCCCCAACAGCACCATCGCCAAGATGTTCCGCAAGGCTGCGGCGGCAATCTGTAACGCCACCGACGACTTCGTGGTCGCCAACCCGCTGGGCTGGAAGCTCTCGGTGTCCGGCGATGTGGGCAACGCCTTCACCATGGACGTCGGCACCTTGGCCTCCGAAGAGAGCGTCAAGAAGGTCATGACCTGCTCCTGCGGCGGGAACCCGGCCGACGGCGCCGTCATCGTCACGGCCGAGGTCAAGGGCGTGCCGCTCTACTACCTGCTCTCGAAGTCCAGGGCATCCAAGGACGTCAATACGGCGACCTTCATCGCCAGCGACGGCACGAAGGTGGCCGTGCCGCTCGGTTACGCCATCGGCCGTCATGCGGTCATCTCCTACGAGATCAACGGAGAGGACCTCTCGGCCTCCGTGGGCGGCAACAACCAGCTTTGGATGACCCGCACCCCGGCGAACTACTTTATCCGTGACGTTGTCGAGGTCCGCTTCACCAAAGAGGCCGTTCCTCCGACGAACCCCGGTGAGAACGATGTCCACCCCAACAGCCCCAACGTCGGTTTTCTGACGGGTGCCCAGTAGGGCTCCCGGCCACTACCGCAAGCGAAGGCTACGTCTGACCATGATTGCTCCGATGATTGTGACGTGCGGCAAGCCGGTGACCCTCACCGGCTATGCCGACGATTACGGCAAGCGCATCACCGCCGTCCAGTTCTCGCTCGACGAGGGCGAGAACTGGACGACGTTTTACACGCCGGATGCGTCAGAGGACCTCTGGGTCCACTGGACCTTCGACTACACCCCCGTCCGTCCCGGGCACTATCGCCTCAAGGTCCGCTCCGTGAACGAGGACGGCAGCACCAGCCCCGAGGCCGCAGTGGCCGAGCTGTACTGCGAGTAGGCCCGTGGAAACGGCGCCCTCGCCGCCCTTCGCGGAACCGGCCCGACAAGGCCGGGCCGGCAGAGGGGGTTTCCTCGACATCGACTGGCGCGGGGCCTGGGTGGAGATGGATGCGGCCCGCAAGGCCCCCGACGACAGCGCATACTGGGACGGCAGGGCGGAGGAGTTCGCTCGGTTCGCGAACCCGTCCCCCTATGCCGAGGCCTTCATCGAACGCTTGGGGCTCAAGGCGGGAGACAGCCTGCTCGACGTCGGCTGCGGGACCGGCAACCTTGCCCGCCCGCTGGCCCATAGAGGCCATCGCATCGTCGCCGCCGACTTCTCCCAAAAGATGCTCGATGCCGCTGCCCGCCTCGCAGCCGAGGAGGGCCTTGCCGGAATCGAGTTCGTCAAGCTGGACTTCAACGACCCTTGGGAGCGCTGGCAGGCGGCGGGGATAGGGGGCAAGTCCGTCGATGTCGCCATCGCCTCCCGCTCGACCATGATCCGCGACTTCCAGGCGGCCTGCGAGAAGCTTGAGCAGGTCGCACGCGCACAGGTCGCCGTCACCGTCAGCACCGAGTACGGGCCCCGGGGGCTCAGACGGCTGGGGTCGGACGTGACGGACGGCGGAGCTGCACCGGGCGGCGGGCAGGGCGGCGTGCCCTATGTGCCGAACCACATCCTGGCGCTGAACATCCTGTTCGCACAGGGACGTTACCCGGAGCTGTGCTACCTCGACTCGATGAAGGAAAACGGGGACGGCAGCCTTCGGCTGATCCGCTGGGCGTTCATCAAATGGGACGTGCAGCCGCAACCTTGAGTGCGGCGGGATGTCGAGGGGCACGGAGGGACGGCGGGGACGCCGTCCCCCACAGAGGGCGCAGGGAGGACAAAGGAAGCGTCCCCTCTGCGCTTCCCTACAGCTCGGCGATCTCCACGTTGCTCCTCTGCTGCGCCTTTCTTGCGGTGCGCATGAGGAACTCGGCGTTGTTCTGGGTCTGCTTGAGCGACTTGATGAGCATCTCCATCGCACGTTCCGTGTTGTTCATGTTGGCGAGGATGCGACGCACGGCCCAGATGAGCGGGGCCTCCTGCGAATCGAGCAGCAGCTCCTCCTTGCGCGTCCCGGAGGCGACAGGGTCGATGGCAGGGAAGATGCGGCGGTCGGCGAGGTCGCGGTCGAGCCGCAGCTCCATGTTGCCCGTGCCCTTGAACTCCTCGAAGATGACCTCGTCCATCTTGGAGCCGGTCTCGATGAGGGCGGATGCGAGGATGGTGAGCGAGCCGCCGCCCTCGATGTTGCGCGCCGCGCCTAGGAAGCGCTTGGGCGGGTAGAGCGCCGTGGAGTCCACGCCGCCGGAGAGGATGCGCCCCGAGGCCGGCTGCGCAAGGTTGTAGGCGCGTGCGAGGCGGGTGATGGAGTCGAGCAGTATGACGACGTCGCGCCCTCCCTCCACGAGGCGCTTGGCGCGCTCGATGACGAGCTCGGCGACGGCGATGTGGTTCTCGGAAGGCATGTCGAAGGTCGAGGAGACGACCTCGCCCTTGATGGAGCGCTCCATGTCCGTGACCTCCTCGGGACGCTCGTCCACCAGAAGGCACATGAGATGCACGTCGGGGTTGTTGTCGCTGATGGATGCCGCTATGTCCTTGAGGATGGTGGTCTTGCCGGCCTTCGGGGGCGAGACGATGAGCCCGCGCTGCCCCTTGCCGATGGGTGCGACGAGGTCGATGGTGCGCGCCGTGAGGGTATGGATGCCGTGCTCCATGAGAAGGCGCTCGTCGGGATAGACGGGCGTGAGGTCCGAGAAGCGCCGACGGCTGCGCGCGTCGTCGAGCACGAGGCCGTTGACCGCATCGATGCGATGCAGCGCGGCGTACTTCTCGTTCTCGCGGGCAGGACGCACCTGGCCCGTGACGAGGTCGCCTTTGCGCAGCCCGTTGCGGCGCACCACGGACATGCCCACATAGACGTCGGACTCGCCGGGCAGGTACCCGGAGGTGCGCAGGAAGCCGTAGCCTTCGGGGAGAAGGTCGAGGATGCCCTCGCAGGCAACGAAGCCCTCGGCCTTGACCAAGGCGTCGAGCACCGCCTCGATGAGCTCCTCCTTCTTCTTGATGGCAGAGATGTCGAGCTCGAGCTCGGCGGCCTTCTCGCGCAGCTCGGCCATCTTGAGGAGCGCAAGGTCCTCCCGGCTCGCCTGCGGGGCGACCTGCTCGCGCGGGTTGTTGTAATTGCGTCGAGGGCGACGGCCGGCGCTCTGGTAGCTGCCCTTGCCCTTGCCGCCCTGGGTGCCGAAGCCGCCGTTCTGGTTGTTGCGGTAGCCGCCGTTCGAGCGACCGGGCCTGCCGGTTGACTCGCGGGCGAAGGGAGGCGCACTGGCGAGAGGGGCGGGGGCAGCCGCCTCGCCCGAGCGGTCGGAGGCAGCACCCGACGGAAGACCGGAGGCGCCGTCGTCCAGATCCTTGCCGGAGGTCGGGGCGCGGCGTGCGGGCTTGGCGCGGAACGAGGCCGCAGCACCTTCGCTGGAAGCAGAAGGAGAGGATGCGGTCGCATCCTGCTCGGACGGCACGGAGACCTTGCGGGGGCGCCCGCGCTTGCGGGGGGCGGGGGCGAGGACCTCGGCGGGCGCGAGGGCAGGAAGGGAGACGGTATCGACCGTCTCCTGCTCGGGCAAGGCGCTCTTACGGGGGCGCCCGCGCTTGCGGGGGGCGGGGGCGGATGCAGGGTCGGCGGTCGCCGCAGAAGCGGAGGCTTGGGCAGAGGCCTCGGCAGCCGTAGAGGCAGGGCTGGCAGAGGAGGCTGCCCCCTCCTGCTCGGACGGCACGGAGACCTTGCGGGGGCGCCCGCGCTTGCGGGGGACGGGGGCGGGAATCTCGATCTCCCTGGAGAGGGGCTCGTCAAAGATGACGGTCGGTGCCTCGACGAGGCCGGTGTCAGTGCTCGGTTTCTTGGTCATGCGTTGGTTACCTTCTCCCAATCTTTCTTGAATGCGGCAAGCCCGTTGCTGGTCAACGGGTGCTCGACGCACTTCCTCAACACATTGAACGGCACGGTTGCGATGTCCGCGCCGAGGAGTGCCGCCTGGGTGACGTGCTGGGCGGAACGGATGGAGGCCGCGATGACCTCGATGCGCTCCCCCGCCACGCCCACGTCGCTGAAGTCGTAGGCGTCGATTGCCTCGACGATGTCGGAAAGCTGCTCGATGCCGTCCTCGGAGATGTCGTCGAAGCGCCCGACGAACGGGCTGACATACCGTGCCCCGCTGCGGGCGGCCAGAAGCGCCTGCGGCACCGAGAAGCACAGGGTCATGTTCACGCGGATGCCCTCGTTGGCCAATACGCGCGTTGCGGCCAGCCCCTCGACCATCGTAGGCACCTTCACCACGACGTTGGGGGCAAGGGCGGCAAGCTCACGGCCCTCGCGCACGATCTCGTCGCGGGTCGATCCGACCGCCTCGGCCGAGACGGGGCCGTCCACAAGCGCACAGATGCGCCGGATGTGGTCAGGGAAGCCGGCAAACGTGCCGCCGATGCGCGCATACAGGCTCGGGTTGGTGGTCACGCCCGCAAGCGCGCCCCACGACGCCGCCTCTTCGATCTCGGCGAGATCGGCCGTATCCAGAAAGAACTTCAAGGGGACTCCTCCTCGGCTTACAGACGCATGTGCGCCCACAGGGAACAGGGGGCATGCGTTGTGTCAGGGATTGTTGGCTTCTACTATACCACGGATTCGCTGGAAATAAAGGGGGGTCTTCTGACGCTCGCCGATTATACCACAGGGCGCTCCCCCAAGGGGGAGGAAGCGAAAGGGATTACTCTCTCGCAAGGGGGGGGGGGGGGGGCCAATTGTTCAAACCCCCACAGAAATTATGAGCGGAGCACCCGCAAGGGTGCGCAGCGTGAGAATCCTTGGGCACGCAGTGCCCGACTGGCCCGGTTGGGCGCTGGCACGTTCAAGGATTCCTCGGCGGAGTTTATCCTGAGCGCAGAGAAGGACCTTCGCTGCGCTCGGAATGACAGTGGGGGGTGTGAACAGTAACAAGGGGGAGGGGGGGCCTTAGGGTGGCTTTGACTTCGCCGGCTATGGTGATGGAGCCGGTTGCCACGACGGCGGCGGCTTGGGCGGTGAGGGTGGCGAGGGCTTCGGGGACGGAGGGTGAGGTTGTGGGGGGGTGGGGGGAGAGAGGGGCGACGAGGGGGACGAGGTGCTCGGGGGGGAGGGCGCGCAGGGAGGTCGAGCGGGTGAGCATCACGTGCGCGAACAGCGGGGTCAGTGCCTCGATGATGCCTGGGGCGTCCTTGTCTGAGAGGATGCCGAGCAGGAGGGTGTCGAAGATCGCAAGGAGGCCGGTCGCAGGGTCGAGGCCGTAGCGCTCGACGAGGGCGTGGGCGAGGGTGCGGGCGGACTGGGGGTTGTGCGCGGCGTCGATGAGGAGCGGCGGCTCGTCGCGGAGAAGCTCGAAGCGTCCGGGGATGCTGAGGGTGCCGAGGACCTGCTCGACGGCCTCGGGGCGGGGCTCCTGCCCAAGTGCCGCCGTGGCGGCGGCGAGGGCGACTGCGATGTTCTGGTGTTGATAGCCGGGGAAGCGCTGGGCCTGGGGGTAGCGGAGCGTGGCTGCAGGGTCGGCCATGACCGGCGTTGCGGCGACCTCGGCGCAGCGAGCGCGGAAGACCTCGCGGACGGCGGGGGCGGCTGCGGTCCCCGGGCCGAGGACCGGGACGCTTCCCTCGCGGATGACGGCGGCCTTCTCGGCGGCGATCTGTTCGAGGTTCTTGCCGAGGATCGCCGTGTGGTCGTAGTCGATGCCGGTGACGACGGCGACCTGCGGCGCGACGATGCTCGTCGCGTCCCAGCGTCCTCCGAGGCCCACTTCGAGCACCGCGACGTCGACGCCCTCGTCCGCGAACAGCCAGAGCGCCGCCGCCGTCAGCAGCTCGAACTCGGTGACCGCCTCGACCTCCCCCGCCGCAACCGCATCCCGGGCCGCCCCTTCTGCGACAAGGACCGCCTCGGCGAAGCGCACGCGCGAGACGACGGCGCCGTCCAGCTCCATGCGTTCAGGGTACTCGACCAGCTCGGGCGAGGTGTACAGGCCCACCTTTTTGCCTTGAGCGTGAAGGAAGGCGGCCGCGAAGCGTGCCGTCGAGGACTTGCCGTTCGTGCCTGCGACCTGTATGCAGGGGTACCGCGCCTGCGGCGCGTCGAGCCTGCGCGTCAGCGCAGCGATCCCGGCAAGCGAGGGCTCGATGCCGAACTTCAGCGCATCTTTGAGGACGGCCAGGGCCCTGCGGTAGGCCTCCTCGCTGTCATCCCTGTCACCCACCGTGCCCCGCCTAGCCGAGGTCTGCGAGCTGCTGGTCGATGAGGGCGAGGGCCGCGTCCAGGTCGGCCGCGTCCAGGCGCACCTTCTCCACGACGGCAGGGTCGGCCCTGGTCAGGAAGCCCTCGTTCGACAGCTTCTGTTCGAGCTTTCCCAGCTCGGCGGAGCGCTTCTGGCGCTCCTTGGCAAGGCGGCCCCGCTCGGCCTCGAAGTCCACAAGCCCTTCGAGGGCGACGTACACCTCCAGCGACGGCGCGACCGTCACCGAGGACTGAGGGGGCTTCACGGCATCGGGGGAGGCCGTGAAGCACGCGGTTCTCGCCATCGCCTCCACCTGTGGCGCCTGGCCCATGAGCAGGGAGGCCAGGGCGGCACCGTCCGCACCGCTCGTCCGCACCGTCACCGCAAGCGGCTCCTTGGGAGACAGGCCGTAGCGTGCGCGCGTGCCGCGCACCGCGCCCACCACCGCGCACAGCGCGTCGATTGCACGCTCGGCCTGCACGTCGATATGGGGGGCGAGGTCTCCGGCATCGGGCCAGGCGGCGACCATGAGCGAAGGGCGCGTGTCGCCGTGCGGCAGGGAGAGCCAGATGCGCTCCGTCAGGAAGGGCATGAGGGGGTGCAGGAGGCGCAGGGCCGTGTCGAGCACATAGACGAGGTTCCGCTGCGCGGCGACGCGCTGCACCCGGCCTGCAGCAAGCTGGCCCTTGGAGAACTCGATGTACCAGTCGCAGAACTCGCTCCAGAAGAAGCGGTAGAGCGCACGGGCATCGGCGCCGAAGTCGTAGCCTTCCTGCCCCTCGGCAAGCCCTGCGGTCAGGCGGGCGAGGCGCGAGAGTATCCAGCGGTCGGCATCGGTGGCGACAAGCGGACGGATGCGGCCGCCCTGCCCGTCACGCGCCGCATCCAGGTCGAAGTCCTCAAGGTTCATGGCCACGAAGCGCGCGGCGTTCCATATCTTGGTGGCGAAGTTGCGCGCCATCGTCATGATCTTGTCCTTGTCGAACTTGAGGTCCTGCGAGCCGGTGACCTGCAGCGCGAGACCGAAGCGCATGGAGTCGGCGCCGTACTCCTCGATGAGCTCGAGCGGATCGATGCCGTTGCCGCGCGACTTGGACATGGGGACGCCGTGCTTGTCGAGCACCGTGGGGTGGATGAGCACGTCCTCGAAGGGCACCTTCCCCTCAAGGAAGTACAGCGAGCTCGTCACCATGCGCGCCACCCAGAGGAAGATGATGTCGCGCGCCGTGGAGAGGACCTGGGTCGGGTAGTTCGCGGCAAGCTCCGCGTGCGCGGCGGCATCCGGCCAGCCTGTGGTCGCGAAGGGCCACAGCTGCGAGCTGAACCACGTGTCGAGCACGTCCTCATCCTGCCGTGCCGGCTCGCCGCAGACCGGGCAGAGCTCCACGTCGGTCTCCGAGGCGTCCGTCCAGCCGCAGGCGTCGCAGTAGAAGACGGGGATGCGATGGCCCCACCAGAGCTGACGCGAGATGCACCAGTCGCGGATGTTCTCCATCCATTGGAAGTAGACGTTCTCCCAGCGCTGCGGGTTGAACGCGACGCGGCCCTCGCGCACGGCGGCGACAGCGGGCGCAGCAAGCGGCCTCATCGAGACGAACCACTGCTCGGAGAGCCACGGCTCGATGGTCGTGTTGCAGCGGTAGCAGTGCCCGACCGCATGGCCGTGCTCCTCGACGTGGTCGAGGAGGCCCAGCTCCTCGAAGGCACCGACGACCGCCTCGCGCGCCTGCTCGCGCGTCATGCCCGCGAAACGTCCGCCGTTGGCGTTGATGACGGCCTCCTCGGTAAGGATGTCGATCTGCTCGAGGCCGTGGCGCTGACCCATGTCGAAGTCGTTGGGGTCGTGTGCGGGGGTGACCTTGACCGCGCCGGTGCCGAAGGAGGCATCGACATAGTCGTCGGCGAACACCGGGATCTCACGGCCCGTCAGCGGCAGCAGCACCCGTGCGCCCGCCTCGACGAGCGCTGCGTAGCGCCCGTCCTGCGGGTTGACGGCCACGCCCGTGTCGCCGAGCATCGTCTCGGGACGCGTGGTCGCCACCACCAGGTAGCTCGTCTCCCCTACCGGCTCGACCAAGGGGTAGCGCAGGTACCACAGGTGCCCGTCCTCCTCCTGATGCTCGACCTCGTCGTCGGCGAGCGCCGTCGTGCAGCGGGGGCACCAGTTGATGATGCGGTGGCCCCGGTAGACGAGGCCTGCCTTGTACCATTCGACGAAGACCTTGCGGACGGCCGCCGCATAGCCCGCATCCATGGTGAACTGCTCGTGGGCGAAGTCGCAGCTGCACCCCATGCGCTTGAGCTGCCCGATGATGGTGGAGCCGTACTTCTCGCGCCACTCCCAGCATGCCTCGACAAAGGCCTCGCGCCCCACGTCGAAGCGCGTCCTGCCCTCGGAGGCGAGCTTCTGCTCCACCCGGTTCTGCGTGGCGATGCCCGCATGGTCCGTCCCGACGACCCAGCGCGTGGGGCGGCCCTGCATGCGCGCCCTGCGGACGAGGACGTCCTGGAGCGTGTTGTTCAGCGCGTGCCCCATATGGAGCATCCCGGTCACGTTGGGAGGCGGGATGACCACCGTGTACGGCGCCTTGAGCGCATCGGCGAAACCGGCCGCGTCACGGTCGAAGTAGCCGCGTGCGTTCCAAGAGGCGAACAGCGCCTCCTCCATCTGGCCATGGTCGTAGCTTTTGGGCAGGTCGGTCACGGGCGCGAAGCCTCCTTGCGACGAGGGTCAGGGTAGAGATGCCCCTCGCAACCGACACGCGGTCACAGGAGGCTTGCAGGTCTTTTGCCTGTGTGGACAATGGTAGCACAAGGTCTTCCCTCCAGACACTTGACAGGGGGGGGGGGGGGGGGCCCAATGTCAAGGATGCCAAACGGCGTT
>JAISGJ010000001.1 GCA_031263105.1 Coriobacteriales bacterium
AGCGCCATTCCGGGGGCTTCGCATTCGCTGTGCGGCCCCCGGCAGTCACTGTTACCCGCTTCGCGGAATCATGTTACCCAGATTTCAGAACAGCGTTACCCGACCGGCGGAATATCCACAGATATCCTCGGTACTCGGTTACGGTATGCACGTCAATACCGCACGAGTGCGTTGGCGGTTATGAACAAGTTACGGCGCGCAAACTCCTCGGGGGAGTTCCTTTTCAATGACTCTGCCAGCCGGGAAGGTATCTGCTCGGCTGTGTAGCCGGCATAGTCCGGCTCATTCAGAAAGTACAGAGGGTCGTCCACCCAGCCAGGGACTCGCAGCCCGTAATCATGTGCCAGCTTCTCGGCTTCGGCGGCGCAATGGGCATAAAAGTACTTGTCAACCTTGGGGGAGGATGAAGGGGGCGGCTCAAGGTCGATGAACGACTGCCTTGTTTCTTGCGGTGCGCTATAGAACTCGTCGAGGAAGTTGCCATTGACAATATGGTCGGCAACGCCAATCTCCAACTGCCTTACCATTTCAGGAAAGTTGAGGGCACGGCTGCGCCCGAGCGCGGCATCGTCGCGTACAAGGGGGATGCGTGTTTCTTTGCCTGCCGTGATGACCGTTTGAGACCTCATGCGGATTCGTGCGCTTCCTCTTGTCCTGCGATATGCTCCCTGCCAGCCGAGTGGCGAGGCGGAACTTCGATAGTCACAGTATAGCAGCGCATCACGTGCGCTACACGCACTTTCCCAAGGCGTGATAACTACGGTGCCTTTCGGTTACACGTCACACCCCACTGTCATTCCGAGCTCCGCCGAGGAATCTTTGGACACGCAGTGTCCAACGGCAGGTCAGGGGACCCTTCGACCTGCGGTCGACCGCTTGCGCGGTCGAGGATTCCTCGACAGGCTCGGAATGACAGTGGGAGCTCGGGATGACAGTGGGAGCTCGGGATGACAGTGGGAGCTCGGGATGGCAGTGGGAGCTCGGGATGGCAGTGGGAGCTCGGGATGGCAGTGGGGTGTGACGTGTAACCTTTTGTGCGGTAACACGCCTTCTAGTGGATTTCCTCCGCCTCCTTGCAAAAGGCGTAAGTGCGGGCGTAGTCGTCTTGGTAGGCCGTCACCTCGGCGGTGAGGGCTGCAAGCTCCTCGTCGCTGAGGGCGTGGTCCTCCAGAGGGGCGTCGGGGGCGAGGCCGACGGCCTTGAGGCGTTGGGCGAAGGCCGTTCGGGCGCGCTCCATGGGGGCCTTCTTCGAGTGGCGGAGGTCGTCGTACATGCGCACCAGGGCGAGGTTGCGGCCCTCCTCCTCCTTGTCGTCGGCGTCGGAGGCGCGCTTGGCGTCACGCAGGGCCTGCAGGAAGAGCTCCTCGTGGCGCTCGGAGGCCGCTGCCGCCGCATGCGCCTCCTCGCGGAGCGCGATCAGCTCCCGCGCCTCGCGTGCCCGCGCAAGCTGTGTGTCCTTCTCCTGTATGTCCTCAAGCCGTCCAAGGAGCTCTTCGAGATGCGCGAAGGCGGCGTCCCGTTCCTGTGCGTCGGCCCCGTCGGCCCTGTCACCCTTGTCGTCCAAAGCGTCCTCCTCATCGTCGCCACACGGCGTCTTCCCAGCGATTATAGCAGGAGCCGCCAGAGGTGCCCGCTTCGGGTCTCTGGCGGCTCCTTGGCTCCGTGGCTGCCTTGGTTGAGCGGCAGGCCTTGGGCGCCTCTGCCCCGCGCCCTATGCCGGAGGCGCGGGCTGCTCCTTGGGGAAGCCCTCGGCGGTCCAGGCGTTCACGGTGCCGAGCGGGAGGCCGGGCATGGGGTCGCCGGGCTTCAGTGCAGGCTCGTAGACGCCCGCCAGCTGCTTGCCGAGGTCGTAGCCGTAGGTGATGCAGCGGCCGTGGCTGTTGCCCGCCACGTTGATGGGGTAGTCGACGGCGATGGCGCTGCCCACCATGTTGCCTGTGACATAAAGCCCCTCGATGGGCTTGCCGTCGGCATCGAGGGCCGCGAAGTCCTCGTCGCATTTGAGCCCTGCGGGGATGGCGAGGATGGCGGGGCCCACCTTGGTCGCGTAGAAGGGCGGCTCCTTGATGGGGGTGAGGAAGGTCGCCTCCTTGAAGAAGTCGGTGTCGGACTTCGCGTCGCACATCTGGTTGTAGCGGTCGACGGTCGCCTTCAAGGTGTCGGCAGGGACGTGGATGAGCTCGGCCAGCTCCTCGATGGTGTCCGCCTCCCAGGCGGGCTGGGTCCAGGTGACGGGGTCGGTGGCCGCATCCGGCTCCTTGCCGAGGTCGAGCCAGCTGGGAGCGCCCGTCGTCGGGTCGCCGTCGAACAGCTGGGCCCTGAAGCTCTCCGCAGCCGTCGAGGTGGGCGTGCCGAAGGGACGGAAACTGTCCCAGAACATGCCGCCGCCGAAGCCCACGGTGTCCGTGATGTCCTGCAGCCAGTTGGAGTCGAAGATGGAGAAGGCGCGCTGCTCGGGCTGGCGCACCATGTTGTTCGACTTGCCCTGCACCCAGGTGTCCTCGCAGAAGAAGCGCTCGCCGTTGATGTTGACGAACAGGAAGGCCGCATGGAACCACGTGAAGGCCTGGGGGTGCATCATGGTCGGGCCGGGGAGGTCCACCATCTGTGCGCCGGCCCACATGCCCATCTTGTGGCCCTCGCCGTTGTTGACGGGCGCGTCGCTGTTCCAGCCGGAGGGCACGCTGGTGGGGGTGTACTGCGTGCGCTCGAGCGGGTAGGGCAGGGCGATGGGCGCATAGGCCTTGACCATCTCCGGGTCGCCCGAGATGTCGCCGGTCGCCAGGACGACGCCCTTGCTCGCGTTGACGCGCGCGTAGGTGCCCTCGGCCGTCTCGATGACGGCGCCGACGACCTTCCCGCCTTCCTTGATGAGCTGGACCGCCGGTGCATTGAACATGAACTCGGCGCCGGCGCTCACGGCGTCGGCGTGGCAGAGCGTCGCCGGCAGGAAGGGGTTGTACTCGAAGGGCGGCTCTGCGTCGGGGTTTTCAGGGTCGGGCATCAGGAAGGTCATGTGGTAGCCGGGGACCTCCGACCAGACCTTGTCCTTGGAGAAGAAGTCGCCCACCATGACGAAGGCGCCCACGGCATCGACCTTGTCGAGCAGCCAGTTGGAGGCGCGCTCGCTGTCACGGAAGAACTTCGCGACAAGGGGCTCGGTGGAGCGGCTCCCCGTCTGGGCGATCCAGTGCGCATAGGCGTCCGTCTTGTCGAAAGTGGCGCCCACGGCCTCCATGTAGCGCGAGTTGATGGCGCCGAAGCCGCCTCCGCGCCCGTTGAAGTTGGGGCACTTCTCGACCACGAGCACCTGGGCACCGCTCTCGGCGGCCGAGCAGGCGGTTGCCAGCCCCGACATCCCGGCCCCTATGATGAGGATCTCGGTGTCTATCGTCTCGGCGAACTCGGTGATGGGCTCGGGCGCGGTCTCCCAAGGCAGCCCGCCGCTGCTCACAGGGGCGGTCGCGTCCGGGGCCGTGGCACCGCCGGGGGCGTCGCCGGCAGGCGCGTCGCCCCCGGCCGGCTGCTGGGGCGCACAGCCGGCCAGGCCCGCTGCGGCAAGCGCCCCAGCGGCCGCCGCGCCGGTCAGGAAGCTCCTCCGGGAGATGGCGGAAGGATCCTGGGCCGCCGTGGCGCCCACCCCTTCTGTCGACAGGTCTTTCGTTTCCTTCATGGTTGGCTCCATTCCTGTATACGTGTCCTTGCCGACCGCGCCACGCCTGTGGCGCGGTCGGGTAACGCATTGGGTGCCTCGATGCCTCAGTCCGTCACAGCTTCGCCAGGTCCTTGCCGAGGAGGTAGGAGAGGGTGCAGCAGACGCCGCCGAGGTTCTGGCCGAACACGACGAAGTTGTAGGTGGTCGCGTAGAAGTCGCCCGTCATGATGCCGGTGTTGTACAGGCCGGGGATGGGGGTGTCGTCCTCCTCGCAGACCTGCATGTCGTCGTTGGTGCGCAGGCCGCCGCAGACGGTGAGGAAGGTCGAGCTGCTGGTGCCGGCCTCGCACGAGGAGGCGTAGAAGGGCGCGGTCTCGATGGGGTGCAGGGCACTGGGGTCCACGTGGAACTCCTCGTCGACGCCTTGCTTCGCGTAGCGGGTGTAGTCCTCGATGGACTGCTTGGCGGCTTCGGCGTCGAAGGCGGGATGCGCCTCCTTGATCTGCGCCAGCAGGTCGTCTATCGTGTCGGCCTTGAAGTTCGTCTTGGGGGCGTTCGGATCGACCGCACCGAAGGGGCTTTCCGGCGCGTCGGGGTCGGGCGGCGGCGGGTCGGCCTGCATGTCCCAGCCGGCTATCAGCTGCTCGGAGGTCTGCGGCATGATGCCGTTCTCGCGTCCGACGTTGACGCCGAAGGCCTCCCACTCGTCCTGGAGGTGCGCGTAGTTGATGTCCCAGACGCCGAGCGCCCATTTATGGGGACGGTTGAGCAGGCCGACCCCGCCGTGCCCGAAGTTGACGGTCTCGCGCTGGAAGCGCCGCCCGGTCTCGTCGAGGTTGATGCCGGCGAAGTTGTCGATGGCGTTGAGCGCGGGGCCGGGGACGCCGACGTTGATCATCGGCGATATGTTGTTCTTCTGCCAGGCCGCGCCGACCCACAGCCCCATCTTCTGCCCGTCCCCGGGGAGGAGGCCGGTGAAGTTCAGCTCGATGTCGTAATTGGGGTTCTGCTCCCAGTCCCAGTTGATGATGTCCTTGTAGTTCTTGTAGGTCCAGGGCGCGTACTTCGCCATCATGTCGCGCGAGACGGAGAAGTCGCCCGTCGCCATGACCACCGCCTTGTTCGCGACGTACTTGACGTAGCTGCCGTCCGCCTTCTGGGCGACGACGGCGCTGACGCGGCCCGTGTTGTTGTCGTCACGGACAAGATAGCGGGCAACGGTCTCGTACTCGATGCTCCCGCCGCGCTCGATGAAGGTGTCGGCATAGGCCTGTGCCTGCAGGGGCGCGCCGAACAGGGCGCCGAAGGGCTGCTCGTCGTTGAAGAAGTTATGCGAGGCCGGCGGCGAGTCGAGGATGCCGTCGGGATCCACATAGCCGGGCTCCATCGAGACCTTGAGCCCCTTGGCGGTCATGATGTCGATCATCCAGTCCATGGACTCGGCGCTGTTGTTGACCCACTTGCTCCACAGCCTCTGGTTGTGCTGATAGGCCCCGGAGACGTTCTCGACCTTGATGAGGTGGCGGATCTCGGGCGAGTCGGGGCCGATCTCGCCGATGAGCGACTTCTGGTACTTCGAGCCGATGGAGGAGTTCGAGCCGCCACGTCCTATGGGGCGGGTGCTCGCGGAGAACAGGTGCACGTCTGCGCCTGCCTCCTGTGCCGAGACGGCGGTGCACAGGCCGGCGAGGCCGGCGCCGATGACGACGACGTCGTGGGTTATCGTCTCCGTTATCTCGGAGTCGGGGACGGGCTCCGGCGGGATCTCGAAGCTCCACTTCCTCTCAAGGACGTCGGCGGTGAGGACGTCGGGCACAGCGTCGACGGGCGCGGCGTCCGGCGCGGCCGTGGCCCCTGCGTCACCTGCTGCGGGCGGCGGCTCCTCGTTCGGCGTCTGCGGTGCGCAGGCCGCAAGGCCGCCGGCTGCGACGGCGGCACCTGCGACGGCGGCGCCCTTCAGCAGGTCGCGCCTCGAGATACCGGTGCGCATGTTCCGGTAGATCAGCTCGTCGGGCACGTATGCGCCTACGTCCCTCTCCTTCTTGTCTTTCATGTCTTCCTCCTCATCCGTCTGCGTGTGCAGACCCTGTCCTTCGGGACTGCGGCCCTTTCAGGCCAAACAGCAACGGGGCGCCGGTGCGGCCCCTGCTACAGTCCCATCGCAGCAACGGTACCGTTACTGTGTTCACACCCCACTGTCATCCCGAGCCTGCCGAGGGATCCTCGACCGCGCCAGCGGCCGACCGCAGGTCGAGGGACCCCCTGATCTGCCGTTGGACACTGCGTGTCCAAAGATTCCTCGGCGGGGCTCGGAATGACAGTGAGGGGGGTGAACTCAGTAACACGGTACCACGAAGGCGTGGGGAAACCATGGCCTCTTGCGTCCCATATGGCGCACTCATGGTAAAATGAGCCTATTCGACTCAGGGACAAAACAGGGACAACAAAGGAAGACAGGGAGAACCGGTAAAGCGGAGCATCGACATCAAGGCGGCTTCCCGCCCTCTCAGGTCGCTCAGGCTCTTGGGCCTGAGCTTCTGGCAGGCATGGTGGATGCTTGCCATGTGCACCCCCATCGTGCTCCCCTTCGGCATGGCCGAGAGCTTCTTCTTCGACCCCACGCTCATGGTGATGTCCGTCACCACGCTCGGCTACCTGGTCGTCGTCGGCCTGAGCAGGCGCTTCTCGCCCTTCCTCAAGAAGCGCGTCTTCTTCTGGCTCGCCGCGCTGTGCGGGTCGTTCGGCACCCTCTTTATGGCCCTGCTCGCCCAGGGCTACTTCGGCACCATGGTGGAGGTCCCTTATTTCTTCGCCTCCGTGGTGCTCTCCTTCGGCAACGCGCTGCTGCTCATCATGTGGGGCGAGCTGTGGAGCACGCTTGCGACGGGCAGGGTGGGGCGCTTCCTCACGGTCTCCTATGCCTTCGCCTTCGTGCTGTTCTTTGCGATAGACGCGCTCCCGCTCCTGGCCTCTTCGGTTTGTGCGGCGCTGCTGCCCTCGATCTCGGCCCTCATACTCGCGAACGCCCGCCACGAGCCCCGTCGCAAGCCTGCGTCGGTGCGCTTCGACATGGAGCCCATATCCATCGGCAAGGTGTTCGCGGCCCTGGTGCTGGTGAGCATCGCCTACGGCATCTCGCAGCCCATCCTCCTCACGTCGGCGCCCTATCCCGAGATCGGGCTGCGCTCCTTCCTGCTGGCGGGCGTGGGCATCGGTGCGTTGGCGCTCAACCTGCTCGTCGCGCAGCCGCCGGTCGAGTCGCTCTCCCTGCACCGTCCCATCGTCCCGGCCCTGGCCTGCGGGCTGCTGTTGATGGTCCTGCTCCCCACCGACCTCATCTTCGTGGGGGGCGGCCTCGTCATCATCGCCATCTACAGCCTCGACATGCTCGTGATGCTGGTCTCCTCCGACGTCGCCTTCCGTGCGCGCATCCCCGTCGCCCTCATCTTCGGCCTCGCCATATTCGCGGCGCGCCTGGGCACCCTGCTCGGGACCGTCGCCTACCGGGCGCTCTCGGGCTCCTTCCTCCTCACGCCCGAGCTGCCGCACCAGACGCTCCTCGTCTGTGTGGGCATAGCGGTGCTCGTGGGCACGCTCCTCTTCACCGGGGCGGATCTCCGCAAGCTCTACCGCAGCGGCACGGCCACGGTCGTGAAAAACGAGTCGATAGCGAAGAAGTGCAGGAAGGCGGCCGAGATCTGCGACCTGACCTCCCGCGAGCTCGAGGTACTCACCCTGCTGGTCAACGGCAGGTCGGTGCCCTATATCTGCGAGGAGCTCTGCATCGCGCAGGGGACCGCAAAGCACCATGTGAGCAACATCTACCGCAAGATGGGCGTCGGCGACCGCCAGAGCCTCCTCGACGTCATCGGGCGCGGCAACCTCGGGCGCGGTGCGCTGTGAGAGGGGAGACGGCGGCGGCGGGCACGGACCCGGCGGTCGTGGAGGGCGGCATCCCCGACGCCCCGGCGCCCGCCTCGGCCTCGGCGGACGAGGCCTTCGAGCAGCTTGCGGCACTGTATGCCCGGCTTCCCGCCATGCAGGAGAAGGGGAGGGAACTGCGGGCCGCACGCGAGGCGCGGGCCCTGCGGGGGCTCAGGGCGCACCTCGACGCCCTTGAGCGCGAGTGGGAACGCCTCGATTCCGAGTGCAGGCGCCTCATGGCCGAGGAGCACGCGCTGAGGGAGGACGCCCGGCCCGACGACGGGGCCCTGGGGCTGGTACGGGCGCGGATACGCCATGTCGCCGAGACCGTCGCCTTGAGGCGCGCACCGCTCGCCCAGGCACGCGAGGCGCTCGCCGAAGCCCTTGCGCAGGGCAGCCTCTCCCTCGACGACCCCCTCGATGCGCTTGCCCTGCCCGACGGGGACTTCGATGCCTTGGAGCGGGACGTGACCGTCTATCAGGAGGCCTACGCGCTCGCCTACGGGCAGTGCAAGGGCGTCGAGACACCCTGAACGGCATGCGGCGGGACACTCCGTTTGGGAGCGTCCCGCCGCATGGGTCGGACAGGGAGTGAGGGCAGCGGCTACAGCTCGGCCAGATGCTCTCCCAAAAGGAAGCCGAAGGTCAGGCAGCGGCCATGCGAGTTGCCTTGGATGTTGATGGGGTAGTCGACGGCGTAGATGTCGCCCATCGTGTTGCCGCCCGCGTACAGCCCCTCGATCGGCTCGTCGTCCTCGGTGAGCACCTGGCAGTCGTCGTTGACGTGCAGGCCTCCCACGCAGCACAGCAGGCCGGTGCCCACTTTGGCCGCGATGAAGGGGCCCGCGTCGACCGGCGTGACGAAGACGGCCTCCTTGTAATAGTCCTCGTCCACGCCGCTGGCGGCAAAGCCGTTGTAGCGCTCGACCTCGGCCTTGAAGGCGTCTACGGGGACGCCGATCTTCTCCGCCAGCTCGTCGAGGGTGTCTGCGGTGACGAGGTTCGGGTCGCCGGCCTCAAGGCCGCCCTCCACCTGCTGGGCGATGGACTCGACCGCCTCCTCGTAGCTGGAGCCGAACATGCGGAAGGTGTCCCAGAACATGCCGCCGCCGACCGGCAGGCTCTCCAGCAGGTACTGCTTCCAGTTGCTGTCGAAGACCGACCAGGCGTAGTTCGGCTCGGTCTGCCCCTCGGCGCGGCGGGCCTGGGTGATGACGCCCACGCACTTGCCCTGCACCCAGGTCGCCTCGTTGAAGAAGCGCCTGCCCGTGGGGTCGACGAACATGAAGGGGCCGTGGAAGCCCGCGAGCGCCTGCGGGTGCATCATGGTGGGCCAGGGGCCGTCCATGAAGGCGCCGCCGGCCCAATGCCCCAGCTTGTGGCCGTCGCCGACGTTGCCGGGGGCGCCGTTGAGTTTCGAGTAGACCTTCTGGCCGATGGGACAGAAGTAGTCCATCATCTCGTCGTTGTAGCTGATGTCGCCCGTAGAGAGCACCACGCCCTTGCTCGCGTTGTACTGGACGTAGCCCTCGGCGGCCTCGCAGACGACGCCGGTCACCTTCGTGCCCGGGCCGTCGGGCTGGACGAGCCGCACGACGGGGGACTCGAAGACGAACTCGGCGTTGCCGGTCTTCTCCGCGAAGGCCTTGAAGCGGTACTCGGCGATGGTCGCCATGTTGATCTCGGGATACTTGCTCGGGGTCGCGTCGGGCCCGAAGCCGCCCCCCAGGTCCTCGGCGGGTATCTGGTCGCCGATGCTGCCGCCCATGAGCCAGTGGTAGGAGTGCTCCTCCTTGTGTATCTCCTGGTTCGAGGCGTTGGCGGTGATGAGGCAGATGGCGCCGTCGGCGAAGGACATGTCGATGAGCCAGTCCATGCTGCGCTCCGACTCGCGGAACCACTTGGCCACGAAGGACTCGCGGGCGCGTCCGGCGCAGGTTTTGATCCAGCGGGCCTGGTTGAGGGGCTTGTCGATGTAGTAGCCCTGCGGCGCGTAGTTCTCCTCTAGCACCTTGGACCAGGCGCCGCCCGTCCCGCCGATGCCGTTCCCGTGCAGGACGGCGTCCTTCTCGAGGACCACCACCTTTGCGCCCAGTTCCGCCGCCCGCGCCGCTGTGGCGGTGCCCGCCATGCCGCCGCCGCAGACGACTATCTCAGTGTCGACGGTCCGCACGATCTCGGCGGCGTCGATGGGCGCAGGTGCGTTGGCCCTGTCCCAGGAGTGCGCGCCCGCAGCGCTTGCGGTGTCGGTGGCAGCGCCTGTGTCTGCCCCGCCCGTCGCTGTGCCCGTTCCTCCCGAGGCGTCGCCGCCGCCTGCGGGTGCCGCAGGGGCGCACGACGGCAGGATCCCCAGGGCAGCGACCGCCGCCGCCCCGATCCCCGCTCCCTTGAGCAGGTCGCGCCGAGAGATGCCCGTTTGCATGCCTTGTTCCATGATTCGTCCTCCTCGTTCCCTTTCACGTCGGCCCGAAGGCCCCATGGCCCCGCTATCCTGACAGGGCACCGCATCTAACCGTATCACGGGGCATCAGGCGGAACACGGGCTTATGTGTACCATACGGGCCGTTGTCGGCAAAATGAGACGAATCGTATCAGAGGCATTCAAGGGAATCGAACGCTTCTCGGCACTGCCTTGGGGCTTGGGTCAGTGCGGCGTGTCGGACGGCTCGCTCTCCAGCAGGTCCTCCATGTCGCAGCCCAGCACGCGGGCGACCTTGGCAAGCGAGATGGCGCTGGCCTTGTTGACGTCCTTGTTGCGCTGCTCGTACATCTGGACAGACCGCAGCGACACGCCTGACTCCTCGGCAAGCCGTGCCTGCGAAAGCCCCGCCGCCTCGCGCAGCCGCTTGAGGTTGGTCTGCGGGTTCGCCTGCCTGTAGCGTTCCTCTGCGACAGCGTAGAACTTGGTGACATCGGCCTCGTGCAGGGGGTGGTAGAGCGAAACGACCTCCTCCCAAGGGAGCGCACGGAGTATCGACTGAAAGCTCCTTGCCGAGTGCCACTGATAGTGCGCCAACGCCCAACCGGCCCAGAACTCCGGTGTGCGGAACCCCACCATATCGGTGGGCGGCGCGGTCGGCGCTTCGCCCGTCGCCGAGCGTATGGCGCAGCCGGCGAGCTCAAGCCCGCTCATGCCCGCGACCACCTTCGGGTTTCCGTGCTCGAAGTCATCGGCAAGTCCGGACGAGATGAACATCTGTAGAAACACTGCGCCGTCCAAGCCGCAGGCGCCTGTGGCATACTCCATCATGTTGCCGAACGCCTCGGCGCTTCTACGCACGTAGGATTTCCTGTAGGCGTTCATCGCCGTGCCTCATCTCCTCGTCGATGATGGTTGCCAGGTACACATCGCCCCCGCCGCGACCGGCCTTCCTCTCGCGGCGCAGGTACTGCTCTCGGGCCTCGCTGTCGCGTTTCAGGCGCAACTGATGATACACCTCGCCGTCCGCCGGGATGCTCTCAACGAAGCGGATGAGGCCGAACGCCTTCTGGCTCTTCAGCACGAACTGCTCGCCGAGCGAGCCGAAGTGCATGGCGCGGTTCAGCTGCCTGAGCGAGATGGTGTTGTTCAGGAAGTCCTGCGCGAAGGCGAAGTACGAATCGTCGGCGCGATAGCCGATGATGGCGTCATATGCGTCTGTGTCGGGCAGAAAGAACTCCGTGAGGTACTCCTTCGCGTCGGCGGCGATGGGGCTGGTGATGTCGAACTCCCGGTTGTTGACGAGAACCGCCAGCCAGTCGAGGATGCCGTATTCCGGCTCGTTCAGGCACATGATGGCAAGCCCGGCCGTGTCGATCGTGTAGACGTTGGCAAAGCCGCCGAGCTTGCTGCCGCAGGCCCATTCCTTGGCAAGCCCCAGGTCCTTCGTGCAGTAAAATCCGTAGCCGTAGTCGTTGCTGCGGCTTCCTTTGCCGAACTGCGGCTTCTTGATGATGGCCGTCGAGCCGTGGTAGAGCGTTTGGATCGAATCCACTGTGTGACCCTCCGTTTCACCAAGAGTATATCACCACAGTGATAGTCTGTCAAGAGCAGAGTGCGTTATCCATCAGAAACAGCCGCATCGCGCAGCTCTGTCCTGTCATAGAAATCCAATAAGTCCAGAGGTGCCCATGTCGAGAACGTCGTGTCTGGGTCTTGGATCATTTTGAGCAATTCGGAACGGTAGATGCTGTCCAACGCCTCGTCGTAACTCATATGATGCCTGTTGACGAAATCATGCGCCAGCAGCCTGATCAGCGGTGTAAGCCTTCTCATTGCGGCACCTCGTAGCTTTTCAAGAATCTTCTTTTGGCCCAGCCCTCGGCCTGAGCAGGCATTGTCGTAGTGTAGAAGCCAAGACCGAAGTCCAGTTTCTTCCTGCCGACGGATACGTCCGGATCTTGGATCTCGACAGCGCTACCGTGATAAAGAAGCAAGGCAGACCCCGTTTCGCACAAACCACCTCTCGGCGTCCTCCAAGAGATACTCGACACCGAGAGTGTGGCTCACGTCATAGGTATCCGAGAAGAAGGCCCAGAGTCCGGAGTCCTGCATGGCGACATAGGCAGCGGATTGGTTGCCCTCGAAAAATCGGTTGGCAACCTGCTCCACAATAAAAACCATGAACTCTGCCACTTCTCTGCTCATGCAGGAATCCTAACATATCTTGAGCGGGCAGTGAACGGCTCGCGTCACTTCGGGGTTTGAAAACGTAAGGTCCTGTTACTGAGGTCACACCCCCACTGTCATTCCGAGCCTGCCGAGGAATCTTTGGGTCGGGGGGTCCTTCGACCTGCGGTCGACCGCGGGCGCGGTCGAGGATTCCTCGGCAGGCTCGGAATGACAGTGGGGTGTCCGTGGAGGGTGTGACCAGTAACAAGGTCCTTGCGGCGCGATCTCAGTGCTCCGTTTCGTCCGAAAGCGGCAGAAAATACAAGGCCAACAGGAAGAGACAGACTCCGAGCGACACGACGCAGAGCGAGAGCGCTGCCTCATAGCCCGTAGGCCAGTAGACCAAGGTTCCTGCGGCACTCGCAAGCCCCGGACTTCCCAAAGACCCGGCGGCGGCATCTCCTACGGGAAGGCCCACCGGCGCAGCGGCGTAGGTGAGGTTGGGGATCTGGAAGCCGCCCTCGATGAGCTGGACGCGCTTCATGAGCACGCCCAGCACGGCAAGGACGGCGGCGACCATGACGGCCGGTCTGAGCGCACGAAGGGACGGCGCGAACATGAGCACCAAGGCAACGAGTCCGCCGACGACCTCGGTCCAGAAGAAGGGGGCCAAAGGGCCTGCAAGCATCTGTGCGCCCAACTCGAATTCCGTGCCGGCCCCCGTATAGCCGCCCGTGAGCAGATCACAGAAGAACAGGAAGAGGTCGACGGCCACAAAGACCCCCAACAGCTTCCCCATCTTCCCCAAATCGCCCTCGCTCACGCTCAGGTGCCCTGTCTTTCTGAGAACCAGGACGAGGATCAAGACGAGTCCCAGACCCGACACGAGCGCAGATGAGACGAACCACGGCGCCATGAGGGCGGTGTTCCAAAAGGGCCGAGCGATGTTGAGCGAAAAGATCCAAGCGGTGACGGAATGCACCAGGATGGCGACGACGAACGCGAGGAGCGAGACGAGCTTCAGGGCAGAATCCGAGGCCTTGCCCTTGCCTTGAGAGAGAAGCATCCGCAGATACACTATCGAAGAGTGAGAGCGAAGCAGGAGAAGGCCGAGTGCCTCAAATGCGCGATCTGAGCAGACTGCCACAAAGGGGCATCGCCCTGCAATGCACCGGGTGCGGATTCGTTCATGGGCAGTCCGTGTCTCCCGTGTCCGTCCAAGCGGAGTTTCGCGGCGCATGGCCTCATTGATGAGGCCATGCGACAAACAGCAAGCATAGCACTGTTTGCCCCTGCTGAGGGCGACAGAGGCACGGGACTGGTTACTACTGGTTACTGTTCACACCCCCACTGTCATTCCGAGCGCAGCGAAGCGGAGTCGAGGAATCTTTGGTCGCGAAGCGACCAACAGTAGGTCGGAGGGGGCCTTCGACCTACGGTCGACCGCTTCGCGGTCGAAGATT
>JAISGJ010000011.1 GCA_031263105.1 Coriobacteriales bacterium
AAGAAAAGGATGATTTTCTCAAGTTGCAGAGAACATTTGTTCGATATATACTTGACAGGAAAGAAGGCAATCCAATGATATGTTTTCCAAAAGCGAACACCATGCGGGCAGACGTGCGAGGAGAAAGCATGAGCAAAGAAAAGCAGGATGGGATAGAGCATCTGGCACTTATTGCAAACGATATAGCGACCATCAACGAGACTGCTCTGTTTGAACGTGTATCGGCGATTATCGAAAACCGCAAGTCCCGTGCTGGCGCATACGCAAACCGCGAGGTCACGCTTATGTACTGGGAGATTGGGAAATACGTCGACTCCGTCTTGCTTGGCGGTGAGCGTGCGGAGTATGGAAAGAAAATTCTCGCTACGCTGTCGCGACAATTGAGCTGGTCGCATTTTAAGGAGATACTACCGCTAAAATCCGAGGAAGCGCGTATGTACTACGCAAGCGACGCGATGGAGCGCAACTACGGCGTAAGGGAGCTTCGCCATCAAATATCGCGCAAGGCATACGAGCGGCGCGAGATTGCCAACACGGAGTTGTCGGCACAGTCGGCGGTTCCGTTCAATGTGTTCAAAGACCCTTTCTTGCTTGATATTTTGGGGCTTAAAGAGAATTTTCTTGAAGCGGATTTGGAAAAGGCAATCCTCACGGAACTTGAAGCCTTCATTCTTGAATTCGGCAACGGATTCACCTTTGTCAAGCGGCAGAAGCACATGGATATAGACGGGGATGAGATAGTTTTAGATTTATTGTTTTACAACCGCATTTTGAGACGACTTGTTGCCGTTGACTTGAAGATAGGTCGCTTCAAGGCTGCCTACAAAAGCCAGATGGAACTCTATCTGAAATGGCTTGACCTTTACGAGCGCAAACCAAACGAGGAAGCCCCCATCGGCATCATCCTCTGCGCCACCGCAAACCGCAAGACGATAGAAATGCTCGAAATGGATAAAGCGGGCATCGCTGTTGCCGAATACTGGACGACAATGCCTCCCAAAGCCTTGTTTGAGGAAAAGATACGGTCGATTCTCGCAGAGGCGCAAGAGCGTTTGGAGCGCAGAAAATCACTCCCCCCGGGGGGAAACCAAGAACAGGTTGATTACTTCTATGAACCCAAGGATGATGAGGACGAATGAATGCGGATGTGGCAAAATGAGTTCTGAAATGCCTCGTACAAAAGTCAATTACAAAGTTGTCAATCGGCTCTGGGGCGTTGCGGCAGGACGGTGTGAAATGTGCAATAGACTTCTCTACGCCGATCCGACTTTTGGCACTTCCGGAAACTATGCGGAAAACGCCCATATTCATGGTGTGGGGAAAAATGGCCCTCGCCACAAAGCAAGCATGACAGATGACGAGATCAATGCCATCGACAACCTCATGCTTCTTTGCTCCGGCTGTCATAAAACGATTGACGACAACCCCGAGCCCACAAAGATACCGTCCCGTTTCCAAACGTTACCCACAGACGGTTTTTTCACCGAAAACGACACCTTTTTCATACGCTTTTTACTTTTCTACAAAACGGACAATACCCCTATTCAAATAGACTTTTTAGCAGGCTTTGTCTCCGGGGCAATACTTTGGTAAGGCAGGCAGGGCTTAGGTGCCACTGGCTCTATTTGAATAGACGTTTGTAAAGCGCAGAATTGATTTTACGGGACAATTCCCATACGAAGAAAAGTACAGCAAGTCCCTCCTGAGCAAGAGAAAGCGGAACACTGCCTTTGTCGCATTGCCCCGCTTACGCTTTTGTACTATCCCGACTGCTCGCCTGCCATAAGATTACTCGCTCTTGCTGGCCTTTTGCCTGTTTTCTTATGTCAGTCCTGCTCACGGGGCGGTTTTTTTGTCCCCAAGCAGGACAGCCCGCCGAGGTGGGCTGTCTAAGGCGATTAAAGGCGGAGGCGCACAGGCGTCGGTCGGCAGCTTCCTATGATGCGGCGGTGTCCTTGGCGTGCTCTTCGCCGAGGTCGTCCTCGCCGACGATGTTGTGGAGGTCGGGGTCGTAGACGAGGCCGCCGTGCTCCTTCCATCCGAACATCATCTTGGTGGGGGCGATGCCCTCGACGTTTGCCAGGTAGGCATGCAGCAGCATGAAGATGATGAAGACGAACATGAAGAAGAAGTGGACGATGCGCATGACGACCACGCCTCCCACCAGGGCGTTCACGGCCGCGAAGGGGCCGACGACCGAGGTGGGCGCCCACAGGCACAGGCCCGTGAAGGCGATGAGGAGGATCAGCACCGGGACGAGCACGTAGACGATCTTCTGCGGGACGCCGTACTTGGCGCCGAGCGGATGCTCCTTCTTGAAGAACAGGTAGTACTTGATCCACGCGCCGAGCTGGTGCCGGTTGTCCTTTTGCGGCAGGAAGCCCTTCCAGTCGTAGTCCGTCTTGCGGGTGCCGCCGGTCGGCGCCGACTTGACGAAGAAGGCCGAGACCACGCGGAAGAGCATGTTCGCCACGAGGATGAACGCGAAGAACAGGTGTGCGCCGCGCGCTATCCCCATAAAGCCGGCGAAGAACGGGAAGTGGATATAGAATCCCGTGAAGATGAGGACCAGCATCGAGACGAGGTTGATCCAGTGCGTGAGGACATAGACGAGCGGATGCGCCTGACGGTAGTGTGCGAGATGCGCCATCTTACTTCACCCCCCAGGGGCTCGTTACGACAGAGAAGGTCTTGCCTGTCTTCGGCTCGTTGATGTGGACGGCACAGGCGACGCAGGGGTCGAAGCTGTGCACCGCACGCAACGCGTGGATGGGCTTGTCCAGGTCCTCGACGGGCACGCCGAGCAGCGAGGACTCCATGGGGCCCTGGACGCCGTCGGCGTCACGCGGCGAGATGTTCCAGGTCGAGGGGATGATGATCTGGTACTTGTCGATGACGTCGTTGGTGATCTTCATGTAGTGGTAGAGCGCGCCGCGAGGGGCCTCCCACATGCCGGCCCCCTCGCCGGTGTGGTTGTCCGACTCGATGAAGGTCAGGCTGTCGCTGTCGCCGCCCTTGAGGGCCTCGATGAGCTCGGTCACCCATTCGACCATCCGGTTGGCGACGTACAGGGTCTCGACGTTGCGCGCACCGGTCCGGCCGAGGGTCGAGTTGAGCACGTCGAGCCTCCCGGGCACGCCGAGCGCGGAGAGCACTCCGTCGATGCCGTCGACGACCTCCTTCACCCCGCGCTGGTAGGCGACGAGCAGGCGGGAGAGCCCGCCGGCCTCGAAGGGCTTGCCGTCGTAACGGGGGGCCTTGTCCCAGGTATAGGGCGCGCCCTCCTGGGGATGGTCGCGGATGTCTGCGAGCACGTACTCGTCCTTGTACAGCGGCGCGGTGATGCCGTCGCGCGGATTGCGCGGGGTCGTGTCGTCGACGGCGCGGTCGTAGAACGAATAGGCGGTCGTCTCGGTGATGAGCGACTCGTCCCAGTTCTGCACCTTCTGGTACGCAGGGTCGTTGAAGCTCCACACGCCGCCGGGCAGGTAGCGCTCCTCCGGCTTGCGGCTCGGCGACTCGAACACGCCCCAGGCGATGTAGTTGCCCTCGTTGCCGCCGTAGAAGAAGTCGCTGTTCGTGCCCTCCGCATCAAGGTAGGCGCCGGCGATGGCAAGGGTGTCGGGAATCATCGTGCCTGCGACCCAGGCCTGCAGGCGCTTGACGCGGAAGAGGATGTCGTCGAGCTTCTCCTCCGTGGGGACGAAGGTCGTCCCGCCGGGAAGCGAGCTCATGATGTGCGGCATCTTGCCGCCGATGATGCCGCTTATCTCGGAGGCGACCGCCTGCATCTCCAGGGCCTCAAGGTAGTGGGCCGTGGCGATAAGGTCGAGCTCCGGCGGCAGCTTGTAGGCGGGGCTGCCGTCCAGCTCCCTCGCGTCGAACCAGTTGCCCGAGAAGATGGAGAGCTGGCCGTTGGCCGCGAAGCCTTCGAGGCGTTTCTGCAAGGCGGCGAAGTCCGCCTGGCTGGTGCCTGCCGCGTTCGCGAGCGCGATGGTGTCTGCGATGTCGGCGTCGAGCGCGTTGAGGGGGTTCACGTAGTCGAGCGCCGCAAGGTTGTAGAACCACAGGATGTGGGAGTGGAGGAACTGCGCGCCCTCCACGAGGTTGCGCAGGATGCGCCCGGAGGTCGGGATGGCCTTGTAGAACGAGTCGTCCGCCCCGTAGCTCTTCTCGGCGGCGATGCAGGCGGCATGGGCATGCGAGACGGGGCAGACCCCGCAGATGCGCTGCGCGATGTAGGCCGCGTCGGCCGACCGGCGGTTCTGGAGGATGAGCTCCATGCCCCGGAACAGCCCGCCCGATACCCAGGACTTCGTGACGATGCCGTCCTCGACCTCCATGTCGATGCGGAGATGGCCCTCGATGCGGTTGACCGGATCGATTATCGAGGCGCCGTTCGGCCTGTTGCCGGCGGCCAACGGGGCCGAGGTGGTCACGGCGGCCGAGGTGGTCACGGCCGTCGCGGGGGCCTCGGAGGTCCCGGCGGGGTCGGAGGCAGAGGCGGGGTCGGAGGTTCCGGCGGCCTCGGCGTCCCTAGTCGTCTTGGGCAGCTCCTCCTCCGATGGTGCGGCGGTTGTGGTCTCTTCTGGCATTATTCATCGCCTCCTTCCGTGTGCTCTGTGTCGGACGCGTCGGCGGCGTCGGCGTCAGTGTCGGCGGTGTCAGCGTCGGCGGCAGCGGGGTCGGCGGCAGCAGCGGGCCTGCCGTTGAGCTTCGCCACCGGCTCGGAGGCCGACGCGGGGCCTATGGCCTGGTCGGGATGCTTCGTGTCCCACGCGCGTTCCCTCTCGAAGTCCGCCCCGCCCTTCGTGCGGCCCGTGACCTTCATGCCGACGCCGTGAACCACCAGGGCGACCACGACAAGGCCGGTGACACCGGCGGCAAGCGTCATAGGCTGGATGGGGATGTCGCCTATCAGGAGGTTCTTGAAGCGCTTGAGGAAGGGCGTGTTGAGGTCAACCCAGTTGAAGCCCTCCTTCACGGGGTTGGCGTTCGCGCAGCCCGCGCAGGGTGCGCCCGCCTCCACACACCAGCTCACGCGGCGGTTCCAGCGCACTATCGGGCAGTTGCTCTTCGTCTGCGGGCCCTTGCAGCCCATGGGGTACAGGCAGTAGCCCTTCTTCTCCTCCTCGGAGCCGAACTGGTAGACGAACTCCCCGTTCTCGAAGTGGCCGCGACGCGGGCAGTTGTCGTGTATGTACTGGTCGAAGATCAGCGAGGGCATCCCATACTCGTTGAGGGCAGGGGGGGCGCCGAGCAGGAGCACATCGACCAGCACGGCTATGATGTGCTCGGGGTTCGACGGGCAGCTGGGGACGTTGATGATAGGCGGAACCTCGTGCTCGAAGCTCCCGTCGGCCTTCGAGCGCTCCAAGAAGGCCTGGACGCCGATGGCGCCTCCGGGGTTGGGCACGGCTGCCTGCCAGCCGCCGTCCACGGCACAGGAGCCGGCGCAGATGATGGCCGTAGCGTTCGATGCTGCATGGCGCACGATATCGGTGGACTTCTCGTTGGCGATCTTCAGCGCGTTGCCGTCCCAGCCCTCCATGATCGCACCCTCGATGACGACGATGTAGCCGCCCGCCTCGATGGTCTCCTCCTTGGCCTCCTCCAACGAGAAGCCCGCACCGGCCGAGAGGGTCTCTGCATAGGTGAGTGAGATGAGGTCGAGCACGATCGTCGCGACATCCGGCGTCTCCGCCGAGGCAAGCGACTCCGTGCATCCGGTGCAGGACGCAAGCTCGAGCCAGATGACCGGGGCCAGCTTCCCCTCCGTCTTCCCGATGACGCTCGCCGCAAGGGCCTCGCGAACCGAAGGGGCCATCGCCTCGGAAAGCCCCAGCGACACCGCAATCGCACCGCAGAACTCCAAGAAGCGGCGGCGGGTCACCCCCCGGCCTTCAAGCATTGCGTCGAACCTGTCGACGCAGGCCTCCTTTGTTGTCATACGCACACCTCCTTGTGTATCCGGCGACATGCCGGACAGACAATCCGTTTCCCTGATTGTTTCTCTCTACAGAGGCTTTCGTTACGTTACGCAACAAAAACATCGCAAAAACCTCCGTTACATAATCGTCAAAGAAGCGGGGGAATTCATGCCCGCCCCCGCCCTCACTCGGTAAGCGGTTTGCGCAACGGGCAAATGGTGAATTAGTGTGACACTATATGATTTTCGTAACACGATTCGGTGAGTGGCGCAGGGAGGTGACAGGGGAACCGTCCTCCTGTCACGGTCCCCTGTCACACCCCCGGCTTTAGTAGTTCTCGGCGCGGAGCTCGAAGTAGGCGCTGGGATGGGCGCAGACCGGGCAGACCGTCGGGGGCTCCTCGCCGAAGTGGACGTGGCCGCACTTGAGGCACTTCCAAGCGTAGACCTTGCCGCGCTTGAACACCTCGCCCGCCTCAAGGCGCCCTAAGAGCGTGCGGTAGCGCTCCTCATGGTCCTTCTCGACGGCACCGACGGCCTCGAAGAGCGCCGCAATCGCCTCGAAGCCCTCCTCGTGCGCATCCTTGGCGAAGTGCGCATACATGTCGGTCCACTCGTAGTTCTCCCCATTCGCCGCGTCGGCGAGGTTCGCAGGGGTGTCGGGGACGGCACCGCGGACCGCCCCGTCGCTCTTGAGTATCTGGAACCATATCTTCGCATGCTGGCGCTCGTTGCCCGAGGTCTCGTCGAAGATGGCGCCGATCTGCTGATAGCCCTCCTTGCGGGCCTTGTCGGCATAGTAGGCGTACTTGTTGGTCGCCTGCGACTCGCCTGCGAAGGCGGCCTCGAGGTTCGCCTTGGTCTTCGAGGATGCAAACTCTGTCATAGCTGGTCTCCTTTCGTATGTTTTTCTCAATCGCTGCCTTCCTGCGTTCGCCGACTCACTCGTCGCGCTCGCAGGCTCGCCGCTCCTTCGACCGTCCACTGGACGGTCGAACCTTTCGATGAGAACATATGCGTATTCTACCTCATAGGGACAGCCTCCTGCACCCCTGCGCCACGCGTGCCCGGCGCAGTGTAGGGATGTTGTTACTGTTCACACCCCCACTGTCATTCCGAGCCTGCCGAGGAATCTTCGGCTGCAAAGCAGCCGACCGCAGGTCGAAGCCTCTCTCGACCGCAGTTGGTCGCTTCGCAACCAAGGATTCCTCGGCTTCGCTTCGCTGCGCTCGGAATGACAGTGGGGGCGTGAACAGTAACTCATCCCGAGCGAAGCCGAGGGATCCTTGGATCCGAGCGCCCGGAAAACGCACCGCGTTCTCAGCGAGGACGGCGCGACAGGCCCACGGAACGCGGAGCAGCCGACCGCAGGCCGAGGCACCTTCCGGCCGCAGTCGACCGCTGGCGCGGTCGAGGATCCCGCGGCAGGCTCGGGATGACAGTGGGGGCTCGGGGTGGCGGTGGGGGCTCGGGGGGGCGGGGGGGGCCGGGGCGGGGGGGGGGGGCG
>JAISGJ010000098.1 GCA_031263105.1 Coriobacteriales bacterium
GTTGAACACCCAACACCGCCGCCGATGAACCGTCACCCGCCTGTTCGATCAGGCAGGCGACGCAGTATTTGGGATCGGAAGCCGGGGCATAGGCGACAAACCAGGAGAAGTCGGCCTTCCCAAAAACCTCCGCGGTTCCCGATTTGCCAGCCGCCTGGACAGGAAGTTGGTTGAATTTTCCACCCGTCCGGGTTATCACGCGCCGCAGGCCGTCCTCGACACGGGCCACATACCCGCCATTGATGCTCGGTTGGATATCGCTATCTTTCGGCGTACTTTTCACAACCGCCTCGCCCTCGTTGTTGAGGGCCTGATGGAAGAAATGGGGCTTGAGCATCTTCTTGCGGGCGATGCCCGCGTAGCCATTCGCTATCTGGAGCGGCGTGACGAGCAGGTCGCCCTGGCCGATGCACATGCTCGTCATGTCACCGGGCTGCCACTGCGCAAGCTCAGGGACATCGGAGAATGTGCTGATCTTCCACGCCGCGTCAGGGACCCGGCCCTCCGCCTCGCCCGGAATGTCGACGCCCGTCACCGAGCCAAAGCCCCAGGTTCTGAGGTAGTCCTGGAGGTCGTTGGTCTTGTCGGCGCCGTTCGCTTCCTCCCAGCGCTCATGGAAACGCGCCCCGACGCTGTAAAAGAAGATGTCGCAGGACTGGTTGATCGCCTCCTCGAGACCGAGCCAGCCGTGGCCGTTGGGGAATATCCAGCACTTCTGCGTATACTGTTCGCCATATGCATCGAAGGATCCCGTGCAGTTAAAGCTCGTATTGCCCGCGACAACACCGTGCTCAAGCCCGGCGAGGGCCGTGAAGGCCTTGAAGGTGGACGCGGCGGGGTACAGACCGGCTATGGCCCGGTTGGTCAACGGATAGCCGGACTCCTTGCGGGTCAAATTCTGCCACAGTTCCTCGGAGATGCCGTTCGCCAGGTCCTCGGGATTGAAGGTGGGATAGCTCGCGGAAGCGAGGATGCCACCGTCCTCAATGTCGAGACAGACGAGCGCGCCCGCGTCCGCATAAGGAAAGCCCTTCAGATGGGAGGAGACGAGCACATCCGCGAGGATCTGCTCTGCCGCCTGCTGGAGCCTGAGGTCGATGGTCAGGCAGACGTCTGAGCCGTTCTGCGGCGGCGATTCGCTGAGCAGGGCTATCGGATTGCCCATACTGTCGACGCGGTAGGTGCGGGTCCCCCGCGTCCCCTGCAACACGTTCTCAAAGGCATACTCCGCCCCGCTCTTGCCGATGCGGTCGTCGCCCTCGTAATCGACTATCTGGTTGGGAAGCTGCAGATCGACCTGCGTGACCGTGCCGATGTAGCCTAAGACATGGGCAGCAAGGCTGCCATGCGGGTAGGTCCGCGCCGTTCGCTCGGTCACCTCCACACCCGAGAAGAGCTGCTGATGCTCCTTGATAAACGACACGACGCTCATCGGCACGTCCGTCGCCAGGACACGGTCGGCCTGCGCCCCCAGGTTATCGTTGAGCAGTCGGTAGCGCACGACGCCCTTGGGGATGCCGAGGACCAGCGAGAGCAGATGCACCTGCACCGGGTTTTCTACAACCCGCTTGGGTGCCATCACGCACAGCGACGGACGGTTGCCCACAAGCTCTGCGCCGTTGCGGTCGAGGATGCGGCCCCTGGTCGCGGGCAGGGATGCCTCCGAAGTCATGTTCTCCTCGGCCATCCTCTGATAGGTGCCGCTGGAAATCATCTGGAGGGACCACAATCGCATGGCAAGCGTCCCAAAGATGCCGGTTATGACGAGACCAAAGGCATACAGGCGGCCACGCCCCGCCTTGCGGTCGTTGCGCTCGTGCACGTCGGGCTTGCGCACGTCTTTGATACCGACGCCCTCGGGCACCACATGGCGGCCAAAGCGCTCTCGCACAAAGAGCCCCTTACGCCGCCGTGCGCGGACGGCAAATACGATGACCAACGTCAGGAATACGACGATGAATACCACGACCACCACAATGGCTATGAGCGTTGTAACATTCATCCTAGTCAAACTTGCCTTTAAGAGCGTTGGGGTCCTTTTTCCTGCCCGACCCAAAACGATGGATGAGCGGAAACACGACAAGGCCAAAGACCGCGTCATAGAGGGTGCCGGGCACCACGCGCATACCGACGGAACGGAGGAAATCGGGCTCATCGCCCAAAATGGACAGAAAGCCCGCGTAGAGCAGCTCGCCAAAAAAGGCCGCAACCAGGAGAAACAGCGCTTGGACGCGCCAGCTTCCCGCAAAGAGCTCCTTGTTGAGAGAACTGACGCTGTAGCCGACGACCGCCAGCACAAGCGACATGACGCCGAGTGGACCCTGCGTCGTGAGGCCATAGAGCAGGCCGAGGACAAAGCCCGTCAAAGACGCGCGCGTACTGTTGCAGAACATGGCGTTGAGAACGACGAATCCCAGGCAGAGATTGGGCACAACACCGAGGATGGCAATATGCGGCGCCAAGGCGACCTGGAGCAAAAAAGCGATGAGCGAGCCCACCACCGTGAACGAACGTTTCATCTCGCGCGGTTCCATCGTCACTCACCTGCCCCGGCGCTACCGTCCCCCTGACCCTGTCCGCCTCCCTGGCCCTGCGCGTCCCCCGCGGAATCTGCGGCCCCCGCAGCCTCCGAAATGCTTATCTCCGCCTCCTTGCCGGTGATGACGAGCACTTCTTCATAGGATGTCACGCGCGAGATGGGTCTGACGATGATGGTCTTGTAGACATCTGACGGGACGTTTCGCACCGTCACAACCTCTCCGATGGGGATGCCCTTGGGATAGACGCCGCCTGTCCCCGAAGTAATGACCGTGTCGCCCGGCTCGACGGTGGCACTCAGCGGGACAAAATCGAGGTAAAGGATGCCGTCGAGCGAGCCCGAGAGCACGCCCTCGACGCGGCTCGTCTGAAGGAAGGCGGCCACCCCGCTTTTCTCGTCAACGATGAGACGCGCCACCGAGCTGTAGAGACTCACGCTCTCTATCTGCCCTATGAGCCCATTCGCGCTCAGAACCGGCATGCCAATCGAGAGCCCGGCGACGCTGCCTTTGTTGATGGTGATGACCTTGTTCCAGGAATCGCCGCTCGTACTGATGACGCGGGCGCCCACGGATTCAAGATTGTAGGCCTCCTTGAGTTCAAGCAGGTCGGAGAGCCGTTCGTTCTCCTGACGGTACTCCTCCATGCGTAAGACAAGGGACTGGAGCTCCTCATTCTGGTTCCGCAACTCCTCCACGATGGTGGCCTCGGTCGTAACGTTCTCGAAGAAGTCACCGAGCGCGGTCACAGGCGTCGCGATGAAGGAGCCTGCTATCCGTATCGGCGTGACCACCGTCTCTACGGCGGACTTCACACGATGGAGCGGCCCCGATGTTCCCTCCCGCGCCCAGACGGTCATCATCGCAATCGAAAGCAGGCAGAGAATCATGAGAAGAATCCCCCCTGAGAGCTTTCTGGGCTTGTTGGGAGCGAACGCCATGAAAGGGCGACCCCCTATCGTTGCGTGTAGGAGCGTTGCAGGGCG
>JAISGJ010000208.1 GCA_031263105.1 Coriobacteriales bacterium
GCCCTACTGTCATCCCGAGCGGAGGGGGCGAAGCCCCCGCAGCCGAGGGATCCTTGGGTCCTGGCACCCAGCCTACAGGGCGAGCTCGAGTCCTACGGGGCAGTGGTCGGAGCCGTGGACCTCGGGATAGATGCGGGCCTCCTCGATGCGTCCTTGCAGGTCGTTCGACACGAGGACGTAGTCGATGCGCCATCCGGTGTTGTTGGCGCGGGCGTTGCTCCTGAAGCTCCACCATGAGTACGCGCCTGCCCGGTCGGGGTACAGGTAGCGGAAGCTGTCGGTGAAACCGGCATCGAGCAGCGCCTGGAAGTCCGCGCGCTCCTCGTCGGAGAAGCCGGCGTTGCCCCTGTTGGGTCCCGGGTTCTTCAGGTCGATCTCGTTGTGGGCCACGTTGAGGTCGCCGCAGACGACCACCGGCTTGTCCTGGGCGAGGCCGGAGACGAAGCGCGTGAACGCCGCCCCCCATGCCAGGCGCAGGTCTATGCGCCTCAGCTCGTCCTGCGCGTTGGGCGTGTAGCAGCATACGAACCAGTAGCGCTCGAACTCGAGGGCGCACAGGCGTCCCTCCGTATCGACGACGGTGGGGTCGGGAAGGCCCGGCCCGCCCTTGTCCCGAGGGCCGAGGCCGAGCGTGCGGACGACCCGAAGCGGCTCCTCGCGCGAGAGCACCGCAGTGCCGGAATAGCCCTTCTTCTCCGCATAGCTCCAGGTCTGGTGGTAGGAGGCGGGTATCTCAAGGGTGACCTGGCCTTCTTGCAGCTTGGTCTCCTGAAGGGCGAACACGTCGGCATCGAGGGCGTCGAACACCTCGTAGAAGCCCTTTTTGATGGTCGCCCTCAGGCCGTTCACGTTCCACGAGACGAGTCGCATTCCAACACCTTTCTTTCGTGGGACAGGGGGCGGGGAGTGTGCCGCGCTACCGCCAACCCTACCTCAAAGCCGCCCATGGTCCCCCCTCCTTCGGTACGAGACAACACGAAGGAGTAGTATAAGCGATTGCCGTCCCCTCTGTCGGTTACTGACACACCCTTCACGGACACCCCACTGTCATTCCGAGCGCAGCCGAGGAATCTTCGGCTGCGAAGCAGCCGACTGCGGGCAGATGCGTCCCCTCGGCTGCAGTTGGGCGCTGGTGCGCCCAAGGATTCCTCGGCTTCGCTTCGCTGCGCTCGGAATGACAGTGGGGGTGTGTACAGTAACGTGGGGGTGTGACTTGTAACCCCTTCGGCACTCCGACTAATTGACATACTCTAGTAGTGGTGATACTCTTCTAACAGAGTATATGCCAAACGGGAGGCAGACCCATGGGATTGTCGGGGTAGTATGCGGATGCGTCTATGAGCTTCTTGCCGCAACCAGAGAAGAGGACCGTCACCTTTCGCGAGCTTGTGTTCCTGCTGCTGCCTGTGGCCGGGATCCTCATCGCCTTGGGCCTTCACCTCGCGTTGCCTACGAGCTACCCTCCCGGGTACGAGCCCTCCACCTACCAGTGGACGCTCCTTGCCCTCCTCGGCATCTACGTCGTGCTCCTGGCCTTTGCGTGCTTCCTGCCGAGGCTGCGTGTCAGGATGCTCCATCTCTCGGGGCTTTTGTTCGTGCTCTTCCTCCTGCTCGAGACGCTCGACATCCTCACGCTCAAGACCGGCATCCTCAAGCTGCCGTTCATGCCGAGCCCCGACAAGACCCTCTCGACCTTCACGACGCGCACCGCCGAGCTTGCCGAGTCCTTTGCTGCGTCCATGCAGCTGCTGCTCACAGGCCTCGCCATCGGGGCGGCCACCGGCTTCCTCTCGGGGTTGGCCATGGGCTGGAGCAGGATATGCAGCTACTGGCTCAGCCCGGTGCTCAAGATCATCGGCCCCATGCCCGCCGCCGCCTGGGTTCCCATCGCCGTGGCGATCATGCCCTCCTCGCGCGCCGCAGGCCTCTTCCTCATCGCGCTGGCGATGTGGTTCCCCTTCACGCTCATGCTCTCGTCTGCCATCAGGGACACCGACCGGCGCCTCGTCGAGACCGCGCGCGTCCTGGGCGCGAGCGAGACCCATATCCTCTTCCATGTGGCGCTTCCCGCAGCACTCCCTGCGATATTCACCGGCATGTTCATGGGGCTCTCCAACAGCTTCTCGGCACTCATCGTCTCCGAGATGCTCGGGGTGAAGGCCGGTCTTGGCTGGTACATCACCTGGGCACAGGGCTGGGGAGAATACGGGCGGGTCTTCTCGACCGTGGGCGTCTTCATCGTCATCTTCTTCGTGCTCATCACCTTGCTGTTCAAGGTGCGCGACCACGTGATGAAGTGGCAGAAGGGCCTCGTGAGATGGTAGGCACGGCGCAGCAGGCGGCCCAACAGGCCGCGCAGCAGGCGGCCCAACAGGCCGTGCAGCAGGCGGCCCAGCAGGCCGCGCAACAGACGGCGCAGCACCGCCTCGAGGCACGCGACGTCGTGCGCATCTTCCCGGACCAGGCCGGCGAGGACCTGCTCGTGCTGGACAAGTTCAGCCTTTCCGTCGAGGGCAGCGAGATCGTCGGCATCGTCGGCCCGTCCGGCTGCGGCAAATCGACCTTCCTGCGGCTTCTCGCAGGGCTCGACCGGCAGCAGGGCGGCAGCCTCGTCTACGACGGACAGCCCATCGACGGCCCCCATTTCGACCGTGGGCTCGTCTTCCAGAGCGCCGCGCTCTTCGACTGGCTGACGGTGTACGACAACATCGCCTTCGGCCTCAAGGCCCGCAAGGTGTTCAAGGGCAGGGAGCACAAGGTAGACGAATACCTGAAGATGATGGGCCTTGAGGGCTTCGAGGGCTCCTACCCCTACCAGATCTCGGGAGGCATGGCCTCGCGCACGGCGCTCGCCCGCACCTTCATACAGGATCCCGGCCTCGTCCTGCTCGACGAGCCGCTTTCTGCGCTCGACGCCTTCACCCGGATGTCCATACAGGACGAGGTGATCGGGATGCACCGGCGCAGCGGCGCCATCTACCTGCTCGTCACCCACGACATCGAGGAGGCGGTCTACCTGTGCGACCGCGTGATCGTCATGTCCGCCCGCCCGGGCCGCCTTATCGGCGAGGTCTCCATAGGCCTCGCGCATCCGCGTAATCGTGTTTCCGATGGGTTTGTCGCCAAAAGGCGAGAAGTCTTGGGGCTGCTCTCAGGGCAGCTCCTCAGTTGAATCGAAGGAAAGGAGCACGGAAATGAGCACGAAGCTATCAAGGAGGAAGTTCTTGCAGGTGTCTGCGGCCGTCGCTGCGGGCGCCGCCGCCATGGCCGTCAGCGGCTGCGCCAAGCCGGAGGAGCCGGCGCCACCTCCCGTCGAGGAGACCCCGGAGACCCCGGATGTCACCGAGACCCCGGATGCCCCTGAGGTCCCAGAGAGCATCCCGGCCGTCATTGGCTACTGGGGAGGCACCTGCGAGACACCGATCTACGTGGCCTTTGAGAAGGGCTACTTCGAGGAGTGCGGCGTCGCTGCCGAGCCGCTCCTCATCACCGCCGGTTCGGCCGAGCCGCTTGCGAACGGCGAGCTGGACTTCTTCCAGGCGACGCCGAACTTCTTCCCGATGATCAAGAACGGCGCGGGGATCAAGCTGATCGACAACGTGCACACCGGCTGCATACAGGGAGTCGCGGGCGCGGCCACGGGCATCACGAGCGTGGCGGACCTCGAGGGCAAGACCGTCGGCACCTTCGCCGCGCAGGACATGGGGCAGATATTCCTCTCCTCGGCCATGAAGAACGCGGGGGCGGACCACACCAAGGTCAACTGGGTGGTCAACGGCGGCGGCCCTGCCACCCTTGCCGCCCTCTTCTCGGGCGAGATCGACGCCTTCGCGCACTTCGATCCGTATCCCGAGGTCGCCACGCTGCTGGGGGCGACCAAGATATTCAACAACGCCGAGGACAGCCCCTTCAGCGGTTACACCTGCTGCTTCCTTGCGATGAACCAGCTCACGCTCGACAAGGCCGACGGCCCCGAGCTCGCCCGCCGCGTCGCCAAGGCCTTCCAGATGGCCGACGAGTTCATCATGGCCAATCCCGGCGAGGCCGCCCAGATCATCCAGGACGGCGGCTACGTCGCCTCCAGCGAGGCCATGCTGCAGAACTTCGGCTATGAGGCCCCGTCTGCGGAGGAGACCATCGACATCCACGAGCGCCTGCTCTCGTCCTACTACTTCGGCGGCGGAGACAAGGCGGCCTACGACAAGTCCATACGTGCGAACTGGGACATCTGCAACGATGCCGGCGCCCTCGACGACGCGCCTGCGGACGCGGCGGAGTACGAGGCCTATGTCGAGGACCTCGTCGCCCTGGCCGGCGCCTGGTACGGCAGCGACGCGTAAGGCGGGACATGAAGCAGAAGGCGTGGGCCGTCACGGCGGGGCTTATGGCCGCAGCCATGCTTGCAATCGCTGCGGCAGCGGTCTTTCTCGGGCCCTGCACGGGGACGCTTGAGCTGGCCAACGGGGGCGCGGCACCCATGAAGTGCCACTGGACCTACCGCGCCGTGACCGCGCTCGCCCTTGCGGGCGCGGTCTTCGCGGCGTACTCCGGCACGCTCTCCACCAAGGAGGGCCGTCGCACGGCGGCGGTGGCACAGGCGCTGAGCGCCGTTCTCATCGCCCTGCTCCCCCTGTTCGTCATCGGCACCTGTGCCGACGAGGCCATGCAGTGCAACGTCACCAAGGTCTACGTCCTGGCGCTCGTTGCCGTCGTGCTCGTCATCGCCGCCGTTCAGTTCGTCAAGGCCGACCCTGAGAAGGAAGACCTGCCGAAGGCCCGGGTCTAGGGCCTTGCGGAGCAGCAGATGAGGTACCTTGTCCTTCAGAGCCTGAGGACGCGTCGCATCCAGACGATCGCCGTGGTGCTCACCATCGCGGTGAGCATCGCGGCCTTCGTCGCCCTCTTTCTGCTCTACGGCGGCATGCAGCGCGGCATCGCCTTGGCCGAGGAGCGCCGGGGGGCCGAGGTCGCAGTCGTCCCGTGGGAGGCATCGGAGTACCTGGACGACGCCGACGTCCTGTTCGCGGGTGCGCCTGCCCCTATCTACCTGGATGCGGAGATTGCCGAGAAGGTCGCGGCCATCGACGGCGTGGGCCGCACGACGGTGCAGTTCTACGGGCAGTCGCTGGCGGAGGGCTGCTGCTCGACGGGCAGCGAGGTGCGCGTCATCGGGGTGGACGCCACGAGCGACTGGCTCATCGGCTCCTATACGGACTACGACCTGACGCATGGCCTGGCCGACGACGAGGTCGTCATCGGGCGCAACGTGCTCGGGTTCGAGTCGGGGAGCGGCTCCCTGCTCGGTGCGCGGATACGCGTCGTCGCCGAGCTGGAGCCAAGCGGCACCGAGCTGGACAACGCGATCCTCATGGACATAGACCGTCTGCGCGAGCTGGTGGCGGCGACCCCGCAGCTCCAGCACTTCTGGGACCGTTACGGCGACCCCCGAGGCCTTGTCTCCGCCATTCTCCTCGACTACGAGCCGGGGTACGAGCCCTACCTGACCAAGAACAAGATCGAGGGCCAGGGCGTCAAGGTCATCGAGCGCTCCAAGGTCGTGGAGGACATAACCAAGCAGCTCAGCGTCGTCTTCGCCCTCATGTTCGCCGCAGGGATCGTCCTCACCGTCGCCTCCTTGCTCCAGTTCGTGGCCCGCTTCTACTCGCTGGTATGGGAGCGCAAGGCGGAGCTGGCGCTCTATCGCGCCCTGGGTGCGACGCGGAGGGGCCTGCGGGCCGTCATCGGCGGCGAGGCCTTCGTCCTCACGGCGCTGGGCGCGGTCGCGGGCATCGTCGGCGGGATAGCCCTCTATCGCATCCTGTACTTCCGCCTGCAGGACGCGAGCGCGTTCCCCTTCGCGGCCTTCCCCACCTGGGCGGCGGTGGCAGGCATCGTCGCCATCACACTGGTCTTCCTCGCGTTCGCTGCCGCATCCGTCGTCGTGCCGCTCCGTCAGGTCAACCGCATCGACCCGGCATTGGCGCTCAAACAGGTCGACATAGGGTAGGGGGCCTCCGATTACCGACATAAAGCCCTGCAAGCCTCCCTCACGTATTCGTATACGCCACGGTCGGCTTTCGGGCTTTCTGCCAGCAATCGGAGGTCCCCTACCATGAAATTTGGCAGGGTCTACCATGAAATTGGACGGGAGACGCATCCATGCTCTTGCAGCTGTGCGCCATAGGCAAGGACTTCGGGACCGAGAGCATCCTGAAAGACGTCACGCTCACGCTCGAGCGGGGGCAGAGCCTTGCCGTCGTCGCCCCTTCGGGGGCCGGCAAATCGACCCTGCTCTCCATCGCGGGGCTCCTCCTTGAGCCGAGCGAGGGCACGCTCCTCATAGACGGCGAGGACGCCGCCCAGCTGAACGACAACGCGCGCTCGGTGCTGAGGGCCGAGAAGATCGGCTTCCTCTTCCAACACACCCAGCTCATAGGTGCACTTCGTGCCAGCGAGAACGCCTCCGTCCCCGCGAACTTCATCCACACGCCCTCCCGCAGGATGTCTGTGGCGGACAGGACAAAGCGAGCGAAGGAGCTCCTCGGCGGCCTCGGCTTGGAAGACCGTCTGCACCACTACCCCTACCAGCTGAGCGTCGGGCAGAAGCGGCGCGTCGCCACGGCCCGTGCGCTCTTCCTCGACCCGCCGCTCGTCATCGCCGACGAGCCCACCAACGACCTCGATGCCGAGAACGCGCGCATCGTGACCGACGCGCTCTTCGGCCGCGTCCTCTCCGGCGAGGCCGCCCTGCTCTACGCGACCCACGACGAGTCCCTCGCCGCCCGCGCCGACCGGGTGCTCGCGCTGTAGGGGAGCGGTGGCGGCGCGGCATGGAAGGCACGGGACGGTTTTGTTCACAGGGTGCCCGATTCCCCCTGTAGGGGCGGATTGCCATCCGCCCCTACAGGGTTCCCTACGCCCCGCAGATGTGCTTGGCGGCCAGGTAGGCAAGCACCGCTCCCTGGCCGAGGGTGGCGCCTCCGGCCCAGTAGGCCGCCACGCCGGAGGAGCAGTTCCCGGCTGCGTACAGGCCGGGGATGGGGCTGCCGTCCACGTCCACGACCTGGGCGTTCGCGTCGACCTTCAGGCCGCCGCGCGTGCCGCCCATCATGCCGGGGACGTAGCGGCAGGCGTAGAAGGGGCCTTTCTCGACCGTGCCGAGCACCGTCTCAGGGAGCGTCGCGCCCTCCATCAGCATGAACTGCCCCATCATGGCGAGCGTGTCCACGCTGACGGGCTTGCCGCGGTGCCAGACGGGGTCGGTCCCGTTGGCTGCGTTGGCGTTGAAGGCCGCAATCTCGTCGAGCAGGCCCTCCTTGTCGATGCCCAGCTTGTCGGCCAGCTCCTCCAAGGTGTCTGCCTGCACCACGAACTCGGGCGGCGTGGCGGCGGGCGCGTAGCCCGGCAGGAGGAAGGTCTCCGCGTAGACGGAGTCCGCAATCCAGAAGCCGGGGATGTTCACGAACTCCATGGTGCCCGTGTCGTAGACGCCGAAGGAGCGGTTGAACGTGGCATACATGGTCGCCTCGTCGGCGAATCTCCTGCCCTTGCGGTTGACGATGACGCTGTGCGGGAAGCCCCTTGGCGCGAAGGCGTCGCTGCCGGGAGCGTCGTAGCGGAACACGCCGGGCTTAAACTCCGGGTCCGTGTCGAAGTGGGGGCAGCCGAAGGCCTCGTCCATGTGCGCGAGCTGCGCCCCGATCTTTGCGCCCACGCGCTGGCCGTCGCCGGTGTTGTTCGGGCTGCCGTTGGAACGGTAGTAGGGGAAGGGGAGGTGGAACCTGCGCATCTCCTCGTTGTGCTCGAAGCCGCCGGTGCCGAGTACCACGGCGCCCGCCTTGACCCGCATGTCCCCGCCCCCGTCGTCGAGCACCGCGCCGACGACCGCGCCCGTGCCGTCGGTGACGAGGGACTTGATCGAGGTGCCCATCGACAGCTCGATGTTCTCATGGCTGTCCACATACGCTTGATAGACCGGCCATTGCTTGGGTGCGCCCAGCTGCTCGCCCTCGGCGCTGAAGGGGTACCAGCTCCCATGCCCGAACCCGCCGGGCAGCGAGCCCTCGTAGAGCTCGTAGTAGTCGCTGAACGCCCGGTTGATGTGCCCCCACTTGGCCCAGCCGTGCGTGTCGAGGACCCAATGGGCGAACTCGTCGCAGGTGTCGACGAAGGCCGCCTGTACGTTCTCGTCCATGCGGTCGTCGCCACAGAGCCTCATGTAGGTGAGCACGTCCTCGCGCGTGTCCTCGATGCCCTCGTCCGCGTCGAAGCTGAGAAGCGCGAGGGCATGTCCGCCGCCCGAGGTGGACGACGTTCCGCCGAACACCGCCGGATCCTTCTCCGCAATGAGCACCGTCTTGGAGCCCAGTTCAGAGCAGGCGATTGCGGCGTGTATCACCGTGCCGGTCCCCACAACGAGGACATCGACCTCCTTGTCCCAGGCCTCCGCCTCGCCCTGTGCGGCACCTGCCGCGTCGCCCGCCGCCGCGCCGCCGTCCGCCGCCGCCCCGCCGCTCTCGGGTGCACACCCCGCCAGCCCCAAGGCAGCGCCGCCTGCGGCCAGCACCGAGCCCCTCAGAAAACTCCGCCTGCTGAGGCCTGTCTGGCTGAGCTCCGTCTGCCGTTCTTCTTTTTTCTTTTCCATCTTTGTTCCTCCTAGCCACTGGTGGAGCTTCCCTGTGAGGAGTGCCCCGTTTCCCTTGTCGGCCCCTGCATGTGCGCACACTCCCATGCATGCCCATGCAGCCGATGGCCCAGTATGGCAAACGGGCAGCTGATGGACAAAATCGGAGTTTCCATGGCTGTGCGGACAAAATCGGGCGAGGCCATCTGAAAATCGAATCGCCCGCCATCGCTCCGGTACACCCATCGTGCCCTCTCCTTCTCCCCTTGCTTGCACATGCGGATTCGGGGAAAATGGCAAAACATCAAGGAAGGAAGTGGGATACCATGCGATTTGAATCATTGAACGAGTTTCTCACGTTGGTGAAGCGTCGGAGCTTTACGAAGGCGGCAGGGGAGCTGTACATCTCCCAATCCAGCCTGAGCGCCCATATCGGTGCGCTGGAAAAGGACCTGGGCTTCGACCTCATAGACCACAGCGCCTCCTCCTTAAGCCTTACGGCGGCGGGAGTGGAGTTTCTCGGCTATGCCCAGAAGCTGCTGACCTTGTATGCGGAGGCACAGGAGCAGTGTGCGAACAGGGCGCGTGAACTGCCGCCTCTGAGGATTCAGGCTATGGCAGCCTCTTCCGAGGTGTGTCAGGCCTTGATGCGGTTCGAAGGATGCCCCTTTGTCTTTGTCGATCTCGATTTCGAGACGTCAGCGTTCGATGCCCTGGAAAAGGGCATCATCGACTTGGGCATCTGTAGCGGCTACGCCTATCTTCCCACGCTGTCTGAGCAGATCGAATCCAGAGGCATCGTACATGTGGAAGCGGGATACGGGGAAATGTCGCTCTGCATGGCGAGGAGCCACCCTTTGGCCGCACGCGGCCAGCTCACCCGTAAAGACCTCAAGGGCCAGACCGTGGTCATCAACAGCGGGGCGCATTTCGACGACTGGAGGCAGGTCGTCACCCATTTGCTGGGCGAGGACCTCGACCTTGAGTTCTGCATGATTCCGGCAAACAGCCGAAGCAACTTCGCGCTTGCCGACTTCGGCACCATGATCCACGTGTGTGGCTCCCAGCTGCTCCAAGAGAGCTTTGCACGCCGTGACGACGTGGTGATATTCGACAGCCTCGACGGCGAAAGGCTCCTGTGCGCGGAAGGCATGGCCTACCTCGCCTCGAACGCCCAGGCCGGCAGACTCGCCGAGGCCCTGGCAGCTGCATGTAGAAGCACGTCTGCGGCCATGGCGTGAGCCTGGCAACGAGGCGCCCTCGTGTTTCCACGTTACTGTTCACACCCCACTGCCATCCCGGGCCCCGCCGAGGAATCTTTGGACACGCAGTGTCCAACGGCAGGCCAAGGGGCCCTTCGACCTGCGGTCGACCGCTTGCGCGGTCGTGGATCCCTCGGCAGGCCCGGGATGGCAGTGGGGGCCCGGGATGGCAGTGGGGTGTGAACAGTAACGTGGCTCCTGCACGGGCAGGGCCTGGCGTCAGTCCAGCATCCAGCCGGGTGAGGGGCCTTCGAGGACCTCCCAGCCGGCCTCCTTGAAGACCCGGGTCGCGGTGGCGAGGCTCTGGCCGCGCCCGCCCTTCTCCGTGCGCTCGAGCGTGTCGCGGGGGTTGGTGCCCACCTCGGCCCAGGCCAGGTTGGCGCCGGCGTGTGCGGTGAGCAGGGAGTGCCCCGAGCAGTTCAGGCGCGGCTCCAGGCCCGTGGCCAAGCGGTAGACGGCGACGAACAGCGAGCCCGTGAACTCCGTTATCATCCCCTTGTCGAAGAGCGCCGTGCCGGGGATTCCGATGCGCCGGCCCAGGCCGGCGGACTTTGCGTCCATGTCGATGCAGAGCCGGGTCTTCTCCGTCAGCTCCTCGGAGCTGTGCTCCGGACCCACGGGCTCCACGCAGGTGGAGATGGAAAGCCCCGCCTCCTGCACGTTCTTGATGGTCTGCAGGCGGGTCTCGACGGGGATGGTGGTGAGGACGCCCTCGCCCATGCGCACCGCATGGTAGACGCCGTTGATGCCGACGGCCTTGAGCTGCTTCGCCTGCTCAAGGGTCATGTCGCCGGTGTTGGCGAGCAGGGGCATGTCCGTGCCGATCGCCCCGCGCACCGCCGTGCTCATCTCCAGGAGCTTCTCGAAGGAGTAGGTGGCGGTCGTCAGCATCAGGATGGCGTTGGCGCCGTCCTCCTCGTAGATCTTCGCGTACTCGACCACGTCTTCAAGGGGCATCTCGAGCTTGCCCTTGCGCACGCCGTTGCAGACGGCGAAGGAGCAGAACTGGCAGTTCTTGGGGCAGGGCGTGCCGTTGAGGCCGATCTGCGCGTGCACCTCGGCCTTGCCGTTCGCGGAGCGGTTCGTGAGCTCGCGCCCGGCCCAGCGGATGTGGAAGGCCTCCTTCGATGCGGGGTCTGTCTCGTAGAGCCTCTTGACGTCGGCATCCACCAGCCCCTTGCCCTCCATAGCGCGTTCGACGATCTCGTAAATCTCGGTTTGCTTCGAGTCCATGTCCGCTCTCCATTCGGATAGTTCCCAGCATAGGTTCCAGCATACGAACAGTTCTATTAGATTGTGTCTACTACTAGCAAGTGTATGGTATTTGGAAGGACATGGCAATCCCTCGCGTCTCGGGTCAGCGCCGTTTTCCTGCCTCAGATGCTATAATACCGCCATGGAGAAGCCGCAGGACGACACCAGCATCGTTATCAGCCGATCTGCTTTGAAGCACGGCTATTCCGAGAACGATGTACAGGCTGTGTTCGATACCTATGTTTTCAACAGTCCTTTGGAGGGGCGAAATGGTGTTGAAGTAATGCTTGGCTTCTCGGCACGCGGTGAGCTTCTTGAGTTGTTCTATGAGGTAAAGAACCGGCAGATCGTAGTCTTTCATCTGATGAAGTGCCGAAAACTATATGTGCAGATGTTAAGGTGAGGTGAGGTTTGTGGTTATCGATGAGAAATACTACGATAAGCTCGACGAGGAGTTGACGCGCGTTGACCCAGTCATTGATAGAGACACTCAAGGGTATTTCGACAAGCAGCATGCGTCGATTGTCATGTTGCGGCGCGAGGATACGATTATTGCCAGGGAGCTTGCAAAAAAGGCGAACCTTTCAGTCAGCGATTACCTTTCTCAGACTCTGAAGATGCGATTGGCTGCGGGCTGACAGAGCTCACGGCAGCACATCGGCTTTAGGACACCCCCCCGATCCCCCCCCAGCCCGCCCCCGGCCCCCCCGCCAACCCCGGCCCCCCCCCCCCCCCCCGCCCCCCCCCTGTCATCCCGTGGCTCGCCGTGTAATCTTCCCCCGCGCACGCGGTCGACTGTGGCCAGAAGGCGCCTTGACTTGCGGTCGGCTGCTTCGCAGCCGAAGATTCCTCGGCTGCGCTCGGAATGACAGTGGGGTTCTTCACTGTTCCTGTTTCAGCCAGTCCCATCTGTCACCTCAGCGCTGCTGCAAGCGCGGAAACGAATGCGTCTGCCTGCTCCCTCGTGTTCCCATGGCCGAGTGAGATGCGGAGCACTCCCTGGGCCTTGTTGCGCGGGATTCCCAGGGAGAGAAGCACGTGGCTCGGGTCGAGGGAGCCGGTCGAGCAGGCGGAGCCGCCGGAGAGGGCGAAGCCCGCGCGGTCGAGGCGCAGCAGAAGCGTCTCCGACTCGAAGCCTGCGACAAGGATGCTCAGCATTCCCGGGAGGTGCGCGGCGGCGGGTGTGCCGGGGGCGGCCCCGCCCCCGGCGGCCCCGTGTGCGGCCCCGCCCCCGGCGGCGGCGACCGCCGCAGCGACCCCTCGGTCGTTCGCGCCCCCGGCGGCCCCGACAGGGCCGCCCCCGGCCCCGCCCCCGGCGGCCCCGTCCTCATCCCTCTGTGTGCCCCCATCGAGGGGGACGGTGAGGCTGATGCGCTCGTCCAGCGCGAGCAGCGACGCGGCCAGGTGGTCGCGGAGCGCTGCAAGCCGCACCGACTCCTGGGCGTGCTCGGCCTCCGCGAGCTCGAGGGCGCGGGCGAAGCCGACCGCGCCTGCGACGTCCGGGGTGCCGCTGCGCCTGCCCCCCTCCTGTCCGCCGCCGAGCTGCATGCTTGCAAAGGGGGTCTGCCGCTTGAGGAAGAAGGCGCCGACCCCTGCAGGGCCGCCGATCTTGTGGGCGCTGAAGCTCGCGGCATCGACCCCGAGCGCCCCTACGTCGAGGGCGCATTTGCCGAGTGCCTGCACGGCATCGGTGTGCAGCAGCGTGCCGTTGCCGTGGGCAAGGCGGCCGAGCGAGGCGATGGGTTGCACGGTGCCGACCTCGTTCTGTGCGAGCATCACCGAGGCGAGCACGGTGTCCGGCCGCAGCGCGGCGGCGAGGGCCGTAGGGGTGACGAAGCCGTCGCGGGTCGGGCGGACAAGGGAGGTCTCGTAGCCCTCGCGCCTGAGCGCCTGCACCGGCTCCAGGACCGCATGGTGCTCGAACGCGCCGGCCACAAGGTGGTTGCCGCCCTTCTCTCGCCCCCTTCCCGTGCGGACGGCGCGGACGATCCCTGCAATGAGCGCGTTGTTCGCCTCGGTGCCGCCCGAGGTGAACACGACCTCGGTGGGGCTGGCACCGATGTGGCGCGCCAAGGTCGCGCGTGCGTCCTCAAGCGCCTGGCGTGCCTGTTTTCCCTCTTGGTAGAGGGTGTCCGCATTGCCGAAGCGGTCCGTGAGCCAGGGGAGCATGGCATCGAGCGCCTCGGGGCGCAAAGGCGTGGTCGCGGCGTGGTCGAAGTAGGCCCGCGCAGGGGGAGACGTGTGGCAGGGGGGACGGCACGTTTTGTGACAGTGGGGACGGTACTGTTCTGTCACGGCCCGCGTGTGACAGTGGGGACGGCACCGTTCTGTCACGGCCCGCGTGTGACAGTGGGGAC
>JAISGJ010000018.1 GCA_031263105.1 Coriobacteriales bacterium
GCTTGTGCGGTCGAGGATCCCTCGGCAGGCTCGGGATGACAGTGGGGGTCGGGATGACAGTGGGGGTCGGGATGACAGTGGGGGTCGGGATGACAGTGGGGGTCGGGATGACAGTGGGGTGTGAACAGTAACCCCACTTGCTCCGCCCTGGTCGCTTTGGGCAAACTCTCTATTCCCAGCATCGTGCGGGTCTGCTATGATGGCAAAAGACATGCAGCGCCGGGGTATTGCAGTGGGCAGGCAACCAAAAAGTAAGGGAGCGGACATGAGGCGTAAACAACACTCAACCAACGAAGACGCCATGAGACAAAAGACGCGACACAAGAAGAAGAACCCAAGCCTGTGGACAGGGGCGGTGTCGTTTGCCCTGGTGGGCCTCCTCGCCATCACGACCTTCGGAGGCTGGGGCGCCCTCCTGTCTTCTGAGAGTGGCGAGGCCCTGGCCCAGGAGGCCGCCCCGGCAGAGGACGAGACCGCAGCTTCACCAGAGCAGGCATCCCTTGCAGGAGAGACTCCCACCCTGCCCGAGATAACGCTGGGGGGGGGGGGGGGGGGCTTCTGAGCCTTCTTTGCCCGACCAAGACCCGCCAGACATTCCCGTCGAGCTAGACGCTCCCACTCCCACACTTACAACCCCTGAACCTCCCGCAGAAGAACCCACCTCTCCTCTCCAAGCTCTCTCAGACGAACCCACCTCCCTTTCCTCAGAACCCCCCGAAGAAGAACTCGAACCTTTCTCTGAGCCCATAACCTTTGAGCCTTTGGCTACTGGCGACTTTGCCGTATCAGGTGGGAGTGAAGGCCCCGACTACAGCTACGCGGCAAACATCCTTACCATCTTGAGTAACACCGCCTTAACCATATCCGGCACCACCTCATCAGACAGGATATTTATAAACCCTGGCGTGACCGCCAACATAATACTCAGCAATGTCTCCATAGACGTATCTTCCACAGCCAACGCCGCAGCACTTGAGGTGGGAAGTGGTGCTTCCCTTTATCTCACACTCGAAGGTGCGAATATCTTAAAGAGCGGCAACAGCCGTGCAGGTCTTCAACTCGACGCGAGCGCAAACCTCACCATCACAGAAGGCAGCGACGGGGCAAGCCTTACGGCTAACGCTGGCAACCAGCTCTACAGCGGTGCCGGTATTGGTGGCGGCAACGCCACCGGGGCTGCGGGTAACATCACCATCGCAGGAGGTAACATCACGGCCACCGGCGGCGGCGGCGGCGGTATCGGCAGTGGAACCAACGGCGCTTCTGTGGACAACATCACTATCTCCGGTGGCACCATTACCAAGGCCACTACCAGCGTTTCCGGTGCCGGTATCGGTGGCGGCTTCACCAACAGTCCCGTCACAGGTGACATCACCATTAGCGGCGGCCTCATCATCGAGGCAACCGGTGCTTTCGGTGCCGGTATCGGCGGTGGCCAGGGTTACAGCGGCGTTACCGGTTCCATCACCATCTCTGGCGGCACCATCACCAAGGCTGCCGCCGACACTAACGCCGGTGCCGCTGGTATCGGTGGCGGCCAAGGCATATGTCCCGTCGGCTCCATCTCCATTACCGACGGCACCATCACCGAGGCCATCGGTGGCTCCAACGGTGGTGCGGGTATCGGCGGGGGCCTCGCCGGTAGTGATGTTTTCGGCGCCATCACCATATCCGGCGGCACCATCACCAAGGCTGTCGGCGGCAACAAGGGTGGTGCCGGTATCGGTGCTGGTCTCGGCTATGCCTGGGATGACACCACCAGCGCTGTGGACTCCATCACCATATCCGGCGGCACCATCACCGAGGCTGTCGGTGGCACCAGTGGTGGTGCCGGTATCGGCGGCAGCCTCTACAAAAGTGGCGTTACCAATGGCATCACTATCTCCGGCGGCACCATCACAGCTACGCGCAGCAACTCGAACTCCCAAGACATCGGCAATGGTGATATTGCAAGTAATCCCAGTTACGCCACTTCCGTCATCATAGACGGCGGTACCGTATGGACAACCAATGGAGCGGTGGCCTGGGGTAGCACACCTTCAATTGGTGCGACGAATTCAGTCGGAACATCCGTCTATGCCAACACACTCACCGTAGGCTCATCACCGGTGGCAGACAAACTCATAACAGCAGGCATCATAGACGGCATTGACTGCTCTACCACTGCTAACGCAGCAGGTGGGGCCTATGGCATAAACGATGTCACAACCAACACCTCAGGTAATGTCTGTTTCTGGCTTCCCGATAAAGCAAGTGGTGCAGTTGGTCTTGTGGCAGATGGGTCAGGTTATGAACTTGGCTATACCCGCTCAGGAACTCCAGGTTCGCCTCAAATTCTTTTGGCAGCACCACAGTTTGTCTCTGCTACTCCTGTAGGGACTGATAAGGCTCTCAAAGGTTTTGTTGTACTAACCTTTAGTGGAGCTATGGATACTTCAAGTGCTACGGTAAAACTTCTACCCACCCCATCAGGTGCTCCCCTTACCTTAAGCTCCGGTATCTGGTCTTCGGGAGATACTGTCTACACCATCCCCTATGAAGGACTTGATGGTGAGACTGCCTACAAGATAGAAGTCTCAGGCTTTAGGACAGATGTATCGGGTCTTAGCCTTCCTTTGGATGATACAAACGAGTTCACCACAGCAAGGTATACGGCTTCCTCTCTTCCCACATCCGGAGACTTCGGCACCGTAGTGGCAGGCTACAGTACGCCACCTTCAGCCCAGCAGTTCACCGTCACCAATACCGGTACGGTTGCCTTTACCGGTGTGAATGCCGCAATAGCAGGTGTCGATGATACGGCCTTTGAGGTTGTATCCCCGGGACTGTCCCCCACAACCATCGCCACCTCAGGAACTGCCACCGTAAGCGTACGGCCCGTCGCAGGCCTTCCTGCCCGCAATGCCCCCTACGCAGCAACCCTTGCACTTACCAACGCAGACGGCCTTGACTTTGAAGTCGACCTGAGCTTCACGGTTGCAAGCTACAGTGCATCATCTTATCCCACCGCCGGAAGTTTTGGACCCATAGCGGCAGGCTATGACACAGCGCCTGCTGCTCAGCAGTTCACCATCACCAATACCGGTATGGCAGACCTTACCAATGTGCAAGCCTCCTTGGTAGGGACTAATGCCACCGAGTACTTCACCATTTCAACAGGCCTGTCTTCTACAACCATCGCCTATCAAGACACCGCCACCATAAGCGTACAGCCCAAAACTGGCCTTGCTGCAAGTAGCACTCCCTATGCGGCAACACTGCATCTAACAGGAAACAGCGGCTTTTCTTTGGATATCTCACTTAGCTTTAGGGTCATAAGCTACAGCGCCACCTCAACCCCTGAGGAGAAAGACTTCGGTTCTGTCAAAGCGGGCTATGCAGCGCCCACTCCTCAGACCTTTGTCATAACCAATGACGGGGCAGAGACACTTACCAACCTTAGCGCCACCATAACCGGTAGCGATATAACAGCCTTCGAGATAACGGCCTTTCCTGCAGCCACTGTTGGTTCTGGCGGCACCACTGCCATAGAAGCGCGTCCTGTTACAGGCCTTAGCCCCAGCGACCGTGCCTATGGGGCTGCCTTGCACATAACAGGAGACAACGGCCTTACCCTTGACATACCCGTAAGCTTTGTTGTTGCAACCTTCAAGATAGGGCCTTTGCCCACTGGTCATAACTTCGGCACCGAAGAGAGCGGCTACAGCTCACCTACCCGAAACTTCACCGTAACCAATACCGGCTCAGGCGCCATCAATGACCTTGAGGTATTCTTGGAAGGACCAGATGCTTCAGCCTTTAATTTTACGGCAACCCTTGTTCCTTTGGGACTGCCCTCTTTGGACTTTGCTTCTTTAAGCCTTACTCCCTTGGCACTCTACGGTCTTTTGCCCACTCAGCACCTTGCGGTGGACGCCTATCCCATCTCGGGACTTGCTCCGAGGGACACTCCCTATACCGCCACTTTGCGCATCACCTCTTCTGAGGGCATTGACTCATCCGTTTCCTTGTCCTTTACCGTAAAAGCCGCAGAGGGCACAGGTACGGGCGGCAATGGTGGTAACGGCGGGGGAGGCAACGGTGGCTCTGGCAACGGTGGCTCTGGCAGCGGCGGAAGCGGCAGCGGCGGCTCCGGCAGCGGCGGAAGCGGCAGCGGCACTGGAGGCTCTGGGGGCAGCGGCGGCAGTGGCTCTGGTGGCACCGGCACAGGCACAGGCAGTGGCACTGGCTCGGGCTCGGACGCTGACGGCACCGGTGCAGGCTACGGCCTTCCAAGAACAGACGACTTCTCTTCTCTTGCCCTCCTCGTCGCTGCGGCAGTACTCGGTCTGTTCGGGGCTGCAACCCTGATGCTTACCCTTCGTCAGGGCAGAAAAATAAATGACGTGGCCTTACGAACAGATCATCCAGAACGACCAGCGCCTGGATGCTCCCTCGATACGACTTTTCGGTAAGGCCTCTGGCACTTATCGTCACGGTATGGAGCGCCTTGTTGGTATGCGTTTCTTCGCGAAAGGTCTCGCGCGAATTACTGCCAGACATAAATTCAAAGCCCGCAATGACGCATTGGATGGGCAGGGGCTGTTTGTTCACCCCACTGTCATTCCGGGCGCTTCGCCCGGAATGACAGTGGGGTGCGAGCGGTAACGTGGGGAGTGAGCGGGGCCGGGGCCGGGGCCGGGGCGGCTGGGAAGTGCCGAGAAGCTGCGTTCGTCGTGTCAGCCATCGCCTTCTTCTAATCCGTCTGGCTTTGGGGCATGGAAAAGGCCGCGCGGAAACAACTCGTTCAGTGGTATCATTTGTATTCGCTTGGTTTCAACAGCTACGGTATCGGCCTTTGGGAATCGGGCGACGCATACCATCGGACGACCAAAGGGCGGGGGGAGGGGTCGCCCCGTTGAGACCATCCGACCCCAGACGTGTCACAGGCTATCGGACGTGAGAGGTTGGGCGAGTGCTCACATACATAACCGACTTCATAGTGGCAAAGATGGGCGTGAAGACCACAGACAGCGACGAGGGCTACCTTCGTCTCATCCTCTATGTCGCAGCGGGGTATTCCGGCTTCGTCCACGTCCTGTTGCTGGCATTCTTTGTCATAGCCGCCATACCGGTCATGGCCGTTATCAACATCGCCAGTATCCTCGTCTACGTCGCATGCATCCTCTTCACCTACCATCGTCATTACACGGTGGCAGGCCTGCTGCTTTCGTTCGAGATCATCGTCTTCTCCATCGTCACCATGCTTTTGACAGGCTTTTACACCTATGTCATCTTTTACTTCGTCCTCGTCCTCATCCTCCAGATGATAATCCCCTACAGCCGTCCTTGGGTACGTGCTGCCATCAGTGCGCTCATCATCGCGCTCCTGCTCTTCCAGGTGCACTTCGAGGCCGGGTACCGGCCGCTCTACTCGCTGGGCGACTACCAGGTCGCCTTCTCGTCGCTCAACATCAGCGTCAGCCTCTTCGCCGTCGCTGCCGAGCTCTTTCTAAGCACCTATATCAAAGGCATCATCGCCCACCTGAGTGCGCTTCGCGAAGCGGAACTGGAGAGCCTTGCCCATACGGACGCGCTGACGGGACTGTACAACCGACGCTATGCCGAGCGCTACTTCGAGAGGATCAAGAAGGAGGAGCCGCGCCGCGACTGGTGCGTCGCCATGCTCGACATCGACTTCTTCAAGAACATCAACGACGAGTACGGCCACGCAATCGGGGACCTCGCGTTGGTCGAGCTCGCGCAGTTCCTCCGCAGAAGGCTGCGCGCATCCGACGTCATCTTCCGTTGGGGCGGCGAGGAGTTCCTCATACTGCTCTCGACGCGCAACCGTGACGTCGCGGCCATGGTCCTGGAGAAGGTCCGCGAAGGCGTTGCCGCGCTCAGGACGACGACAGACACCCTGTGCTTCAAGTTCACGGTGACGATCGGCGTCGCCCCCCTCGACCTCGACAGGATCGATGAATGTATCGCAACCTGTGACGCAAGGCTGTACCAGGGCAAAGAGGCCGGGCGCAACCGGGTCGTCTGCTAGGGAGACGCAAACGTGCCTCCCCTGCCGATCGTGCAGTTCGACAAGGTCTCCTATGGGTATGCGTCGCATGGACGGGCGCAGGGCGCAGGGCGTGACGGCGCAGGGCGCGGCGGGGGCGGCGCGGCGGGCGGGGGCGCCGGTGACGGCGGGGGCGCGGCGGGCGGCGGCAACGCGGACAGCTCAGGCGGCGGGCCCGGCTCGGGCGGCGCGGGCAGCGGGCCCAGCGCCCGACCGGCCCTTGACGACCTGTCCCTCACGGTCGCACCCGGCGAGTTCGTCGCCGTCATAGGGGCGAACGGCTCGGGGAAGTCCACCCTTGCCAAGCACATAAACGCCCTGCTCGTCCCCCAAAGCGGCCGGGTGCTCACACTGGGGCTCGACACCGCCGAGGCCGAGGCCGTCTTCGAGATACGCTCCCACGCGGGCATGGTGTTCCAGAACCCGGACTCGCAGATGGTCACCAGCGTCGTGGCCGACGACGTCGCCTTCGGGCCGGAGAACCTTGCCGTCCCCTACGAGGAGCTTGCCGCACGGGTGGACGACGCGCTCGATGCGGTGAAGATGACGCCCTTCTCCCAACGCAACCCCGCGCACCTCAGTGGCGGTCAGAAGCAGCGTGTCTGCATAGCGGGCGTGCTGGCGATGCACCCCGACGTCCTCATACTGGACGAGCCGGGCGCCATGCTCGACGCCCGGGGCCGCCGTGGCATCCGCCGCATCGTCCGCGAGCTCAACAGGGCCGGCATGACCGTCATCCTCATCACCCATTTCATGGAGGAGGCCGTGCTCGCCGACCGCGTGCTTGCCGTCGGCGAGGGGCGCATCGTGCTTGCGGGCAGCCCGCTTGAGGTCTTCTCCCAAAAGCAGCGGCTCCGCGAGCTCGCGCTCGACGTGCCCTTCTCGCTGCTCCTTGCCGAGGAGCTCCGTGCGCGCGGGCTGCCGGTCCCGGAGGTCGCCCGTCCCGAGGAGCTGAAGGAGGCGCTGTGCAGCTGGTATTCGACCAGGTAAGCTACACCTACTCCTCGCACGAGGGCGAGATCGCGGCCCTGCGCGGGCTCTCGTTGAGCGTCGGCGAGGGAGAGTTCCTCGGCATCATCGGGCACACGGGCAGCGGCAAATCGACGCTGCTCCAACTGATGGGGGGGCTTTTGGCGCCCAGCGCCGGAAGGGTGCTGCTGGACGGCCAGGACCTGAAGGACAGGCAGGTCAGGCGCAACCTGCCTACCCGTGTGGGGCTCGCCTTCCAATACCCCGAACAGCAGCTTTTCGCCCCCACGGTCGCCGAGGACATCGGTTTCGCGCCGCGCAACGCAGGGCTTTCTGCCGCCGAGACGGACGAGCGGGTGCGCTTCGCCATGCGGCTTTTGCGCCTGGACTACGATCGCTATGCCTCCCTCTCCCCCTTCGAGCTCTCCGGCGGCGAGATGCGCCGCGTCGCCCTCGCAGGGGTGATAGCCTCGCGTCCCCGCCTGCTGATACTCGACGAGCCGACCGCAGGGCTCGACCCCGCAGGGCGCAGGGGGCTCACGGCCGTCATCGAGGAGTACCACCGCGAGGGGGCGGGCATCGTGATGGTGTCGCACAGCATGGACGACATCGCACGCCTCGCCACGCAGGTGCTCGTGCTGAAGGACGGCGCGGCCGTATGGCACGGCACGCCCCGAGCGGTGTTCTCCCATGCGGAGGAGCTGCGCGCGATGAGCCTCGGCGTGCCCCAGGCGGCGGCGTTCGCGGCCGACCTGCGAGCAAGTGGGCTGCCGCTGCCCGAGGGCCTGCTCACCATAGAGGCGCTGGCGGACGCGCTGGCGGCGATGGGCGGGGCGGGCACGGGGGCGGGGACGGCAGGCGCACAGAGGGAGACGGGCGAGGCGACGGGGGCCGCACACACGAGCGCGGACGCGGGGACAGGGGCCCACCATGGCCTTTGACATAACCATCGGCCAGTTCCACCCTGCCGACTCCCTCGTCCATCGCCTCGACCCCCGCATCAAGACGACCCTGCTCCTCGTCCTCGTCGTGGCCGTGTTCTTCGCGGACGGCTTTGCGGGGCTCGGGCTCGTCCTCCTCTTCCTGCTCGCCGTGATGGCGCTCTCCGCCTTGACGCCCGGCCTTGTCCTCAAGGCAGCAGCGCCCCTGTGCATCCTGCTCGTGTTCCCCCTGCTGTTCAACGTCTTCTTCACCCCGGACGGCACGCCGCTCGTCTCCTGGGGCGTCGTCCACATCACCGACGAGGGGCTGTACCGCGCCCTGTTCATGACGCTCCGCCTGCTGCTGCTGTTCGTGAGCGCGGTGCTGCTCACGCTCACGACCTCGCCCATCGCGCTCTGCGACGCCACGGCGTCCATGCTCAGGCCCTTCAGGCGCATCGGCGTGCCCGCCTACGAGCTGTCGATGATGATGAGCATAGCGCTGCGCTTCATCCCCACTCTGCTGGAGGACTTCGACCACATACGGAAGGCCCAGCGCTCCCGTGGCGCGGTGTTCGACCGTGGCGGGCCCCTCGCGCGGCTGCGGGCGCTCCTCCCCTGCCTGGTGCCGCTGTTCGCGCAGTCGTTCCGCCATGCGGAGGAGCTCGCCCTGGCGATGGAGAGCCGCTGCTACCACGGCGGCGAGCACCGCACGCACTACCACCTCCTCAAGATACGGACGGCAGACGTCGCAGCCGCAATCGCCTGCTGCGCCCTGCTCGTGGTGATGGTCGTGTGGCTGTAGGGGATTAAAGGAGCGGGTTCTTGGCCGCCTGCTCGATGATGTTGTACACCTGCCTCCTCACAGACCCGTCCAGACGCTCGATGTCCTTGTCGGTCTCGGGAAGGTATTCTGTGCCCCACGTCATTCGAACTCGATCTCCAGGCTGTCGTCGAGGTCGGCTTCGCTTAAGCCATACTTCGCCCAAATCTCAGCAGCCGGTATCGCCCGCGACTCCCAGTCGCCCTGCATCCGCTCGTCGGCCAACTGCAGGAGGCAGAGATCCTCGTCGGCCTCCTTAAGACGCCTGTACTCGTCCAGCGAGAGGATGACGGCGACAGGGGCGTTGTTCTTCAGCACGATCAGCTCGCGCTCCGTCTTCACGCGCTCGAATATCCGAGACGACTGGCCCTTGTTGAAGAGGGTGATGGGCACGAGGCGGTCTATCGCGTCTGCCAGAGGACTCATGCTGCGCTCCTTTGCTGCGGCTCGGTGTGCTGGAACTTTCTACAGCGTATTGTAATGCTTATTTTCCATGTTTGCAACCGTTGATGAGAGAGTTACCCTAAGGAGGAGATCAATCCCTCTCCTGCTTCGCGGCGAGGGCCTCTTCGAGGGCGGCCATCTGGCGTTCGGTGCGCTTGAAGCCGAGGGCGACGACGAGGATGTAGGCGAGGAGCACGAGCCACATGAGGGCGTAGGCGGCGATGACGTAGGGGGCGGCTGTCAGTACGGTGCTGTAGATCTCTGCCAAAATGGGGTCCATGGTCAATCCTCCAAACGTTTCTTCAGAACCTCCAGGCGCTCGCGCAGCCTTTGCTCGCGCAGGCGGATGCAGTACAGGCTGAACGCGATACAGGACATGCCCATCAGGGCGAGCAGCAGGGGCAGGAGCATGGGGGGCGGCAGGCCCGAGTCGGTGCGGAACACCACCGGATGCACGCCCGAGGGCACGAGGCGCGTGATGAGCAGGCTGATGGGCGCGTTGATGGCGGCGATGATGCCGAAGACCGAGGAGTAGACGGCGCGGCGCTCGGGGTCGTCCACGGCATTGCGCAGGACAAAGTAGGCGACGACCATCAGCATGAGGATGAGATAGGAGGTCAGGCGCGGCTCCCAGGTCCACCAGACGCCCCATTCGAAGCGCTCCCACATCTCGCCGGTGACCATCGTCATGAGGATGAAGACGAGCGCCACCTCGGTCGCGACCTTCGCGCTGAGGTCGAAGCGACGGTCACGCTTGACGAGGAACAGCACGCCGAACAACGCCGTGAACAGCAGGGCGACGAGACTGACGACCGCCACGGGCATGTGGAAGTAGAAGATCTTTTGGGAGAGGAGCAGCTTGTTCGTCACCATCTGGCCGCCGATGAGGGCGGGCACGTCCACCTCGGCCCCGTGCACGAGCGGCGCGGTCGTGAAACCGAGCACGAAGGCACAGGTCGTGAGCAGCGCGCCCAAGACGAGGAGCGGGACGGCCACCACATCGACGATGGGAACGGGGCGGGAGGCACCGAGGGGCCTGCCGCTGTCACCTGGGCCTTTGACGGCCGAGGCCGCACTGCCGAACGTATCGCTCATACCTTCCACCTTTCCCAGAAGCGGACGCGGGGCGGGCCTTGCCGCCTGCGACAGCCGCAGCGCCCGCAGCTCCCGCAGCATTACTGGTCACGCCCCACTGTCATTCCGAGCCCCGCCGAGGAATCTTCGACCGCGTCAGCGGTCGACTGCGGCCAGAGGGCGCTTCGACCTGCGGTCGGCTGCTTCGCAGCCGAGGATTCCTCGGCGGAGTTCATCCTGAGCGCAGCGAAGGACCTTCGCTGCGCTCGGAATGACAGTGGGGGTGTGACCAGTAACCCCGCAGCTCCCGCAGCGGCTCTCATGCGCTCACCACGAAATCATACAGAAGCCAAGACACCAGTACCATCACAACATCGTAACCGATTGCCAACGCGAGCGCAGGCACGTAGGTCGCCATCAGGGCGTCGCTGCCGAGCATCGCCGCCGTGGTCGCGGCCACGCAGGCATAGAGCAAAGGGAAGGCCAACGGGATGAAGAGCACCGCCAGCAGCACGTCCCTGCCCCGCGTGTCCATGGTGATGGTCGAGAGCAGGGTGCCTATCCCCACGATGCCGACCGTCCCTGCGAGCAGGGGCCCGAGCGCCAAGGCGGATGTGGGCGCGAGGTCGCTGCCCGTAAGGAAGAAGAAGTAGAACAGCGGCAGCGCCACCAGCTCCACGATTGCAAGGAACAGCAGGTTTGAGGTCGCCTTCGCGAGGAAGATGACCGAGCGGTCGAGGGGCGCAAGCAGGATGCCCTCCAGCGAGCCCTCCTCCTTCTCGTGGGAGAACGAGCGGTTGAGCCCCAACAGGGACGTGAACACGATGAGCGCCCATATGAGGCCGCCGCTCATCTGCAGGATGTCGAAGCCGCTCGGCGTCTGGGAGAGCGCCGCCCCGAAGACCACGAGCACGAGCAGGGCATAGACGCCCATGGAGGTGAGCATCTCGCGGGTGCGGAACTCGTGGCGCAGGTCCTTGGCGAGAAGGGTGCGGTACTGGGCGAGGCCCGAGGGGCGAGGGGGGCGCCGGGTGCCGCCCGTGCCGCCTGTGCTGCCTGTGGGCTGCGCCCTCATGGGGCCTCCCTGCCGACGAGGCCGTGATAGCGCGCGGAGAAGTCGTCGAAGGCGAGGCCGCTGCTTCGCGCGAAGACGGCCGTGCGCCCCTTGGAGAGCAGAAGCACGTGCGTGCACAGGTCGAAGCCCTTGCGCAGGTCATGGCTCACCATGACGATGCTGCGGCCCGTGCGCATGTCTGCCAGCAGGCCGTCGAGGATCTGCGCGGCGTGGGGGTCGAGACCGGAGTACGGCTCGTCGAGCAGGACGAGCTGCGGGTCGTGGACGAGCGCACGGGCGATGGACAGCCGCTGGGCCATGCCGCGCGAGAACGAGCGCACCGCATCGTGGCGGCGTGCGGAAAGCTCCACGGTGGCAAGCATCTGCGAGACGCGCTGCGCAGGGTCTGCGACGCCGTAGAGCCGCGCGGCAAAGAGCAGGTTCTCCTCGGCGGTGAGGTCGGGGTAGAGCAGGGAGCGATGGGCGAGAAGGCCGATGCGCTCCCGCACCTCGTCGGGCTGCTCCTTGAGGTCGTAGCCGAGCACGCGCACCGTTCCCGCACTGGGACGCGCAAGCGTCGCCAGGACACGCAGCAACGTGGTCTTGCCGGCGCCGTTGTGGCCGAAGACGGAGAGGAAGGCGCCTTGTTCGAGCTCGAAGCCCACGCCTTCGAGCGCCTTGCGGGCCCCGAAGGCCTTGGAGAGCCCCGCCACCTCAAGGGCGGGGGCGGCATCCTCGGGTGACCGGGAAGTCACGAGGCGGGCCCCTCGGCATCCTGTGCGCCCACGTCGGGGGCGGGCCCTGCGGCCGATGCCGGAGCGACGGCCTCGGGGCCGTCCTTTGTCCGGGGTCTGAAGCGGCCGAGGGCGGCTATGGCGGTGCCGAGCATCAGGAGGGCGAATCCTGCCCAGACGAAGGAGATGCAGGGGTTGACGAAGGCGCTCAGAGAGAGGTCGCCCTCGTCGTTGACGCCGTTGTACACGACGAACAGGTCCTCAAGCGGCGCGCTCAACACGGCCGCCAAGGGCTTGCGCTGCTGGGTCGCCTCGACGAGTTCGATGCCCGGCGAGACCTTGCCCCGGTACGTCTCGCCCTGATAGACGTCGAAGGTCACGTGGTAGGTGGCCTCGCCGCTCCTTTGGGAGGAGATATCGTTCGTCACGTAGACGAGCCGGTAGTCCCTGACGACGAACTCGCCGGTGGCCGTGTCGTTCTCCTCGTCGAAGGGGAGGTAGCCGGAGGACTCGGTCACGTACATGGACGAGCCGATGAGCCCCACGAGGATGACGGCCATGGACGCATGAGCCAAGAAGCCGCCGACGGTCGAGGCGTTCCGGCGCAGGGCCGCAAAGAACGCGACGACGACGTTTGCGCCCCTGCTGCGGGCCACGCCGCCGACCACCCTCCCCACCATGAACAGCGAGTTCATGAGCAGCAGCGAGGCCACCAAAAAGCCCAGCAGCGTGAGGGCGAAGTAATACCATGCGGGGCCGGACTCGAGCAGCGTCGCCGCAGCCGCGCCGCCCGCAGCCGCCCGCGCCTGATAGGCAGGCATGAGGGTGGTGAGGAAGTACACGACAAGCGCGGCGAAGACCACGAGCGCGGCACAGGCGGGGACGCGCGCCTTCCTGACGAAGGCCTGCCGGTCGGCCTTTGCCCACGAGAACAGCGGGCCCACGGCCATGAGCAGGCAGTAGAGGATGCCCAGAGGCCGCGCGATGGCATTGTAGGTCGAGGCGGAAAGCGAGAGGCCCCCATACGGCATCCATGAGGGAAGCGCCGAGCTGAGCGTGAGGTAGGCGAGGACGAAGGCGCTCAAGGTCAGGACGACGTTGTTGAAGTAGTAGGCGACGTCCTTGGTGAACAGGGAGTCCCCCAACTCGTCGCCGCCGCCCTGCGCACCGAAGCTCCTCCTCCGTATGAGCAGGCCGACGACGCCTGCGAGCACGGACAGGACGATGAGGGCGCAGAACAGCACGAGCGAGACCTGGTCGCCCTCGAAGGCGTGGACGGAGTTCTGCACGACGCCGGAGCGCGTGATGAAGGTGCCGACGATGACAAAGGCGAAGGTGAGGCAGGCGCACATGACCGACCAGCGCTTGAAGGCGCCGCGCTGGCGATAGACGGTGAAGCTGTGCACGAGGGCCGCAGCGAGCAGCCAGGAGAGGAGGCTGGCGTTCTCGACAGGGTCCCAACCCCAATAGCCGCCCCATCCGAGCACGACATAGGCCCAGACGGCGCCCAGCCCTATGCCGATGCCGAGGAGCACCCACGAGAACAGCGCGTAGCGGCGCGAGCGTTCGACCCATGCCTTGGACGGGTCGTTGACGACAAGGGCGGCAAGGGCATAGGCGAAGGGGACGGTGGCGCCCGCATAGCCGACGAAGAGCGTGGGCGGATGGATGGCCATCGCCCAGTGCTCGAGCAGGAGGTTCATGCCGAGCACGAGGCTGGGCTTCAGCGGGGTGCCGTCCGCAAGGACGGTGGAGTCCTGCAGGAGCTGCTCGAAGGTCCTGAGGTTGCCCTGCGCGTCGAGGTAATGCGGGTCGAGCGGCATGAAGGGCATGTTGCCCTCGGAGAACAGAAGGACGATGACGAAGGCGAGCGTGACGAGCTGGATGACGAGCAGCGCCATGCTGTCGAGCGCCTCGCGCCTTTTGATGTTGCGCAGGGCGACGACGGCACCGAAGACCCCTATGAGCCACGCCCAGAACAGGAGCGAACCCTCCCTGCCGCCCCAGAGCCCGGAGAGACGGTAGAGCAGGGCCCCGGGACCCGTGGCGTCGCTGTGCTGCTGGACGACGTATTCGAGGGATATGTCGCCCGTAAGGAAGCAGAAGACGAGGACGGCGCAGCCCAAGGTGAGGGCAAGCGTCGTTGTGAGCGTCGCGAGATAGGCGACGAGGCCGACCCTCCTCGCAAGGCGCGTGTAGCGTGCCCCGGTCGCCTTGTCCACACCTTCCATCGAGCCTGCGACAAGGCGCTCGACGAGGAACGCGCCGAGGGATATGACGATGGCGACGAACGCCAGCCCCAGCGAGACGATGCCTGTTATTGCCATGTGGTTATCCTTTCAGGGCGACGTCCGTCGCCTCGAACTGCCCCGATGAGTTCAGCCAGCCAGTCAGGACAAGGGAGCTGCCGTCGCCCACCTCGTCGGACAGTGCCCCGTCGTAGAGGACGGGAAGGCCATCGGCGGGGGCGGGGGCCGCGCCGCCGGAGGCGCTGTCGTCGGCGGGGGCGGCGGAGGCGCCGTCCTTGTCGCCAGACCCTTCGCCGACCAGCACGAAGCGCTCCCCTCCCCCGACCGGCGAGAGGGTCCCCGCCTTCAGCGCGCCGGTCACCTTCACCGGCTTGCCGACGATCTGCTCCCCATAGGACAGCAGCTGCCCGACGGTGAGGGCATCGGCGGAGTTCTCGTATTTGGAAGGGCACTTCGTGACGAGCTCCGTGCACAGGAGGATCCCCGCAGGGTCGATGACCCCCGTGCAGATGGCGCTCACCTGGTTGCCGAAGGTCGCAGAGACGCCCTTGTCGTAGCTGACCCTCAGCTGGGGCTGCGAGGGCTCGTCCTCGTCGTAGATGGCGAAGGTGAGCACGTTGCCGTCGATGGCGTAGGAGTTATCGACCACCTTGCCCGTGACCTGCACCTTTGTGCCGATATAGGAGCCGCTGGCAGCCTCGGCGACGCTTACGACCCGGGAGGCGGTCGTGCCCGCGACGATGGCCAGCACAGCGACGACGACTATGACGATAACGCCGGTCACCACGATAAGCCGCCGCCTCAACCTGCTGTTCACCAAAGCCTCCTTCAGGGACGATGCGTTCTCACTACAAGAACGTCCATTATACTATGCCGCCGACGCGCTGGCGCAGGGGGCACGGACTGTGAAGGAGAAGGCAGGGAGAAGCCCCATGGCCGGAAGGGAGAAGCCCTCAGATGACGAAGTCCCACATGTCCTCGTCGCGGTGGGCGTCGAGGATGTCTTGCAGGGTCAGCGTGTCGAGGTAGCCCGCGACCACCTCGCCCAGCCCGTCCCATACCTCCTGGGCCATGACGCCGACGCGGCGGTCGCTCGCCTCGGTGAGGTCGAGCGGCTCCACGGGGTCGAGCGAGCCTTCCGTGATGCGGAGGATGTCGCCGACGGAATAGCCGTCCACAGGGCGGTTGAGCTGATAGCCGCCCTGGTAGCCGCGAACCGTGTTGAAGAAGTCCGCCTTGTTGAGCAGCACCATGATCTGTTCGAGATAGGTCTTCGAGATGCCTTGGCGGTCGGCCACCTCGCGCAGCCGTATGTAGCCGTCGTTGGCGTGCTCCGCAAAGTCGAGCATGACCTTCAGAGCGTACTGCCCCTTGGTTGATATCTTCATCGCTGTTCTCCTAACGGCCGCCAAGTCGGTGAGCGCGAACCCTGCGGCACTTCCGGTGTCCTACCAGTGTACCGCTAGAAACCGAGAAATCCTACAGGGAATAGGGGTATTCCTTGACAGGACGCTCCCCGACGCTACACGTCACACCTCACTGCCATCCCGAGCCCCCACTGCCATCCCGAGCCCCCACTGCCATCCCGAGCCCCCACTGTCATCCCGAGCCCCCACTGTCATCCCGAGCCCCCACTGTCATCCCGAGCCCCCACTGTCATCCCGAGCCTGCCGAGGGATCCTCGACCGCGCAAGCGGTCG
>JAISGJ010000019.1 GCA_031263105.1 Coriobacteriales bacterium
CGTGAACAGCCCGTCGATGAAGGCCCGCACATGGGGCCGGTCGGCCCTTCGCGCACAGACGACCTCCTGGTAGGGCGTGAGCGCGGGGGCGGCAGCGGGACGGGGAGTGTGACAGAGCAGTACCGTCCCCACTGTCACAAAACGTACCGTCCCCTCTGTCACACTCCCCGTCCCGCTGCCGCCCCCGCGCTCACGCCCTACCAGGAGGTCGTCTGTGCGCGAAGGGCCGACCGGCCCCATGTGCGGGCCTTCATCGACGGGCTGTTCACGGACTTCTTCGAGACCCGTGGCGACCGGCTCTTCGGTGACGACCGCTCGCTTGTCTGCGGCATCGCGCGTTTCGAGGGCATCCCCGTCACGGTCGCCGGGCACGTGAAGGGCTCAGACCTCAACGAGAACATCTCCTGCAACTTCGGCATGCCGCACCCGGAAGGCTATCGCAAGTTCCAGCGGGCACTGGCACAGGCGGAGAAGTTCGGACGCCCCGTCGTCACCTTCATCGACACGCCCGGAGCCTATCCGGGCGCCGAGGCCGAGAAGCGCGGGCAGGGCGAGGCCATCGCACGCTGCCTCCTTGAGATGAGCCGTGCCCCCGTGCCCCTCGTCGTCGTCATAACCGGCGAGGGGGGCAGCGGCGGCGCCCTGGCCCTCGGCGTGGGGGACTACGTGGTGATGCTCGAGCATGCGGTCTACTCCGTCCTGAGCCCTGAGGGCTTCGCAAGCATACTGTGGAAGGACCCGCAGCGTGCAGAGGAGGCCGCGACGGTGATGGGGCTCACGGCCGCCGACCTGCTTGCAGCCCGGATGGTCGATGCCGTCTCCTGCGAGCCCGAAGGCAGCGCAGCGGCCGACCCCGCCGCCACGATCGAGGCGCTGCGGCCCTTCCTCAGCGCCGCACTCGCCCAGTTGAGGGCGCTGAGCACCGACGAGCTGCTTGTGCGCCGCTACGAACGTTACCGGAGGTTCTGATGGAGAAGACAATGGGCCCTGCCGGTGTGTCAGCGCCGGGCATCCGCATACTCGGCACAGGGAGCGCGGCCCCCGCCCAGATAGTGTCCAACGACGACCTCACGCGCATCGTCGATACGAACGACGAGTGGATACGCAGCCGCACCGGCATCTGCGAGCGCCGCATCGCCACCGTCGAGACGACCCGCTCCCTCGCACGGGCGGCCGCGCGCGCGGCGCTTGCCTCATCGGCCATAGACCCCGCCCGCATCTCGCTCCTGCTGTGCGCGACGGTCACGCCCGACCAGGCAAGCCCCTCGCTGGCGTGCTTCCTCCAGCGCGACCTCGGCCTGCGCGAGCAGATGCTCGCCTTCGACCTCAACGCGGCATGCAGCGGCTTCATCTACGCGCTCATCTGCGCCCAGCGCCTGCTCGACCCCGAGGGCATAGCCCTTGTCGTCGGCAGCGAGACCCTGAGCCGCAGGACGGACTTCACGGACCGCAACACCTGCGTGCTCTTTGGGGACGGAGCGGGCGCGGCCGTCCTCGAACCTGCTCCTGTCCCCTTCTTTTGGAGCGCAACCGCCTGCGGCGACGATGATGCGCTGTCGATACGCGAACACATACGCATGGACGGACAGGCGGTGTTCCGCTTTGCGACCAAGGCCCTCGCCGCGCGCATAAGGGAAGTGACGGAGAAGGCCGGACGGGCTGTGGCCGAGATCGACCTGTTCGTCTGCCATCAGGCCAACAGGCGCATCATCACCCACGCCGCCCGGCAGCTTGCCGTGCCACTGGAGCGCTTCTTCATGAACCTTGCGACCTACGGCAACACGAGCGCTGCAAGCGTGCCGCTCGCCCTCGACGAGGCGGTAACGGGCGGGAGGCTGAAGCGCGGTCAGCGCGTGGTGCTCGTCGGCTTCGGCGGCGGCCTCACCTCGGGCGCCGTCTACCTCGAGTACTAGGGAGACGCTGATCAATCATTGCATGCCGTCTTCCGGCCAGTTTGCCCCGTCCCCGCCCGTGCGGACGACGGCATTACCGCAAGTAGGGCCGACGCCCGCCCGAACGGGGACGGGGCAAACTGACTCGAAATCCGGCACACAAGCATTAATCAGCGTCTCCCTAGGAGACGGGAATAGGAGGATGAGAACGACGGGCGGGCAGCTGGCGCAGGACAGGGGGGCAGGGGCAGTGGGAACGGAAAGGACAGGACGCACGACATGACGAAACTGAACGAACTGTTGAAGACGAGGTACCCGCTCATACAGGGCGGCATGGCGCAGATAGCGACCGGGGGCTTCGCCGCCGCCGTGAGCGCCGCAGGCGGGCTGGGGGTCATCGCGACCGGCGGCTTTACCGCTGCGCAGCTCCGCGAGCAGATTGCGTGCCTGCGCGGGCTCACCGACCGCCCCTTCGGCGTCAACCTCATGCTCATGCATCCCGAGGCGGTCGAACTCGCGGAGATCATCGCCGAGGAGCAGGTGCCCGTCGTGACGACCGGCGCGGGCGACCCCAGCCGCTTCGTCGAGCGTTGGAAGGCCGCAGGCAGCCTGGTCGTCCCCGTCATACCGAGCGTGGCCCTCGCCCGACGCATGGAGCGGACAGGGGCGGACGCCGTCATCGCCGAGGGGACGGAGAGCGGCGGCCATGTGGGCGAACTCACGACGATGGCGCTCGTGCCGCAGGTGGCCGACGCGCTCTCCATCCCCGTTATCGCGGCCGGGGGCATCGCCTCGGGCCGCCAGCTCTGCGCAGCCATGGCCCTGGGCGCCATCGGCGCACAGATCGGGACCGTCCTGCTCGCCAGCACCGAATGCCCCATCCACGACAACTACAAACAGGCCGTCCTCGACGCGAAGGACACCGGAACCGTGGTGACCGGGCGCGTCAGCGGCACGCCGATCCGTGCGCTGAGGAACCGCATGACCCGTGAGTACCTCAAACTCGAGGAGCGCAAGGCGAGCCGGGAGGAGTTCGAGGAGCTCTCGCTCGGCTCGCTCAGGCGGGCGGTCCTTGACGGGGACGACGCGCACGGCACCTTCATGTGCGGCCAGGTCGCAGGCATGGTGAGCGAGATACGCCCCCTTGCCACTATCTTCGCCTCGCTCATGGAGGAGTTCGAGCGGGTACGGAAGGAGCTGACGGAGCTATGAGCCTCGCATCCTGCGCCCGGGCCGTCCAGGCCGTCCAAGCCGCTTGGGCCGCCCGGGCCGCCCGGGCCGCTTGGGCCGCCCGGCCCCACCCTGTCGCCGCAAGGCCTTCGGAGGAGTTGGTGAAGCTATGACCTGCGCACTCGTCACCGGAGCCGGCCGTGGCATCGGACGCGCCATCGCCTGCGAGCTTGCCGCACAGGGCCACGACGTCGCCCTCAACTTCGCGGGCAACGAGGAAGCCGCCGCCGAGGCCACGGCGCTCTGCCTCGATGCCGCCCGCGAGGCGGGGCACACGGACGGGCGCGCCTGCGCCTTCAGGGCCGACATCGCCGACGAGGCCGCCTGCGAGGAGCTGTACGCAGCGGTCTGCGAACGCCTCGGCGCACCCGGCATCCTCGTCAACAACGCCGGGATCACGCGCGACAACCTCATGCTGCGCATGGGAACCGCAGACTTCGACGCGGTGATCGCCACGAACCTGCGCGGCGCCTTCATCCTCACCCGCCTCGCCGCCCGTGCGATGGTCAAGGCCCGTGCAGGGCGCATCGTCAACATCAGCAGCGTCGTAGGGCTCACGGGCAACGCAGGGCAGGCCAACTACGCCGCGAGCAAGGCGGGGCTCATAGGGCTCACCAAGTCGGCGGCCCGCGAGCTCGCGAGCCGTGGGGTGACCGTCAACGCCGTTGCGCCCGGTTTTATCCAGACCGACATGACGAGCGTGCTCGACAGCAGGACCCGCGACGGAATGCTGGCAGGCATCCCGCTCAAACGGCTCGGCGAGCCGCGCGACGTCGCACAGCTGGTCGCCTTCCTGGCAAGCGACGCGGCATCCTACCTGACCGGCCAGGTCATCGCAGTGGATGGAGGCATGACGATATGACGAAGCAAGGAACCGATATGCGACGGCGCGTGGCCATCACGGGCCTCGGTGCCATCACGCCTCTGGGCGCCACGGCCCGCGAGTCCTGGGGGGGCGTGCGGCAAGGGGCCTGCGGCATCGCGCCGATAACGGCCTACGATGCCAGCGGACAGGCGGCAAAGCTCGCCGGCGAGGTGCGCGTCGACCTGAAGGGCCTCGTCGCGCCTGCCGATGTGCGCAAGCAGGACCGCTTCACGCTGCTGGCGCTCGTCGCGGCCAAGGAGGCCTTCGCGGACAGCGGCATCACGGCGGAGAACACCGCGCTCGACCGCGTCGACACGCTCATAGGCAGCGGCATCGGCGGACTTGCGACCACGGTGCGCGAGCATGTCCGCGCCGAGGAGCGCGGCTACGACCGCAGCTCCCCCTTCTTCATCCCCACGACCATCGCCAATATGGCGGCGGGACGCGTGGCCATCGAGCTGGGGCTTACGGGCGACTCGTCCTGCACGGTGACCGCCTGCGCGAGCAGCGCCCATGCCCTGGGGGAGGCCATGCGCCACATCCGTCACGGCTATGCCGACGCGGTCCTTGCCGGCGGCGCCGAGGCCTGCGTCATCCCGCTTGCCATGGGCGGCTTCACCTCCATGCAGGCGCTCCATACCGGCTCCTGCGTCGAGCGCGCCTCCATCCCCTTCGACGCGGAGCGCTCGGGCTTCGTGCTCGGCGAGGGCGCCGGGATGCTCGTCCTGGAAGAGTGGGAGCACGCGCGGCGGCGCGGCGCGCACATCTACGCCGAGCTGGCCGGCTTCGGCGCCGCCTGCGACGCGTACCACATCACCGCGCCCGCCCCTGACGGTTCCGGCGCGATACGCGCCATGACACGGGCGATCGCAGACGCAGGGCTCGTCCCTGGAGACATCGGCTACCTCAACGCGCACGGCACCTCCACGCCGCTCAACGACAAGGGCGAGGTGAGCGCCGCCAAGGCGGTGTTCGGGGAGAACAGCGTGCCGCCCCTCAGCTCGACGAAGTCCATGACGGGGCACCTGCTCGGTGCCGCCGGCGCCGTCGAGGCGCTTTTCTGCGCCTATGCGATAGCGGAGGGCTTTATCCCCGCCACGATACACTACCAGGTGCCCGACCCCGACTGCGACCTCGACGTGGTTCCCAACGAGGGCCGCACCTGCCCCGTCGCCCACGCCCTGTCGAACTCCTTGGGCTTCGGCGGCCACAACGCGAGCCTCGTCATCTCCCGGACGGGGTGACAAAAACGTACCGCCGCCGCCGCCGCCGCCTGTCATGTTGCTGTTCACACCCCACTGTCATCCCGACCCCCACTGTCATCCCGACCCCCACTGTCATCCCGACCCCCACTGTCATCCCGACCCCCACTGTCATCCCGACCCCCACTGTCATCCCGAGCCTGCCGAGGGATCCTCGACCGCACAAGC
>JAISGJ010000144.1 GCA_031263105.1 Coriobacteriales bacterium
AGCCAGGGGGCAGGCGATGCTTGCGTTACGGCTGTCGGCTGGCCCCTGGAGGCGAGGGCGCGTAAAATACGTCAGACCAGCTCGCGCAGTTCCCGCAGAAACGGTTGTGAGTTGCCCAGTACCAGGTTGCGCTCATCGGTTTTCAGCAGGGTCTTCTGGTTCTTGATGTACTCACCGAACAGCTCCCTGAAACCCGTTGCGATGCCCTTCCCCTCTTCGGTGACATTGATCTCCCGCATCCGGCGGTCGATTCCGACCGTCAGCCTTACCAGGCCCTTCTTCTCCAACGGAGCGATAATCTGGACGACCTTGTTCGGGGGCAGCAGGATCATGCGCGACAGCGTCTTTACGGTGAGCTGGCTGGGCTTATAGTCGCAATACGCCAAGGCCACGAGGGACCAGGCCGAGAGGCCGTACCTGGCGGCAGCGTTCTTGATGACCTTGGAAGAGACGGAGATGCAGCGGATGTAGGAGTCCTCGAACGATATCCTGTTGTATTTGGTCGAGAGGTTCTGACTCGTCTTAAAGAAGCTCATCGTCTCTCGCAGCGTCAGATTGAAGATGGTGTAGTCGATGTTCTTGTGACGCAGACGTATGTGCTCGCGCATGGCTGCGTTGACCCGGGAGTAACAGTAGCGCCCCGCTGTGGCGAGCAGGTATTCCACAGAGCGGCCGTCGATGCCGGAAGGCTGGCGCTCGATGTAGCCCCGAGAAGTCAGGCTTGCGGCCATCTGCGAGATGGCGCCATCGGTAAGGTTGAGCTCCTTGGCGATCCGGCGAGAGGAGACAGGCACATTGTTGATGGCCAAGGTCTGCAAAAAGGAATACTGGCTTAAAGAGATCTCCCCCGTGCCCTTGATCACGTCCGAAAGGCGATCCTTCGCCAACAACGTGAGAACCAGCGTGTCCATGACCGTTGAGTCTTCGATATGCATACGCGGATTATACCAGAAGCAGGTGCCTGCGGACGGCACTATGGAATTCAACCTACCTCAGTTACTGTTCACACCCTCCACGGACCCCCACTGTCATTCCGAGCCTGTCGAGGAATCTTCGACCGCGCCAGCGGTCGAACGCAGGTCGAAGGGCCCCCTGACCTGCCGTTGGACACTGCGTGTCCAAAGATTCCTCGGCGGAGCTCGGAATGACAGTGGAGCGTGAACTGTAATGGTCGTCATAGAATAACTTTAGAAATACATATATTACTAAAATTACTGTCTCCTTTATCGCATGCCAACTGCCTATCTCCAACAATTAAGTTTATTATCACATCTATTCATGATAAGAGGTATTCAATGTCGAAAGCGCGACCAGCATAATGACAGCCATCGGGAAACACCACCAAAGAAGAACCAAGAAGAGAGGATGTGGCGTATGGCTGAAGCGCTGAGTCGGCGCAGGTTCACAGCTTTGGGGCTGGGGGCTGCCGCAGCACTGGCAACCGGCACGTGGGCCGGTGCGAATCTCGGGGTGTTCGACCGCAAGGCCTTTGCCGAAGGCGACGCGGCAGCGGAAGGCGAGGCCCTGGAGCAGACCTACCATTCGGGCTGTCGCGGCAACTGCGGCTCACGGTGTCCGATGAAGGTCCATGTTCGAGAAGGGCACGTGGTAAAAGTCGAGCCGGCCACACTGCCTGAGGGCGACACGATCTATGAGCGCTTCTGCGTCAAGGGCTTCACGCAGCCCTTGCGGCTCTACGACCCGGATCGTGTCAAGTATCCGATGCTCCAGGTAGGCGGCAAAGGCTCTGGCGAGTGGGAGCGGATCTCCTGGGAGGAGGCCTTCGATCTCATCGCCGAGAAGATCAATGCCGCCCAGGCATCGGAGTACGGGCCGGCGTCGATCGGGTTTTACAGCTCCTACGGCTCGTATGGCGTCCTCAATGGCGCGATGGCCGGGTACCTGTCCTTCGCCTACGGGCGCTTTATGTCGGCCATGGGCAACACCGTCCTAGGGGCTGCGGCCGATCAGGCCCAGATACAGGAGCAGATGCTCAACTTGGGAATCTATGGATCCCAGCCGCAGGACATCGTCAATTCCAAGACCATCCTGTGCTGGGGCGGAAACCCGGCCGAGGCCTACGTGCACGACTGGAAGTTCGTGATGATGGCGCGTGACAAGGGCGCCAGGATAATCACGATCGACCCGCAGTACACCGCATCGGCAATTCACTCGGACCTGTATCTGCCTATCCGGCCGGGCACCGACGGCGCCCTGATGCTGGCAATGGCCAACTACTACATCGACAACGATCTGATCAACCGCTCCTTCATGGCAACGACCACCGTCTCCCCCTTCCTGGTCAAGCCCGATGGCAGCTATTTTCGGGCTTCGGACACCGGAGTGGCGCCCACCGAAGGCCCGATCTCGGCAACAACAGGCCAGCCTACGGTGATTGACCCCATCATGGTCTTTGACAACGCCGCATCAGGATTCGTCGCTCAGGAGGTGGCGCAGGATCCGGCCGTCGAGGGAAGCTTCGACCACACTGCGGAAGACGGCGCGACCGTCAGGGTCCAGACCTGCTTCGAGAAGGTCAAGGGCGAGATCAAAGAGTGGACAGTCGCCAGGGCGGCCGCTGAATGCGACCTGAGCGAAGAGCAGATCGTGGAGCTGGCTGAGATCTACGCGGATCAGAGCGCCCCTGCTGCGGTGCTTACCTTTCAGGGCTTCGGCCATCACGTGAACTCGCATCACAACTACAAGAACCTGGCCCTGATCGCCGCCCTTGTGGGCCAGGCCGCCAAACCGGGAGCCATGCTCACCCGAGGCAGCGCCGGCTCCTACTCCCTGGACCGAGCCGCCTACTTTATGGGCTATCCTCCTCAGACCATAACCGGCATGTACCTGCCCAAGGTGATGAAAGAAGGCAAATGGGGCGACAAGCCCCTGAAGTTCGAGGTCGTGTGGTTCACCAACGGCAACCCCTTGTCCTGCGACAGCGGCCGCCAGGAGCTCATCGAGGCCGTCAGGCAGGTCGACTTCGTCATCTGTTCGGACGTCAGCTTCACCGACAGCGCCGCCTACTCCGATCTGGTGCTGCCCGTGCCGCACGCCTTTGAGACCGAGGACTTCGACTCCAACTGTCCCACGGCCTATCCCACGTATTACCACAAGGTCATAGACCCGCTCTATGAGTGCAAGGCAGACATCGACATCATGCGCGAGGTCGCCAACCGCTGCGGCATCGAGTTCGCGTTCGCCGAGAGCAACGAGGAGATGATGCGCAAGACCATGGACACGGAGGCCAACGTTGCCGCTGGCGCCGGATACGACGCCTTCCAAAAAGGCGAGCTGGTCAAAACCCCCATGGCCTTTCCGCAGATGGCCACCGACACCTTCCTGGCATCGAGCATCCCCGGCAAGCTCCAGTTCTATCTGGAGAAGCCGGTCCCACGCAACAATTTTGGCCAGTCGGTCGCCGAATACGAGAAATGGCCCTACTACGAACATGCATACGAAGCCTACAAGGAGAATCCGGATATGTCCACGTATCCGCTGATGGGCTGCTCGCAGCACGATAAGTACCACGTCCACAGCCAGCTTTCCTACACCGCCTGGATCCGCGAGATCGACCCCTACCCGATGCTCAAGATAAACGCATCGGATGCCGCCGCGCGCGGCATCGGTCAGAACGACGTCGTCCGGGTCTACAACAGTCGCGGGGAAGCGGTTTTACATGCAAAGGTCACAGAGGGCATCAAGCCCGGCGTGGTCTCCATTCCTCACGGCTGGCAGGCCGACCAGTTCATCAAGGGCCATACGCAGGATCTGACCTCGATCGTCATGAACGACTTCGTCTCCAACTCGGCGTTCTATGACTTTATCTGCGAGGTCGAGCGTTACAACGAGGGGCTGGCGGACGAGCAGAGCGATCAGTACAGCGCCCTCAACGGTGTGGCCGGGGCATTAGGCAGCCCTTATCGCACGCAGGTCGCCGTCGCAGGGGAAGGAGCGTGACTGTCATGAGGATGGGATTCGTGTTCGACACAACCCGCTGCGTGGGCTGCAACGCCTGCTCGGTGGCCTGCAAGCAGGCCAACAACCTGCCGGCGACGGTCTGGTACAGCCGTGTTCTCACCGATGGCGGCGATGTGGCCGACACTCCGGCGGGGACCTTCCCCCACTTGAGCCAGCGATACTTCACCTTGGCCTGTCAGCATTGCGCCAACCCTGCCTGCACCCGTGTCTGCCCGGTCGGGGCAACGGCCAAAGACGCTGAGACCGGCATCGTGCATCAGGACACCGAACGCTGCATCGGCTGCAGGATGTGCGTGGCGGCCTGCCCCTATACGGGCGTGCGCAGCTTCAACTGGCAGGAGCCCGCCTTCGAGCTCGGCTTTGCCCTGGGCGAGGCGGACGCGCCGACGCATTACAAGCAGACCGTGGAGAAGTGCACCTTCTGCTCGGGCCGTCTCGGGCGTGGCGAGCAGCCGGCCTGCACCGTGCTCTGCCCGGCCCGGGCACGGCACTATGGCGACCTGGACGACCCCGAAAGCGAGGTCAGTCACCTGATCCGCACCAAGAGCACCACACGCCTGCTGGAGGAAATGGGCACCGACCCTTCAGTCTACTTCATCATATAGGAAGGGCAGCTATCATGACAAAACAGGAAGCCGTCACAGAGTCTGGGAAGGGCACTGCGCCCACGCCGAAATCGCGGGTCCAGTTGGCAGCGATTGTTGTTCTGGCGGTCATCGTCCTTGCCGGTATCGCACTCTGGGTGTATCAGGTGAGCGGCAATTACTGGCAGACCAACATGCGCGACCTTGACTCCTGGGGCCTGTACCTCATCAATTTCATGTGGTTCGTCGGCCTTTCGGCCGGTGGCCTGATCATCTCCTCGATGCCACGGGCGTTTGGGCTCAAGGGCTACGGAGACATCTCCAAGGTCGCAGTCTGGGTTTCCCTCGCGGCAATAATCGCCGCTGCCGCATTCGTCGTCGTGGACTTGGGGAGTCCCTGGCGCATATGGGAGCTCATCGTCTATGCCAACTTCACGTCGCCTTTGTTCTGGGATGTGCTGGCCATCTCTGGCTATGCCATCGTTTCGATTGTCTATCTGGTGCTCTATCTTCGGGCCGACAAGGGAAAGGTCAACGAGAAGGCCATGCGCGTGATAGCTGTCGTCGCTCTGGCGGTGGCGATACTCGTGCATTCCGTGACAGCCTGGATCTTCGGTCTGCTGCAGGGCCATGAGTTCTGGTACACGGCGCTTCTGGCCCCTTGGTTCGTCTCAAGCGCCCTGGTCTCAGGTCTGGCTCTGGTGCTTATCGTCGTTGCCGTGCTGAATAAGACAAGCTATCTTACGGTGACGCACGACAACTTCGTCAGACTGGTCAGGCTGTTGGGCGTCTTTACCGTCGTCGATCTCTACTTCTATGCCTGCGACATGCTTACGGCGGGTTTTCCGGGGGCGCATAACCTCGGCCTGGCGGTCGTGCAGATGCTCACGACAGGGACATTGGCGCCGTTCTTCTGGCTGGAGATCGTCCTCTCGGCGCTCGTGATCGGCATTGCCTTTGTGCCGGCGCTGCGTCGTATGGGGGCCATCGTTTTCGCCTCATCCTGCGCGGTTCTGGCGATATTCTTCAAGCGTGTGCAATTGCTGATAGGGGGCTTTCAGCAGCCTAACATCGATCTGCCCACATCGGTCACCTCTCTGCCGTTAAGTGAGGGCGGAGAGCTTACGCAGGGCATGAACTGGGGGCTGGTCTACTTTCCCAGCCCTCTGGAGCTCGGTGTCGTTGTCGGCGTCCTGGCCCTTTTCGGCCTGATCCTGCTGGTGGGCCTCAGGGTCATGAAGTTGGGCGACCGCTGACTTCGCGAGCTCAGGAACCGTAAGGTAACCCGCCTTTCGATGGCCGACGGGCGTGCGCGACGCTATGCGCCGCAGGCGTCGTGCACGATGGCAACGCCGTTGCTCGTGCCGATGCGGGTGGCGCCGGCCTCCACCATGCGGAGGGCGTCCGTGGCCGTCCGGATGCCGCCGGAGGCCTTGACGCCTGCGCTTAGTCTGCCCAACTTGCACTAGCTTTGGCATTGCGCCGACAAGAGGAAGATGAGCACGCCCGTGGCGATCATGCCCACGAAGAGGCCCACCTCCATCATAGCGGGAGCGTACACCAGCCCGGAGTAGATGCCCGACATACTGTCTGCGCCGCTGGCTCCTAGGGCGGTGTACTTCTGGTGCGCAGGGACGTCCCTGTCTCCCACAGCGAACTCTACCGAGTACTTCGGCTCTTCCCAGTTCAATGCGGTTGGTCGGATGCCCGAACCATCTCATCAAAGCGAATCAGGCGGACATCGCCCCTTACCTCTGCCTCCCTCACGAGCCTGTCTGTAAAGCCTGTCTTTGCGAACAGCCAGTACCAGGTGTGCTTGAATGTGAAGAGCTCGCTCTGGGCTTTGAGGTCATCGAGCACTCTGCTGCCCACAAGGGTGTTGGTCCATTTGCACTCGCAGAAAAGAGCGCTGTCTTTGCGAAAGGTCAGGATATCTATCTCCTCCTGCCTCTTCTCTTTGGGGTTGTTGCCCCACCACCTGCCGAACTTGCCGACAAAGAACGGCAAGCCGTCGCGCTTCGCCTCCTCCAACAGGTACTGCCTGCATATCTCCTCAAAGACCAGGCCCGTGTAAGCAGACATGGCACCCTTGACATCAAACTCATATACCGCCTTGCCCAACCCTGACGCAATGGCACTCATATTGGGGAATACGAACCTATACCAGAAACGAAACATCATGTCGTCCAGCAGGTAGATGCTTTTTTTGGAAGAAGACGCATCGGTTACGGGAAACTCTTTTCTGACAATGCCCAGAGCCATGAGCGATGTCAGGTATTTGGCGCATTTATTGCTCTCCATGCCGCATTTCGTCGCAATCTCATTGAGACGCGAGGCGCCTCCCGCAATCGCTTCGATTACTCCGTTATAGGTGGAGGGCTCACGGAGCTCCTGCTTCAGAAGGTTGGACGGTTCTTCGTAGAGATGGCCCGAAGGAGTGAGGAACAACTCGATGATATTCTCTTGTACGGTCTTGGCCGGGTTGATCTTGTTCAGATATTCAGGGATGCCTCCGGTGCAACCAAACAAAATGGCCTTATCCTCATTCTCAAAGCCTTCAAAAAACGGCAAAGACTCGAAGAAGCTGAACTGCGTGACCTTGAATTGCGAGGTTCTTCTCCCATAGAGAGGGCTTTTATAGCCCAGCACTTGTTCCTCCATAAAACTCATGCTTGACCCACAAAGAATCAGAAATAACTTGCTGTCCTTCAAATGAGTATCGATGTGTGCCTGGATGACGGATGATATAGGCCGATAGCCGCCGGCCAGATACGGATATTCGTCTATCGCCAAAATCAAGCGGGTATCCTTAGAGATTTGGTAGAGGTACTCGAAGGCTCTTTCCCAGTCGGAGAAGACAGCCCTCCCTTTTGACACCTTCGCGGTCACAGCGTAGACATCGTTACTGAAGCCCTTAAGATTAATCATGCCGTCTGCTTCGCGGGCAAGGAAATAGATTGCGTTCTTGTCTTTGATGAATTCCTTGATCAACGTGGTCTTGCCTACACGCCGACGTCCATATATGACTGCGAATTCAAACCTGTCGCTGGAATACATCTCGTTCAACGTATCGAGCTCAGCCTCTCTGCCGATGAACATACGCACATCCTTTCAATACTGCAACTCATAAGTATGCAACTTACGAGTTGCATTATATCAGGAACGTCTGAGGCTGTCGACTTCGCGCCTGATACCATAATTCTGCTAAAGCTGTCGGCTGGCCTCTGAAGGCGAGAGTGCACGAGGCGCGTCAGACCAGCCCCGCCGCGCGCCGTTTGCGCTTCCGTGCACTGCGCCAGTCATACATCCTCCTCCGGCTCTGCGCCAGGCCTTCGCACCAAGGTTCTAAGCCGAGGCCAATGCAAGACCACGTGTATGATGCCGAGGGCCAGCATGGCCTTGGCGGTAAAGGCGTGAATCGGGTTCCACACCAGATAGCCCGGGGCGTAAAGCCCGAGGGTCGCCAACACGCTGCCCGACATCAAAACGCCCGAGACCAGACATGCAGCGAGGTCGATGAAAAGAAGCACGCTCACAAGAAAATCCCCGACCACGGTCGGCCTGCGCAAGGCCCAGGCCTGGCGAGCCAAGACGGGCAGGCGCATGGCCACATGAACGGCAAGTACCGCTGCGAAAGCGAGGCCGAGCCACTCGTGCAACACGAAGCCGGTGAGCGTTGGATTCAGGGCTGCGGCCAGTCCCGCGAAAAGGCATATGTCGAAGACAAGGATGCGCCTATCCATTTCTCCCTCCTCCCCGGAAAAGTGCGATGGCCCCCGCCGCCGCAACCGCAGGGACAAGGAGCCAGAGGGAAAGGGATGCATCTGAGGCGCTGCCGTAGTTGTTGCCGCGCAGCGCCTCCCAAGCATGGCATTCGATGCTGGCGCAACCTGCCTCGGGACAAGCCATCTCGTGAACCCCATCGGGTTCAGGGACATCATCGAAGCCATGGCACGAGCCCGAGGCACATCCTGCCGCAGGGCACACGGAGCTTTCCACGATAGCTTGGGGCGCACCGACCCGACCCGACGATGCGGATACCGCACCGAAGACCACAAGCTCGCAAAGAACCAAGGAGACCAAGACCGAGGCCAAGCGCCTGGGCATAGCAAGACCCCCCTTTCGGACAAAGGCCCCGCAAGGATGCGGGGCCCCGCATGCAACCAAGGCCTAGTGGGACCTCTCGTTGGGCTTGAGGTCGATGAACTTGACGCCCAAGAGGAAGATGAGCACGCCCATGGCGATCATGCCCGCGAAGAGGCCCACTTCCATTACGGCGGGGGCGTACACCAGCCCGGAGTAGATGGCCGACATGGTGGTGTCGGCACCGCTGACTCCTGTGGCAGTGTACTCGGTCACAATGCCCGCCATGCCGACGTTTGGGATCTGGAAGCCGCCAGCAATGAGCTGGAAGCGCTTGCAAAAGATGGCGACCATGCCCAAGACGCCCGCAACTGTCATGAGGGGCACGGAACGCAGCTTGGGCACAAAGCAGACGGCGGCGGCTATGGCGCAGCAAATCGTCTGGCTCCAGAAGAAGGGCGCCAGCACACCGGAGATGAGCATGGCCACCACCTCGGCACCCTCGCCGCCGGCCCATCCGGAGGTCAGCAAGTCACAACCGAAGAAGTACAGGTCCACAATGCAGAAGGCGCCCAGCCATTTGGCCATCTTGTCCAGATTGGCCTTGTCCATATCCAAGTAGCCGACCTTGCGCAGAGCGACACAGACCACCAACACCAATGCGGTGCCGGAGACCAAGGCGGAGCACACGAACCAGGGACCCATGAGGGCCGTGTTCCACAGCTCGTGGGAAGGCTGCACGCCAATGATCCAAGCGGTGACGGTGTGTACCATGACGGCAATCACCAGGCACACGACGCTGAAGACGCGCAAAGTGCCATCTGACAGTTTGCCGACCTCGTTGCGCAGCGTGAGCGCCAGGTAGACGACGGACAGGATAAGGTAGGTGGTGATCACCAGCACGTCCCACATGAGCGGGCTCATAAGGTTGGATGAGATGAAAAGCTCCCAGATGCGGAGCGGATTGCCCAGGTCCACGACGATAAGGCCCACCGCGCAGCAGGTGGCAGCAATGGAGGTCCAGATGGCGATCTTTGAGATGCCGCCGAAGCCCTCCATGCCGAGCACACGGGGCACGGAGCTGACAATCAAGCCGCCGGCGGAAAGACCTACGAACCACATGAAGCCCATGATGTAGAGACCCCAGTTGTCCAGGTTGCGCATGTTCGTCTGGACAAGGCCGCCGGAAAGCTGCACGACCCACAAAGCGATCGCGGCGACTGTGACCACGGCGGCCGCAACGATGCCGACGTTCAGGCCCTTCCCGCCCTGCTTGGGGGCGGTGCCAGCAGTAGAGGCATTTTCAGCCATTGTTCTCCTCCCTCTTTATACCAGGTAGTACACGGACGGTTCGGTGCCCTTCTCGGGCTGGAGCTGAATCCACGCATTGTTGACAAGCAGCTGCGACACCTCGGAATCGGGATCGTTGAGGTCACCCCAATGACGCGCACGGCCAGGGCAGTCGGCAACGCAGGCCGGCTGCTCGCCACGGGCAGTGCGATGCCAGCACATGGTGCATTTCTCAACTACATGCTTCTGGTGTGCAGGGACGTCCTTGTCTCCCACAGCGAAATCCACCGAGTACTTCGGCTCTTCCCAGTTGAAGGAGCGCACACCCGTGTAGGGGCAGGCGGCGAGGCACATGCGACAACCCAGGCATCGATCATAGTCTTGGCGGACAACGCCTGTCTCCGCATCCTTGTAGGTGGCACCAACAGGACAGGCTTTCACGCAGGCCGGATTGTCGCAATGTTGGCAGGCTACCTGGAAATAGCTCATTTTCAAACGGGGGTATTCGCCGGAAGGCGTGTCCATGTGCAGACCGCCTTCGGTCAGAATCCTGTTCCACCAAATACCGTTGGGAAGGTTGTTCTCCACCTTGCAGCGTGTTGCGCAGAACTGGCAGCCGATGCAGTCCTTTGAAGAGAGCACAAAACCATATCGCTTCTCTGCCATCACTCCTCCTCCCATTTCTCGATCTTCACGCGGATATCCGCGAAATTGGCATTGAGCAATTGAGGGTTGTACTCCAGCATGTGCAGGCCATGAAAGCGACCGCTTTTCAGGAAGAACTCCTGGAAGCCTTGGGGAAAAATCAACGTGCCGCGACGGATGGCGTCGGAGCAATGCACGCGGGCGACCGCGAAGTCGCGATCATTGGACACCTTCATGTAGCCCATGTCCTCCAAACCGTACTCCTGCGCATCAGCAGGATTGATGTCGATAAACGGATCGGAGCCATCGAACTCTCGCAGCCACTCCGCATCATAATACTGAGAATGGAGCAGGTACCGATAGCGGGTTTGCAAAAGCACGAACGGGAACTTCTCAGCCAACGCATTGTCGGGGCCCACCTCTTTTGCTGGCTCATAGCAAGGCAGGCAGCTGGTTTCAAATTCATCTTCGGCAATAGGACTGCCCAACCAGTCGAGAGGGTTCTCGCAGTAGAACTCGAACCGCTTGGTTCCCGTACCGATGTTGCCTGCCTCGAAGCTCTGCGGGTGGAAGCCATCGGGAGTATGACGGAAGATGTGCTCCTTGCGGTACTCCTCCAGCGTCGGTGTGTCCGGATACGTGGTCAATATCTCCATCTGCTCTTCAAAGGAGGGGAACCAATCCTCGTAGCCCATGGCGCGGGCAACCATGGATCGGATGTCTTGGTCGGGCAGCGACTCAAACTGAGGCTCGATTGCCTTTTCGCAATACATGGCGTATGGCATCGACGGAGGACCCGTATGCACGTCTTCGGTTTCAAACCAATGGCACGCAGGCAGCAGATAGTCGGCCATCTTGGTGGCGGTATCTGTCCAAGTACGGTTGACATGCACGATCATCTCGAGATGCGGGGCCACCTCATCCCAACCGTTGGCACCCAAGAAGCTGCTGTAGGTATTGTTGGCGCACCAAAGTGTTCTCGGCGGAACAAAGGTGCGGCCACGCTTGGTGATGGTGCCCTCCCTGAGCAACTCGGGCAGCTCCATGACAGACAATGACTTGACGCCCAGGTTCTTCATCTCCGGGAACATGAACAGGGCATTGGCGTTGGACTTATAGCCGGTATCGCCAGCGGAGATGATGTTTCCGATAGTGCCTTTCTTGCCGATCTGGCCAGTCAACGCAATAAGGGTCGCAAAGGCGTGGCCGGTGTTCGCGCCATTCCAATAGGCATTCGTGCCGTAAGAGGTGAAGGCGGCAACCGTGCCTCCGTTGACGAAGGCTTCAGCCAGCTTCACCGCGTCATCTTCAGAAATTCCGGTGAGGCCTTCGACCATGTCCGAGGTGTACTCATCGGCGCGCCTGCTCAACAGGTCAAGCGCAGTTTCCACTTGGGTGCCATTCGCCTTGTAGGTACCATGGAGTGCGGGGGCGGTGGTTTCATTCATTCCAACGAATGTCCTGGTGGCTGTATCGTATACAACCGGATCATCGGTTGCCCCCTCAGCCTCCTCGGCCTCCCCAGCTTTCCCAGCGAGCGTGATGCCCAGATCGCTCAAGCGGAGGTACTTGCCGTTGTCTTTGCGGACAAGGACGGGGGCAACGGTGGCTTTGCCCATCCAGTCATCATCCAACATATCGTTGTCCAGCAAATGGCGAATCATCCCCATGAAGAGCGCCGCATCCGTTGAAGGGTTGATGGGAATCCACCAATCGGCTTTTGAGGCAATGATCGTGTACTCGGGATCGATAACAATCAGCTTGGCCCCATGCTCACACGCCTTCACAATATGGGTCCAAGTGTCCCAATTGGAAATCGTCAAGTTCGAACCGAAAATAACGATGGTGTCGGCATACTGAACCTCACCGTTTTCTGTGCACTGAGAGAACCATCCACCCGGGCCATACACGCGTTTGATGCCAACGGAATTGCCGCTGTCGCATGCAATGTCCAAAGATGTCATGCCCAGCGCGTTTTTGAAACGACCCATGCCGTAAGCACCGGACATAAGTGAAATGCTGCCGCTTCCTATGACGTAATTGGCTTCTTCGCCATCTTCCTCGGCGACCTGCTTCAGCTTGGCGGTTATCTCCTCCACAGCCTGCTCCCACGAGATACGCTCCCATTTCGTATCGTCGCCGCGATACCGGGGGTCACGTTTCATCGGATACTGGAGGCGTTTCGGCGAGTAAATGACCTGCGCGTGCGAGAGACCGCGCAGGCAGCACCTGGTGTAACGTTCCTCGGGCATCTCAGCGGGCCACGTCTGAACAACTTTTCCGTCACGCACCTTGACGTTGAGATAGCAACCGGTGTTGCAGCCATTGCGGCACGCATGCTGAAAGATCCTCTCTTCCGACTGCACGGAAGACTCCCCTGATGCCAGAGCAGCCAGCATCGTGTTGCCGACAACGACCGCAGCACCTGCACACACTCCTGCTGTTCTCAGGAAGCTCCTTCGAGTGAGCCCTGATGGCGGCACTTTCGTCTCACCCATTTCAATTCCTCCTCTCTTTGCATTCATGCACCTTCTTGATGCATCCTCAGCCCACATTCTATGGTGCGGAAGGCGAGGGCGGAATCAAGGTAATTGCTGCCTCTCTCAAACAAGACGTTTCGATTCAAGGGAAAGAAGAGGGTCTTTTTGCAGTTGAGCGAGCTCGCAAGGCTCTCACAATCGCTTCTCGTCGAGCGACGGAAAACGCCTTCTTTGATTAACCCAAACAGGTTGTTTCCCTATAATTGGGCAGAAGGGCGAAGTGCGGGGCTGCGCAGTCGCCTACAATCATAGATGGCTGCACGGGTCAAAGGCTCTCGGTCGACCGTCGGTTTTCACCAACTGCTCGTGGGAGGTTGGATATGAATCTGGAACACTTGCGTTATTTTTTGGCATTGGAGGAACACGGTTCCATCTCATCTGCGGCACAGCACCTCTTCATAACCAATCAGGGATTAGGCAGGGCGCTCAAGGCTATGGAGACCGAATTGGGCGCACCGCTTGTTGAACGGGATCGCAGGGGCGTCTACCTGACCCGATACGGCAAGACCTTCCTTGTCGCCGCCAAGGAAATCCTGGGAACCTACGATGAGGCCCTCCGACGCATAAACAATGGCGACCCGGACACAAGGGATGAGAAACCCCTGTTCCTTATCACGGGCTACATTATGGAGTCGTCGACCGTTTCATTCGCCAACAACGGCATACTTCAACGCGTCTGCATTGAGGAATGCTCCATGCGGGACATCTACGAAAAGCTCCGTAAGGGCGATGGCAATGTCTTGGGATCGTGTGCACTCACGAACGATGAGTACGATTTCGTCAGCGCACGTGGTGAATTCATTTTCGAAGAGACAAGGAAATCCTGCCTCGGAATTCTCTTGAAAAAGGATGCGAGGGTGCCTAAAGAGCTCGCATTGTCCGACATGCTCGTCGAAAACGCTACCGTAGCATACACCAATCGATTCCTCGACAACGTGTACAGCACGGCTGTGCCTGGTTTCTCGTCGATGAACTTGCTTTTCAAAACAAGCAGCAGCAGAACCGTTGTCGATTGCGTACTGCGGAAAAACTGCATCGGTATTATCGATTCGTTTTCTTTTCTTACCCACTCCATGTACATTCCCGCAACAATGGAAAAGTGCGTGTTTGTCCCGTTTGAGTACGATTCATCGAGCTTTCACGTCGGCCAACTCTATTATGCAAAGGCAGACCTTTCTCCGCAGCTGGAGAAATTGATGCAGGACACCATACGGGCCTACGACGACTTTAAGCTGCAGCAAGATATATCCTAGACGTCGCGCACGATGGCAACGCCGTTGCTCGTGCCGATGCGGGTGGCGCCGGCCTCCACCATGCGGAGGGCATCCGTGGCCGTCCGGATGCCGCCGGAGGCCTTGACGCCCGCACGCTCCCCGACGACTTGGCGCATGAGCCGCACGTCGGCGACGGTCGCACCTCCCCCCAGGAAGCCCGTGCTCGTCTTCACGAACGCCGCCCCGGCGTGAACTGCCGCCTCGCAGGCCGCGCGCTTCTCGGCATCGTCGAGCAGGCAGCACTCGATGATGGCCTTCACGAGGACGCCCGGGCGGGCGGGCGTGGGGGCCCCGCTCGTGACAGCCCCGCCTGCGACCACACGGGCGGGCGTGGGGGCCTCCGCCCCGCCTGCGCCCGCCTCGCCCACAGGCGCCCCGCCCACTTCCGCCCAAGCCTCTGCGGCTACCCGGACGACGGCGGCGACGTCCCGCGAGACCTCGTCCCACTCCCCCGCCTTCGCCGCGCCGAGGCTTATGACCATGTCGAGCTCGCGGGCACCGTCGAGAACGGCGCAGCGTGCCTCGGCCTCCTTCGCGCACGTGCCCATGGCCCCCAAAGGGAAGCCGATGACCGAGCACACCGCGACGGGGCCAGCACCCAGCGCATCGGCCACCAAGCGGACGAAGCGCGAGTTCACGCAGACCGAGGCGAAGCCGTGCTCAAGGGCCTCAGCGCACAGGCGCTCGACCTGCGCCGACGTGGCCTCGGCCTTGAGCAGGGTGTGGTCGATGTACGATGCAAGCGGCGGATGCGCCATCGGTCTTGTCCTCTCTCCAAAAGGTTCCTTTATCATACCTCAGATCTCTTGATCTTGTTTAGATATTCAGAGATGCCCCAATGCCCCAATGCCCGCCCCAGTGCCGTTACTGTGTTCACACCCCCACTGTCATTCCGAACCCCCACTGTCATTCCGAGCCTGTCGAGGAATCTTTGGTCGCGAAGCGACCAACGGCAGGCCGGGGGGCCCTTCGACCTGCGGTCGACCGCTTGCGCGGTCGAGGATCCCTCGGCAGGCTCGGGATGACAGTGGGGGTATGTAACCTCTTTACTTTTTTTCGGATGAGTCGTCGCTGGCGCCCTTGCCCTGTCTCAGAGACCTGAAAAACGCCCAGAGCCATTTGGCGTGCACCACGACGTGCACCATCAACAGGGCGAGCAGCACCTTGGCGAAAAGCGAATGCAGCGGATTCCAGAAGAAGTATCCCTGTGCCACCAGCCCAAGCGCGGGAAGGATGTGCCGCGAGATCATGATTCCCGAGACGGTGACCACCATGAGCACCACCACGGTCACGACGTCCAAGACGAGGTTTCCGGTAGTGGCCAGCGATGGGTTGCGCCGTGTCCTCTTAAAGGCGTCGATGACCCAGTCGTAGTGCTGGGCCACATGAACGATGAGCACAACGAGGATCCCGAGGCTTGCCCACTCGTGAATCGCCAGCCCGGTAAGAGCCGGGTTGGCAGCGACGAGGTAGACGACTGCGGCGATGACATCGACCGCGAACGACTGCGAGAGCTTCATGCGCCTACCTGATCTTCCGGACGAGGAGAACGAGTCCGACGGTGAAAAGCACCGGTGCCAGGATCCAGAGGTTCATGCTGGAGTCGCTGGGCCTGCGGTAGTGGGCGGTGAGCCTGTCCCAGGCGTGGCACGTGGCGTCCGCGCAGCCTTCGACCTTGGGGCAGAGCATCACGAAGCCGCCGTCAGGAACAGGTGCTGCTGCTGCCGCGTGACAGCCGCCGTCAGGCTGGGTGCAGCCGGCAACAGGGCAGGGAGTGTCAGGCGTGATCCGCTCGGGAAGCGATGCGCCCTCAGGGGCCGTTGCCGTCAGCGCGGGATACACGCTGGCGGCAACGAGCACAAAGAAAAGACAGGTAACGGCGAGGCGCTTGAGCATTGCTCAGTCGGCGTCTGCGGCTGCAGGCATAAGGAGATGACTACTAATCATTGCACGCCGTCTTCCGGCCGGTTTGCCCCGTCCCCGCCCGTGCGGACGGCGGATTCCCGGAATGTGGGCCCCCGGCCCGCCCGAACTGGGAGGGGCCAAACCGACTCGGAATCCGGCATACAAGCATTAGTCATCATCTCCTTAAGCGGCAGCAGCCTGAGCCCCAGCAACAGCAACAGGACACCCAGCCCCAGCACGCCGACAACGACGCCGAACTCCAAGGGCGAGGGGACGTAGACCAAGGCCGGAGCCACCGAAGCCAGACCTGACCCCGCGTCGGTGAGCCCTGGGCCCGTGGTCACGGTGGCATAGTCGATGTTGGGGATCTGAAAGCCGCCGACGAGCAGCTGGACGCGCTTGCAGAGGATGGCCAGTATGGACAAGACCGATGCCGCGACAATCAGCGGCATGCTCCGCAGCCCGGGCACGAAGGCCACCAGGAGCGTGACGATGCCGATAATGGCCTCGGTCCAGAAGAAGGCTGCGAGCGGGCCGGTTGTGAGCATCGCCACGATGGTTGCCCCCTCTCCTCCCGGGAACCCCGAGGTCAAGAGGTCGCAGCCGAAGAAATACAGATCGACGGCCGTGAAGATGCCCAGGAACTTGGCCATCTTTACGATGCTCTCCTGCTCCAATGCAAGATATCCCGCCTTGCGCAGCGCGATGACGATGACGAGCACCAGTGCCAGCCCGCTGACGAGTGCCGAGGACACGAACCAAGGGCCGAGCAGCGCCGTGTGCCACAGCTCGTGAGCCTGCAGAAGCCCGAAGATCCAAGCGGTCACCGTGTGCACCATGACGGCACAGACAAGGGCCAGGGCGGAAAGCACGCGCAGCGCCTTGGGCGAGCCCTTGCCGGACTCGACACGAAGCGTGGCCCACAGATAGACGATCGAGACAATCAGATAGGCGGTGAGCACGACCACGTCCCACATCAGAGGCGAGGACAGGTTGGCATAGGCAATCAGATGCCAGATGCGCAGCGGCCCGCCCAGATCGACGACGATGAAGCCCATCGCCAAGACCGTGCAGCAGATGGACGCCCATATCGCCACTTTGGAGATGGGGCCGAAGCCCCTGGCCCCAAAGACCTTGGGGGCAGACGAGATGATCAGCCCTCCGGCGGACAGTCCCACAAACCACATGAAGTTGATGATGTACAGCCCCCAGCTGTCAAGGTTGCGCATGTTGGTGTTGACGAAGCCGGCCGTGGACTGGAAGACCCAAAGGGCGATGCCCGCTATGGCTACGACGACAGCGATGACGATCGCCGCAAGCTGGGCCTTGGAACGGGAGGGGCTTGCGTTTGAAGTGTTGTCACTCATGCTATTCTCCTCCCCTATACCAGATAGTAGACGGACGGATTGGTGCCTTCTTCAGGCTTAATCTGCTTATACGCTCTCGATGCAATGAGTTTCGCTACCTCAGAAGTGGGATCGTTCAAATCACCGAAGTGGCGGGCTATTGCCAAACAACCCACAACGCACGCAGGTTCTTCGCTACGAGCAAGACGGTGGGTACAAAACGTACACTTCTCCGCCGTATGTTTCTGATGTGCCGAAACGTTTGCGTCTCCAACTGCAAAATCGAGATAGTACTTCGGCTCCTCCCAGTTGAAGCTCCTGACTCCGGTGTAGGGACATGCAGCTATGCACATCCTGCAGCCGATGCACTTGTCATAATCCTGATGGACAACGCCAGTCTCCTCGTCTTTATAGGTAGCCCCAACTGGACAAACCTTGGTGCAGGCAGGGTTCTCACAGTGCTGACAGTTAATCGGCAAATATGATAGAAACAGGTTTGGCCATGATCCGCCTGGCGAATCCATATTTTGACCGCCCACTGTGTGTATGCGACACCACCAGTTATCATTTGGCAGATTGTTTTCCATCTTGCACGCCATTGAGCAGGTATGGCAGCCAACACAACGCTTTGTATCAATGACCATGCCGTATCTCTTGAACATAATTAACCCTCTTTCCCATCCCAGACAACAACTTCCGCTCTGTTGTCCATAAACGATGCGTTAACGCCTGCAGGATCAAAGTCCCATGTCAATAGCTGACTCCAGCCACCCGCCTTGTGCTCGAAGCTGTTCCAACCTTTTGGATAGACCGCTATACCCTGCCTGATGCCTTCAGAATAATTTGCCTTAGCAACCGCAAAGCCTCGATCGTTGTAGACTTTTACATAGTCGCCATCCTGAATGCCTCGTACTGTGGCGTCCGACGGATTGAGTTTAATGATCGGTTCAGGTGATATCTCCAAGGTCCATGGCTGAAGAAACCCATTGCAATGCCAGCGCGTACGTAGTCGTTCGGACTGAAGAACAAGAGGGTACTTCTCTGCAAGCGGTGAGTTTCTGCCTACTTCGGCTGGTTCAAAATAATGCGGAAGACGCTCGCGCTCCATATCAATATCTTGGCCGTAGTCGATGCGCGGAGTAGGCTGATCAACGTAAAACTCCATCCTCTTGGTAGACGTGCCGAACTCGCCATTCTCTGCTGCTATATAGGGAGTAGTCCCATAGAGTATCTGTTTTTCTTTCTTCAGCCGATCATAGGTGATATTCAGTGTCTGGGCCAGAGGGGACTCATCAATATGCTGCCTAAAGAACTCTTCCATAGTTATTTCGAAATGTTCTCCTACACCCATACCCTTTGCGATGAGCTTGACGATTTCGGCATCCGATTTCGCTTCGTAGAGAGGCTCAACTGCCTTTTCCATGATGTCCATTCCTGGATAGCTTGTTAGACTCACGACATCATCAACTTCATAACAATGCGTAACAGGTAATACGAGGTCCGCATAACGGGCTGTCTCGGTCATCTGTATTTCGACAACCGAGATAAATTCAATTTTGTCAAAGACTTCGGTTTTCAGCTTGTTTGTGTCGGGAAGTCCCGTAAACGGGTTTGCAAAAGTGACGTGGAGTGATTTGATGGGGAACGGCTTTCCTGCATAGGTTCCCGTTTCGAGGATATTGGGCAGCTCAAGTACCGGTACTGTGGTTTTAAAGGTCATGGACGGGAATTGAACGGCAAAGTTTCCTGGGAATACGAATGCCGGTGGTGTGGTGTTGGCTCCATGCTTCGCCGCATTACCCGTTAAAGCTGCGAGACATATCTGCGCATGTCCTTGATGGACGCCATTTACATGTGCTTGGGGCCCATACTGGGTGTAGTTCCAAATTGGCCCATTTGCTGCAATCTCACCTAATTCGATAATATCTTCGGGTTTGAGCCCGGAAATCTCAGCAGCTTTCTCAGGAGGATACGTATTGACTTCATCAACAAGGTGGTCGAATGCGGTTCGGCATTTAAGGCCACCGGCTGTGAAAGTGCCGCTCAGGGCAGGGTTGACAGATTCTCCAAGAGCCATCGGGCTTTCAGTCGCCTTGTCCCAAACTGCGGGCGGATCAAGAACCTCTGGCTTACCGGTAGTCGCACTTATCGGACCCTCGATTGGCGGTATTCCACAATCGCTCATTCGCAGATAACAGCCCTTTTGTGGATGTATGAGCACTGGAGCAACAGTATGTGTGAGTAAAAATTCTTCGTCGTGTAGATTATTGTTAACAATGTAATTCATCATGCCCATGAGTATTGCCACATCTGTTCCAGGATAGGGTGCGTACCAAATGTCGCATTTTGCCACTGTGCTATTAAAGTTTGGATTAACACAGATGAGCTTTACGCCCTGCTCAATGGCATCGGCAACGTATCTCCAATTCGGGAAGTCTGCGTCGGCAACATTGGCACCCCAGACGATGATTGCCTTGGAGTTGACAATATCGGCCGTCTCACTGCTTACGTATGAACTCCCGCCAACAGTTCTCTGGAAGGCGTAAATAAGTGCCATATCTGTACAGTATTCAGCGTCAGTCATTTGAAGAACATTGGCCAAGCGCGGCATCATTCCCAACAGCCCGTTATACGTGGTTGCGTTCCCTGAACCGTGGTACCAGCAAAGCGCCGTGTTTCCATACTCCTCCGCATAAGACTTCCACTTCTCGACGAGCAGTGAGATCGCTTCATCCCAACTGATACGCTCCCACTCACCGGCGCCACGCTCTGAGCCATCCCTGCGCTTCATGGGATATTTAATCCTTTCGGGACTGTATAGCCGCTGCATCTGCGCTCGTCCACGAAGACACATGCGTGCACCATGCAAATCACCACCCTCCAACGGACGAGCCATTACCACATGCCCATCTCGAACTACAACTTCATATTGACATTGGACACAAGTCCACCCGCACTTCTGCCGTACAACTTTTTCCTCGACGTCAGTCATTTTTTTATTGTCACTGCCTGTGCAGCCGAGCGCACTCCCCAAAGCCGCTGTCCCAGCTATTGCAGCGGTTGTTTTCAGGAAGCTTCTTCGAGTTAAACCCGGTGATTTCTCCACGTTCTCCACTAATCCTGACATTGCTCCTCCATTCATTCTCCAATCCAGAATGATGCGCTGAAACCCTCAATATCTGCCATGACAATGATGGCTCGGGGTTTTCGAGGGTTTCAAATTAGTCAGAATCGGCCGATTCTCTGTCCTATTCTGTCATAGTAGTTGGGTGGGTGTCAAGAGGATTCATATGACAAACTATGACAGCATACTCCTATGTTTAAGATAATTCTGAACACAAAGAGTAAATTGCATTGACAGATGTATGCTATACACATACAGTGGTATTTGTTTAATGAAAGGAGTTGCGATGAGTAACACAGCTTTAGTGCAGGCCCGCGTTGAGCCTGATATAAGGGATGCCGTTGACAGCATCCTTGCTGAGAACGGCTTAGACATACCCACTGCCATCCGCATCTATTTCGCAAAGATACTGCGCGTCGGCGGCATCCCCTTCGAGGTGCGCACCTATAATGCCGAGACCATAGCCGCGATGGGTGAGGCGAACCGCATCTCCCGCGACCCCAACGCGAAGTCCTACGCCAGCTTCGCCGAACTGGTGGCCGACTTGGACTCCGACGACAATGAGTGAGGGATACCGGGTCAAGCGTACCAAGTCGTTTAAGAAAGATTTGAAACGCATTATCAAACAGGAATTTGAGGTTATCCATCCCCTTTATCAGCAGCGCTATCCGCAAAGCCGTCGCTGAAGGCGCTCGGTATCACAACGGTGCCGCCTGATCTTCTCACCGACTCATAGGCGAGGTGCATGGTGCGGAGTTTCATGGCATTCTCGTTATTCTCATAGGCGACTGAGGCATCGGCAAACATTTCAGAGATGTCCTTCTCTATTTCAGCCAAGGCTAGGCGGGCGTTCTTCTCGCGTTCCACAGCGGCTTCAAAAGACATCGCCTCTTGCAGTTCCTTCGGAATGACGATGTCACGGATTTCGACGTCGATGATGGCTATTCCCCATGCTGAAAGCTTTTCTTCTATCACAGCTTTCAGGCTTTCATCGATCTGGTCGCGTCGGGACACGACCTCCGCGACAGTGGTACGGCCAATGGCATCCCGCATGGTTGTTTGAGCCACCCAGGCGACAGCGGACGCGTAGTCTTCGACCTCCGTACACGCTTTCTTTGTGTTATAGACAACCCAAAACAACACCGCGTCCACGTTGAGCGGCACCAGATCAGAGGTCAGAGTCTCCTCGGCCCCAAAATAGGTGGCCATGACGCGCTGGTCGATCCACAGGGGCTTATACTCAAGTATCGGGATGGTCAGAACCAGCCCCGGCCCGGCGACGCGATTGAAGTGCCCCAGCCTGAGCACGACCGCCCGTTCCCACTCCTGCACGATGCTGACCGATGAGGACGCCAGATACGCAAGGACAAGGCTCACCAGAATCACAACGATGCCGATGCCGCCGACGAACAGCTCTGCAACGACCAAGGCAAGCGCGAAAACGACAACGAACACGGCGACCGTGAAGACAGTCGCCCCGTTACGCGACGCCATCCTCCGATTGGCATCGAAGCGATACCCGTCAGAGGTCAGGCTAGAGCCGGAAGATGCCGGCAGCCGCTCACTGCTGCTCCTCGGGGCGGTGCTCCTTCTCTTCATGAACGCTCCTCTCGAACGACTGTCACCGATCTTCCCTCTCGGCTTTCAGGGCTTTGAGCGTCTTGTTGAACTGGGCCTCGACGCTCTCCAGCGTCATGCCCAGTTCCTGACAGCGCTTGAAGTACTCCTTCGTCACTATCTCCACGGTGGTCTCGATGCTGACGCCGGGCTTATCGCTCACGTCGCCCACAAAGGCGCCTTGCCTGGGCTTGGACTCGATGTAGCCATCCTGCTCCAGGCTGACATAGACCTTGCTCACCGTGTTGTAGTTAACCTCGATGTCCGCCGCAAGGCCGCGAACAGTGGGCAGTTGATCCCCTGACAGATAATGCCCGGATGTTATCAGGTAGATGAAGCGGTTCTTGAGCTGCAGCCAGAGGGGGATGCTGCTTTTCTCATCGACCTTGAAGAGGGTCGAGTTGCTGAGAGTGCTAGTCATGGGTCGTCATTTCCCTTGAACGAAGCTCGCTGTTCTGCTCTTCGCTGGTCGCATAGCCTTCAATCAGACTCCCCTGCGTTCCCGCTTCGACAAACCCGTATCGCAGACTGAAGGCACCGACCAGTATCAGGATCGCTGCGAGTGCCAGACGGGTCTGCGCGAAGCGACGGTCGCCCTTGACGAACAGCAGTTCCACCGCCAAGGGGAGCAGCATTCCGCACACCGCAAAACCAAGCCACCAAACCAAGGCCTCCTGTCCGAAGAGCAGAGTGTGCAGGGATTCCTGCGTGGCGGCACTCTCCGCAAGGCTTGAGAGCCAGATCAGCACGAAAGCGCATATGACCTCCAGAAGAATCAGCAGCACATCAGCCAGAACGAGCCTCTTCAGCACGGCTGCACGCCATTCGCCTCTCTCAGAAAAGAACCCCACGACGGCCAGTACGGCGATACCGGACGAGAGCGAAGAAAGGACGAAGGCGACCGGCAACAGGGGGTTGTCCCAGAAATGCACCGCCTTCATGCTGAAGAGCAGAAGCCCCGTATAGAGCATGGCAGCAAAGGCGACGCAGGGCGTTATAACCTCTATGGCCCGTACAAACACCGTGCCGATCGACGGCAGATAAAGCAGCCGAGGAAGAACGAGCAGAAAGCCCAGAACGGCCAAAAGCCCTAGGACGTAGGCACCGAACGTAAGGATGGACAGGCTCGGATTGAAAAAGAGGCTCAACACCCTGTCCTGGCGCCCGAGATCAAGGAGCAGACAGACGATTCCCAACAGCAGCAAGACCTCGCCTACGATGAACCCGGCATTCAAGAACCGCTCGCCCTGCTTTTGCGCCGCTGTCGAACGCCCGGCTGCACCGCCGAAAACTTGTTTCAAAGAGAACAGGTCGATCAGCGAGCACACCAGAAGAGCCCCGGCGCCGGAGCCGCCGAGAAACAAATAGCATATGGACAATACGTCAAACATCTGTCCTTCCGCAACTCCCGGCGTGCCTGCTCGTTCCCTGTCCCGGGCCTCAGATACCGTGGCTTGCTGTCATATCCCATACTATATGACAAAGTATGATACGTCACTCTTTACTTTTCCGTCCACACCCCACTGTCATTCCGAGCCTGTCGAGGAATCTTCGACCGCGCCAGCGGTCGACCGCAGGCAGAGGCGTTTCTCGGCCTGCGGTTGGACACTGCGTGTCCAAGGATTCCTCGACAGGCTCGGAATGAAAGTGGGGTGTGGACTGCTGTAATCTCTTTACTTTTCTCGGCGACCTGTGTACTATGTGGGACAACGGAAGAGTTAGTGATTTCTAATTTTGTGGGCCCGGCGGAGGGGAGACCGGACTTGCGAGAGCCGCTGCTCTGCCAGAACTGCTGTCGTAACGGGATCGGGAAAGGAGCACCACATGGCTTTCAGCAAGGAGATAGGGCTTATCGCGGCCGGGTTCGCGCTCGGTACCATCGGCGTCAAGGCGGCGACCTCCGCCACCGCCAAGAAGCTCTGCGTGCAGGCGGTGTCCAAGGGCCTGCAGGCAAGGGCCGCAGGGCAGGACATCATAGAGCAGGCGAAGAGCAACGTCGACGACATCGTCGCCGAGGCGAGCTACCTGAACCAGCAGGAGGCGGCGGGCGCCACGGGGGCGGCAGGAGCGGAGGCGGCCCAAGAGGCCCCTGCGGGCGCAGGCGCAGAGAGCACCGTCAGGGCCGCACGCGGCACCGGCAGGAAGCGCACGAAGAAGAGCTAGGGAGACGACAACCAGTCATGGCACACCGTCTTCCGACACACAGGCATTGACCGTCGTCTCCTCAAGAAAGCAGCAACCCATGCCCACATGCCGTCTCCCGAGCCCGAAGGAAGGGTCGGTCGCCCCCTCATGCGCCACACCGTAGAACATCGCATACCCGGTCGCCTCCGCGTGTCGCTCCACGGGCGCATCCCTGCGCCTGACGCCTACGCGCTCTCCGCCATCGTCGAGCAGTGGGAGGGCGTGCGCAGCCTCACCCTCTATCCGCGCACAGGCTCCCTCGCCATCGTCTACGACCCCGCCCTGCCGGATGCCGAACAGCGGCTGCTCGACCGCCTGGGGCGGCTTGCCGCAGCGGACGTAGCACAGCGTCGCCCCAGCGAGGCCCAGCTCCGGGCGCAGCCCCACCGCTTCGACCGCTCGCTCTCGGAGCAGATCGCCTGGCTCGTGCTGCGCCGCCTGGCCGCCAGGCTCCTGCTGCCGGCGCCGCTGCGGCTCGTCTACCAGATAGGCTGCTCGCTGGCCTTCGTCGCCGAGGCCGCACGCTCGCTCGCGCAGGCCCGCGTGGACGTGCCCGTGCTCGACGCGGCGGCCATCGCCGCCTCGCTCGTGCAGGGCAAAGGGGACGACGCAGCCTCGACCATGTTCCTTTTGACCCTCGGCGAGCTCATGGAGGAGCACGCGCGCGACCGCACCCAGCTCGAGCTCATCAACTCCCTCCTCGAGGTGCCGGAGCGGGTCTGGCTGCAAAGGCCGAAGAGGGCCGGCGGGGACGTCCTCGTCGAAGCCGGCGCACTGACAGTCGGCGACCGCATCGTCGTGCGCACCGGCTCGCCCGTCCCTGTGGACGGCGCGGTCGTCTGCGGCCGCGCGCTCGTCAACCAGAACTCGCTGACGGGCGAGCCCCTCGCCATCGAGCGCAGCACGGGAGACAGCGTCTTCGCAGGCACAGTGGTCGAGGAAGGGGAGCTCGTCATCGAGGTCACGTCCACCGTCGGCAACACCCGGCTCAGGCAGGTGGTGTCGCTCGTGGAGCAGTCCGAGGCGTATCGCTCGAAGGGTCAGATACGGCTCGAGGACCTCGCCAACAGGTTCGTGCCCTACAACTTCCTCTACGCGGGCCTGCTCCTGCTGCTGACCCGCTCGCTCGCACGCGCCTCGACGGCCCTCATGGTCGACTACTCCTGCGCACTGAAGCTGACCGGCTCCATCTCGTCGCTTGCGGCACTGCGCGAGGCGGCGCGGGCGGGCATCACCGTCAAAGGGGCACGCAGCCTGGAGGAGCTTGCGCATGCCGACACGCTCGTGTTCGACAAGACGGGAACCCTGACCCAGACCACCCCGCAGGTGGCGGGCGTGATCGCCTTCGGGGCATGGGAGCAGCGCGAGGTCCTGCGCCTTGCGGCCTGCCTCGAGGAGCACTTCCCCCACCCGGTCGCCCGGGCCGTCGTCAACGAGGCGACCGCCCAAGGCCTCAACCATCGCGAGAAGCACGCGGCGGTCAACTACCTCGTCGCCCACGGCATCGCCTCGACGCTCGACGGCAAGCGCGTCATCATCGGCAGCGGGCACTTCGTCTTCGAGGACGAGGGTGTGCCCTACCCTGCCGCCAAGCGCCGCACGGTCGAGAGGCGGGCCGCCCATGGCTCCCCGCTCTTCCTCGCGGTCGATGGGGAGCTGGTCGGCGCCATCTGTATCAGCGACCCGCTCAAACCGGAGGTCGCCGCCACCGTCGCCGCGCTCCGGGCACAGGGCTTCAGGCGTATCGTCATGCTCACGGGCGACAACGCCGCCACGGCCGCCCACATCGCCCGCGAGGCGGGCATCGAACAGTTCGAGGCCGACCTGCTCCCCGAGCAGAAGCATGCCTTCCTCGAGGGACTCCGCGCAGGCGGCGCCCGCGTGGTAATGGTGGGGGACGGCGTGAACGACTCGCCGGCGCTCAGCTGCGCCGACGTGGGAATCGCGATGGGCAACGGGGCCGCCATAGCACGCGAGGTCGCGAACATCACGCTGAGCAGCGGGCAGCTCGAGGACCTCGTGAGGCTCAGGCGCCTGGGCTGCGACCTCGACCGGCGCATGCGCCGCTCGTTTCGCTGGACCATGCTGCTCAACACGGCCCTCCTCGCCCTCGGCGGCCTGGGGCTTCTCCAGGCAGGCACCTCGTCTTTGATCCACAACGGCTCGACCGTGCTGCTCTGTGCGAACAGTGCCCGCTCGTATCAGATGGCCTGAGGGCGCTCCGCGCAGGGCGCACCAAGGAAATGCCGATCGGTTGGCACCGTGCGGGCGCTGCGGGTGCCGCAGCGCGCCGTGCCCCCTATCCGAATATCAGGGGGATGGCCTGCTTGAAAACGAAGAAGCTGGCGAGCATGACGGCCCCCAGCGCGACGAGCAGCACGCCCCTGCGTCGGATCCTGCCTTCCCGCCTGCCCTTCTCCCCCGTGAGGAGAAAGACGCCGGACAGGACGACGAGCGCGGCCAGTATCCCCGTGGACGCCGGTATCAGGGGATGGAACATCCCGGTCGGGTTGCCCGCATGGCCGAGGAGGCGGGCGAGGAACTCGAGCGCCATGCCTGCCATGATCAGGGCCGTCCACAACGCGACAAAGCCTGTGCCGCTTGAGCCCTGCGTGTCCTCCTGCATGTCCCTGTACTCTGACATCGAACCTCCTTTGTCGCCTGCGGGCCATTATACGCCACTCTCGCGTCGCAACGGCTGCGCGGCGGTGTGCGCGTCAGGAGAAGGGATACGGACACGGACGAGGATCCTCTGTGCCATGGTGTCGTTTTGGCCGGAAGGGCGGGGCAGGCGGCCGTGCCGCACCACAGCGCCGTGCCGCTGCGCTGTCGTCCCGCTGTCGCCGCGCCGCCTCCGCGCCGCCTCCGCGCCGTCGGAGGCCGCACCGATACCGGGCGGCCTCCGACGGCAGGGGCTACGCCGTCAGAGGGCTACGCCGACTTGGCGATGTAAAGTGCGGCCTGCTCGGCGGCGTTGGGGCCGAAGACCATCGTGTCGCAGACACCGTTCCCGCCCAGGCGGTTGGAGCCATGCAGCCCGCCGGTGGACTCGCCGGCGGCGTACAGGCCTGCGATGGGCTTCCCCTTCGCATCCAGTGCACGGCTCTGCTCGTCGATCCGTATGCCGCCCATGCAGTAGTGGATGCCGGGGGCGATCTTGCAGGCATAGAAGGGGCCCGAGCCGAAGGCGATGAGGCCCTTGGTGCGCCCGAAGGGGTCGGTGGCGCCGTCGGTGGTCACGGCGTTGTAGGTCGCCACCGCCTCCTCGAGGGCGGCCGTATCGACCTTGATCTTGCTGGCCAGCTCCGCCAGCGTGGGGGCCTTGACGCTCAGGCCGCGCTCGTCGTAGCTCACCGCGTCGAGGTTGCTCTCATAGACCTGCTGGTCGTAGACCACGTAGGCATACTTGCCCGGCTGCTCGAGCTCGGCCTCAGAGACGGCGTCGCGCGTCTCCATCTCATTGAAGAAGCGCTTGCCCTCGGAGTTGATGAGGATGGCGCCGCCGCCCCTGATGCCTTCGGCGATAAGCGCGCCGGTCGTCTGCTCGACCGTCGGATGCGTCTGGACCTGCTCCATCAGGACGAGCTCCGCGCCCGCCTTCTGCGCCATGATCATGCCGTCGCCGGTGGTATACGGGATGTTGGTCGTGACGAAGTCCGCGACCTCGGGCCTGTACTTGCGGAGCATCTCCTTGTTGGAGCCGAAGCCCCCTGCAGCGATGATGACGGCCTTGGCCTCGAAGGTGGTCTCCGCACCGTCCTTCGTCTGCGCCTTGACTCCTGTGACGGCACCGTTCGCGTCCACCACCAGCTCGGTCGCGGGGGTCTCGACGAGGGTCTCGACGCCCTCCCGCTCGACCGCGTCGCGAAGGCCGGGGATGAGGGTCTTTCCGATGGCGCTCCCGTCGGTGGGACGATGGCAGCGCTTGACGCTGGCCCCGCCCATCTGCGTGATGTTGTCGAGCGTGATGCCCGCCTCGTCAAGCCAGTCGATGGCAGCCGACGAGTTGCTGCACATGAAGTCGACCAGGGTGCGCTCGCCCAGTTCGTGGCCGCCCTTGAACGTGTCCTCTGCGAACAGCTCGTTGGTGTCCTCGATCTTGTCCTTCACCTGGAACCTGGTCTCTGAGGCGTTCATGCCCGATGAGGAGAAGTTCGTGTTCCCGCCGCTGCCGATGCCCTTCTCCAACAGGAGCACCTTCGCGACGCCTCCCTGCTTGGCCGCCAATGCGGCAGCAAGGCCGGCGCCTCCTGCGCCCACGATAACGATGTCGTAGGCCTCGACCTGCGGGGCAGGCTTCTCTGCGTCCGGTGCCTTCTCCTGCTTCGGCCCGCAGCCGGCCAGAGAGGCAAGCGCCGTGGTGCCCAGCGCCATCGCCGCAACGGATGCAGCGCCGCCCTTGACGAAGCTGCGCCTGTCAAGCGCCGCAGGCAACGGCCCTGCCTCCCGAGCAACAGGAGCCGACCCCTGGTGCCGTGACGTGCCGCCTTCCTCGCCTTGGGACACCGTCTGCGAGGCTTCTTGTTCGGTCTTAGACATAAACACTACCTTTCTTTCGCAGGCCCGGCCGGTATGACCTGACGCCTGCCCCCTAGCTGATGGAATGCGCATCCGCGCATCGTGCCCGGATGCCTGTCGTTCCTCCTTGTGCCCTAAAAAAGCAACAGGGTCCCAAGCGACCCGAAAGCCGCCAAGAACCCGTCCGGGTAAGGATAGTCGATTTGCCGACGCTTTGCAACATCAAATTTGCACAAAATTGCGCCCTCTGTTGACCATGTGGTCAATCTATGGTAGCCTCTGTGTTGACCGTGTGGTCAATCGAAAGGAGAGACCCATGAGGCAACAGGTGCCCGACACCCCTGCCCACCTGCGCATACAGGCAGACGATGCCCCCGCCCCTGTGCAGGAACACAGGGCGGACGCTCCCGCCCCCGTGCAGGAGCAGACGGGCGATGCCCACGCGCACTTCCACGCCATCGCAGCCGAGAAACAGCAGCGCATCCTGCAGGCAGCCTTGGAGGAGTTCGCGGCCAAGGACTACGCGAGCGCGTCCACCAACACGATCGTCGCGCGGGCCAGGATAAGCAAGGGGCTGCTGTTCCACTACTTCAACGACAAGCTGGGCCTGTACCTCTACCTGTTGGAGCACGTCGCACAAAAGCTCTACGGCGACGTCATGGCCCTGATCGACCTCGAGAACGACGACGTCTTCGACCTCATGCAAAAGACCATCGAGGCGAAGCTCGGTGTCGCGAACCGCTCGGTGCTGGAGACGCGCCTGTACCTCCGCGCCCTGACCGGCGACATCCCTCCGCAGGCAAAGGAGGCCCTCGGGCAGTCGGTCGACCAGGCATACGACACCTTCGCGTTGATGACCTCCCTGCTCAACGAGGACTACCTTAAAGAGGGCCTGGACAAGGAGAAGGCCGTCCAGATCATCTATTGGGTCGGCGAGGGCATAACCAACCAGTTGCTCTCGACCCTCGCCCTTGAGGCCGAAGGCGATGCCTACGCACACATGATGACCTACACGGCAGGGTACTTCGACCTCCTCCGCAACCTGTTCTACCGGTCGGACGCGACACCGCCTTCGAGGCAGGGGAAGGGAGACTGACATGGCTGTTCTGGAGACACAGGGCCTGCACAAGCGCTTTGGGAAGGTGCAGGCGCTCGACGGCGTCGACCTGAGCGTGGAGCCGGGCGAGGTCTACGGCTTCATCGGGCCGAACGGGGCGGGCAAATCGACGACCATCCGCATCCTGCTCGGCATCCTCCGGGCCAGCGCGGGCAGCGCCCGCATCTTCGGGCTCGACGCCTGGAGGGACGCCGCCACGATACACCGGGACATCGCCTATGTCCCCGGGGACGTGAGCCTGTGGAGCAACCTCTCCGGCGGCGAGGTCATCGACCTGTTCCTGCGCCTGCGCACGGGACGCGAGGGCCGCTACCGCAACGAGCTCATCGAGCGCTTCGACTTCGACCCGACCAAGAAGTGCGGGGCCTACTCCAAGGGCAACCGCCAGAAGGTCGCCCTGATAGCGGCCTTCTCGGCAGATGCCGGGCTCTACATCATGGACGAGCCGACCTCCGGCCTCGACCCCCTCATGGAGCTGGTCTTCCGCGAATGCGTCGCAGACGTCAAGGCACGCGGGGCGAGCGTGCTGCTCTCAAGCCACATCCTCAGCGAGGTCGAGCTGCTCTGCGACCGCATGAGCATCATCCGCCAGGGCAGGGTCATCGACAGCGGCACGCTGGCCGACATGCGCCACCTTACACGCAACAGGGTCTCCCTCGAGACGGACGCGCCGGTCCGAGGACTCGACCGGCTCTCCGGCGTCCACGACCTGCAGGCCGACGGGACGACGACGACCTTCACCCTCGACAACGCCCAGACCCCGCAGCTCCTTGCGTTCCTTGCGGACAAGGACGTGCGGCACCTCACCTCGGCGCCGCCGACGCTCGAGGAGCTGTTCATGGGCCACTACGCAGGATAGGGGGAGGGCCATGCTCGCCATGTCGTCAACGCCGGCGCCCGCCGCATCTGCCGCGCCCGCCGCCTCGCCGCCGCCCGCCGCGCCCGCGCCCCCTGCGCCTCCTGCGCCCGCGCCCGCGCCTCCTGCGCACGCACTGTCGTCGCTTCACAACTTCCCCGGGCTCATGCGCTTCATACTCAGGCGCGACCGTCTGTGGCTCGCACTCTGGATGGGGGGCCTGCTCGTCCTCGGAACCTTCTTCGCACCTATGATCGTCGAGGTGGTGGGGGACGCGTCTGCCCAGGCGGCGCTCCAAGAGACGCTCTCCAACCCCGCCATGGTCGCCCTGTGCGGCCCTTCCTATGGGGACGGGTACAGCCACGGCGCCATGTACGTGCAGTTCATGCTCGTGTGGACCGCCCTCGGCTTCGCGGTCATGAACATCATGTTCGTCGTACGCCATACGCGCAAAGACGAGGAGGACGGGGCGAGCGAGATGGTCGGCGCCCTGCCGGTGGGCCGCGGGGCCGCGCTCTTTGCGACACTCGTCGTCGCATGCGCCGTCGACGTGCTCCTTGCGGTGCTGACGGGCGTGACCATAGCGCTCTTCGGCGTCGAGACCCTCGACCTGGAGGGCTCGCTCGTGTTCGGCTGCGCGCTCGGGGCCTGCGGCATCGTCTTCGCGGGGACGGCCGCCCTGTTCGCACAGCTGTTCCCGACCGCACGGTCGGCAACGGGCGCCTCGCTTGCCGTCCTCGGCGCGGCCTATCTCCTGCGCGCCGCCGGTGACGTGGGCTCGGAGGCCCTGGCGCACATCTCGCCGCTCGGGCTGGTCGAGCGTTCCGAGGCCTACGTGGGCAACTACCTCTGGCCCGAGCTCGCCTTGGTGCTGGCAGGCCTTGCGCTCTGCACGGTCGCCTTCCTCCTGGGCGCACGGCGCAGCAGCGGCCAGGGCATGCTGCCTGTGCGCACGGGACGGGCGCATGCCTCGACGTTCCTCAGGGGCGGGCTCGGGCTTTCCTGGCGGCTCTCGCGCGGCATGATGCTCGCCTGGGCGGCGGCCGTGCTCGTCTTCGCTGCGACCTATGGCTCGGTGTTCAACGACCTCGACGCCTTCGTCGCGAACAACGACATGTACCGGGCTATGCTCGGCATCGGAGCCGGCAAGGGCGACATCATGGACCCCGTCATCGCCACGATGACGCTCCTCATGTCGATCATGGCGACGATTCCCGTGATCGCCGTGACACTCAGGCTCAGGACCGAGGAGGGCAAGAGCCGCATGGAGCAGCTGCTGGCCGGCTCGGTCTCGCGCGTCCGCCTCATCGTCTGCGAGGTCACCGTAGCCGTCCTGCTCGCCGTCGTCCTCCAGCTCCTGAGCGCTCTGGGGATGTGGGGCGCCGCCGCCACGGTCATGGACGAGCCCGGGGAGCTCGCCCTGTACCTCGCCTCGGCGATGGGCTTCCTCCCCGCGATGCTCGTCTTCGTCGGCCTGGGCGTCCTTCTCGTCGGCGTCGCCCCCCGGCTGTCGGCGCTCATCTGGGCGTACCTTGCCTATGCGTTCTTCGTGGCCTTCCTCGGCGACGTGTTCGCCCTGCCCGCATGGGCGGAGAACATCTCGGTCTTCGGCCTGCTGCCGCGCTATCCCGCCGCCGAGATCGAGCCTGCGCGGATCGCCGCGCTGTGCGCCGCCTCGGCGCTGCTCGCCGCAGCAGGAGCCGTCGCCTATCGCCGCAGAGACCTCGCCTGAGCAAAGACGCCTCGTAGGTTACACGTCACACCCCCACTGTCATTCCGAGCTCCGCCGAGGAATCTTTGGACACGCAGTGTCCAACGGCAGGCCAAGGGGCCCTTCGGCCTGCGGTCGACCGCTGGCGCGGTCGAAGATTCCTCGACAGGCTCGGAATGACAGTGGGGGTGTGACGTGTAACCCTCGTAACGAGGAGTCGTTCCGTCTCTGTTGGTGGATTGGCCGCATCAAGAGAAGTCCGCTATGATGGGCTTCGGCCACGAGGCTACCGATGGATTCCTGTAAGCATGCGTGGAAAGGAAGCGCCTTGGAGCAGGCAGAAGCCGCAGGCAGGACGACGGGCACCTTCGAGGCCGAGAGCTTCCTGATGGACACCGCCGTGACCCAGAAGGTCTGCGGCGCACAGGCGGAGGCGGCCTATCGGAAGGCAGTGGCAGAGCTGGGACGCCTGGAGGGCCTTCTGAGCTTCTTCCTCCCCACCAGCGACATCGCACGGATAAACGCGAACGCCGGAAAGGCACGCGTCGAGGTCCATCGGGAGACAAGGGCCGTCCTGGAGTGTGCGCAGCGCTTCTCAGGGCTGTCCGAGTCCGCCTTCGACGTCACCTTGGCGCCCCTCATAGACCTGTGGAGAAGACGCGGGGGAGAAGGCCGGGTCCCCGCCCAAGACGAGATAGAACAAGCCCTCTCCTGCGTGGGGATGCGCTTCCTCGAGCTTCGGGGGGACACCGCGTACCTGTCGAGGGAGGGCTGCGCGATAGACCTGGGCGGAATCGCCAAGGGCTATGCCGCAGACCGGTGCATCGAGCTCTACCGCGCAAACGGGGTCGGCTCCGCCTTCGTCAACCTGGGCGGGAACGTGAAGGTGCTGGGCGAGGCGGAGGGCGGCAGGCGCTGGGCCATAGGGCTGCAACACCCCGACGAGCCCAGGGGCACCTGCTTCGGGCTCCTCCTGATGTCGGGCCGCTCCGTGGTGACCTCGGGCGGGTACGAGCGCTACGTCGTCGTGGACGGCAGGCGTTACCACCATATCCTCGACCCGAGAACCGGCAGGCCCGTCGAGTCGGGCCTGAAGGCCGCCACCGTGGTCTGCGAGGACTCCATGGCAGCGGACGCCCTCTCGACCGCAGCCTATGTGAGGGGCCTGGACGAGGGGCTGGCACTGGTCGCCGCCCAGACCGACACGGACGCCGTCTTCGTGACGGAGAAAAACGAGGTGCTCGTCACCCGGGGGCTCAAGGACTGCTTCCAGGCCCTGCGACAGACCGGCCTCACGTGCTCCTTCGTGTGAGTCGTGTGGGCCGCGTCGCTACCGCTCGCACTCCCACTGTCATTCCGAGCGGAGCGCCCGCAAGGGCGCACAGCGTGAGAATCCTCGGACACGCAGTGCCCGACTGGCCCGGTTGGGCGCTGGCGCGCACAAAGATTCCTCGGCGGAGTTTATTCCGAGCGCAGCGAAGGACCTTCGCTGCGCTCGGAATGACAGTGGGGGTGTGAACAGTAACGCCGTGTCCGCACGCCTGCGCACAACGACTGTCCCTGCGTAAATTGCTTGTCAGGAAAATGATATAATGGCTTGACATCGCTGCTCAGGGGGGACTATGAGGACAGGAACGCCGACGGTGACATCTGGACAAGGTACCAAGGGGCAAGACTACAACCGGCGCTTCCACAAGCTGGCCACGTGGCTGATGCTGCTGTCGATGTTCCTCTTTGCGACCGTGCGTGTGGCGGCAGCCATCGCCCAGCAACGTTACCTGCAAGGCATCGTGGTCCTGCTGGCAGTGCTGGTGTTGGCGGCGCTGATCCTCGTCGCCACCCGCATCAAACGCCTGGGCGACCCCTCGTGGTACATGCCGTTCCTGATGTTCGGCATCTGTGTGGGAGCCTCCCAGATCATGGGCAGCTACACCTACTTCTACCTGCTCTGCGTGATGATCCTGGCCGCCAATACGCTTTACCTGAACAAAAAGGCGATGTTCGCCTATGTGATCGTCTCCAACATCGTCGGTCTGGCGCTGGTCTACTTCCATCTGCCGTTGGCCAGCCCGGATCGTCCGGCCTCCGAGGTGCCGATGGTCGAGATGCTGGTCAATTGGTCGTTGCTGCTCTGCGCCTCATGGGTCCTCTATTACTTCGTGCGCTTCGCTTCGGACAAGAACGACATCGCCAGCCGGGACCAGGACGCCTTCAGGACGATGTTCAACACCACGCCCAACCTCATCCTGCTGACCGACGATGGCGGCCATGCCCGTTACGTCAGCAAGAACCTGATGCGCCTGACCGGATACGAGAACCCGCAGGACGCGGCAGGACGGCCGCTTGACGAGCTGTTCGGCGACCCGCACAGCAAGCGCCTGTTCGCCGAGCTGATGAACAACGAGGGCAGCTACGAGGACACGCGCACGCTCGTCGTCGAAGGCGCGACCCGTCACTACCACATCATCAGCGACAAGATGCATGGCGATGCCGAAGGCACCTACATCGACATAACCGACATAACCCCCATCGTGGAGGCGCGTATCGCCGCAGAGGAGGCAAACGTCGCCAAGAGCGCCTTCCTTGCGAACATGAGCCACGAGATCCGCACTCCCTTGAACGCCATCATCGGCATGTCCGAAATAGGCGAGCAGGCCGACGAGCCCGAGCGCAAGGGCTATGCGTTTTCAAGGATCAAGGAGGCGTCCACCCATCTGCTCGGCGTCATCAACGACATCTTGGACATGTCGAAGATAGAGGCCGACAAACTGGAGCTGTCGGATATCGTCTTCGACTTCAACCAGATGCTGACGAGGGTGCTCGACATTGTCCGCTTCAAGACGGACGAGAAGGACCAGCGCCTTGTCTTGGAGTTCGATCCGGACATCCCCCCGTGTCTGGTCGGTGACGACCAGCGGCTTGCCCAGGTCATCGCCAACCTGTTGTCCAACGCCGTCAAGTTCACGCCGGAAGGCGGCACCGTCACGCTGCGTGCCGGGCTCATCGCTGCTACGGCCGACCTTGTCACGCTGCGGGTCGAGGTCGAGGACACGGGCATCGGCATCACCGAAGAGCAGGGGGCGCATCTGTTCGAGCAGTTCGAGCAGGCCGAGAGCTCGACGACGCGCACCTACGGCGGCACCGGCCTGGGGCTGGCGATCTCCAAACGGCTGCTCGAGATGATGGGCGGCGCCATCGCCTTCGACTCGGTGCCGGGCGAAGGATCGCGTTTCTTTTTCACGGTGCAGCTGAGGCATGCCGATGCTGCTGCGAATGACTCGCCCGCCTGCGATGACTGCGAGCAGAATGACCGCAGCGAAGACTGGTATCGAGGACGTTTTGCGAGCTGTCGTCTCCTGCTTGTGGAGGACGTCGAGATCAATCGCGAGATCGTCAGCGCCCTCTTGGAGGCCACGCGGATCGGCATAGACTATGCCGAGAACGGCCAACAGGCATTGGAGGTGTTTGCCGCAGACCCCGAGCGCTACGACATCATCTTCATGGACGTGCAGATGCCGGTGATGGACGGCTACGAGGCCACACGCCGCATCCGCGCACTCGGTGCTGCCAAGGCCCAGAAGATCCCCATTGTCGCTTTGACCGCCAACGTCTTCAAGGAGGACGTCGATGCGGCGCTGGCAGCAGGTATGGACGACCATCTCAGCAAGCCCCTTGACAGCAAAAAGATGCTCGCCGTCCTTGCCGCCCATCTGCCTGACGCCGCCCTCGCGGGCACCGCCGACACAGACGGCGCCCCCTAAAAGAACAGTGCCTTTATGCCGATGGCGACAAGGACGATACCGCCCGCTATTTGGGCCCGGTCGCCCAAAAGCGCACCAAAGCGCTTGCCCAGAAACAGCGCACCCAGGCAGCAGAGGGCGGTTGTGGCCGCGACGACAGGGGCGGCCAGCGCGATGTCGGCGCCCTCGGCGAGAAAGCTCACTCCCACCACAAAGGCATCTATCGACGTGGCGAAGGACTGCACGAGCAGGCTGCGGAACTTCAAGCTTGCGGCGTCCCGCTTGCATACGATGCCCCCGACCTTGGCCTCCCGCAGCGCCAAAGCGCCGTCCCGCATCATCTTGCCGCCGATGAAGCCGAGGATGACGAGAGAGACGATGCCCGCATAGCTGCTGATGGTCTCGGCCGCAAAACCGCCGGCGAGGTAGCCGAGCAGCGGCATCGCGCCCTGAAAGAGCCCGAAGAGCAGCGGCATCAAAAGGAGCTTGCGACGCGAGACGTCCGGAAAACAGAACACATTGGCGACCGTGACGGCAAAGGCGTCCATGCTCAGCGCAAGCCCCACAAGGACTGTCTCAGAAATGCCCACGGCGCCTTCCTCTCATAAAAAAAGACGCATCCATAGCAGAATCGCCGCAACGAACGGCTCTGCTATGCATACGTCTTGTCCTTTACTGCAAGCCAGGTGCGCACTCTCTCCAAGTGCGGCACCAGCATGTTGACTTGCAACGCACGGGGTCATGCGCGAACTACTCCCCTATGCATATAAGCACACGTATTATAACGCTTTACGCCTCATGGCGCCATACCGGCGTCGGCGTTCTTCCCAACGCGTTCTTCCCGCTCTTCCCGCTCTTCCCAAGTGTTCACACCCCACTGTCATTCCGAGCCCCGCCGAGGAATCTTCGACCGCGCAAGCTGTCGACCGCAGGTCGAAGGGCCCCCTGGCCTGCCGTTGGACACTGCGTGTCCACAGATCCCTCGGCGGGGCTCGGAATGACAGTGGGAGGCGTACAGTAACTCCCAAGTCCTTCCCAGGTCTCCTGCTTGTCGAGTTCGTCCAGCACCGTCGTGGTCATGTCGTTCACGGACTGACCC
>JAISGJ010000190.1 GCA_031263105.1 Coriobacteriales bacterium
CCTCGTTGGTCGTGTCAGCGAAGGACACGTTCTTTACTATAAACACACCCCTCACTACAACTCACTTGAGAACTTTTGGCGTATAATGGCTACACGAGAGGCGGTGAGCCGCATGAATACTGAGGTTGAAACACAATTGAATACCATTACGGAAACCATCGTCGAAACCATACCAGTTGAACAGATTTACCTTTTTGGCTCATACGCACATGGTGAACCAAACGAAGACTCCGATTTGGATATCTTTGTTGTCATTCCTGATGATACCGGTAGGGAAATAGATATCACCATAGACCTACGTAAAGCAATCAGAGGCAAGAAATCCATGCCGGTTGATCTTCTGGTGTCCTCGCTTTCCCGTTTTAGAGAGCGTATCACCACCCCTACGTTGGAGCGAGATATATATGAACAGGGACAACTCATCTACGGATAATAGAAAAGTTGCAGCCGGGTGATTCGACTATGCGGCAAACGACCTTGCTGCCGCAGAATACTTGGCTGACGACATGCGTCCGGTACCTATAGAGATCGTGTGTTATCTCTGTGAACAATCCGCCGAGAAATACCTCAGGGGATTCCTCGTGCTTAACGGCGTCACACCACGCAGAACTCACGATCTCGAAGAATTGGGAGTAACGGCTGCCCGCTTTTTCAAAGAAACGTAGGTATCGTTATCGCCTTGGCGGGGCACCTCTCCCTGCAAAGCCCGCACTTGGTACATTCATGCATACCGTCCGAGAAGTGCGGGTCGAGCTGTTCTTCGCAGACGCTGACGCACGCGCTGCAATCGATGCCTTGCTCGCGCAGACACTTCTTCGTGTCGACTTTGGGGCGAAAGAGCCTGTTCGGGATGCTCATGAGCGACATGAGAGCGCCAAGCGGGCAGAGCTTCAGACACCACTTCCTGAGGACGAAGAATTCAAAGGCCAAGAACAGCGGAAAGGCGAGCAGCGCCCAAGACGGCTCGTTGAACCCCACGAAACGCCAGAGCGCGATGAGCGAGGCGAAAGTGAGGCCCACCGGGCAGACGATGCAGAACACGGGGAAACCGAAGACAGCGGCGGACAGCAAAGCGCCCCCCAGAACGAGATGGCGCGAGTCGAACTTCCTACGCTTTTCGGCACATGTGGAGCAGCCCGCGGTGCCCCTGGCCTTTTGGCTTCCGGCCCTGAGGTCGAACTCTCTGGCGACCGCCACATCCAGGGCGGATGGCATGGCTTCCGCATCCAGGGCGAAGGGCGCGCCCTCTGTGGCCACAGCCTCGGACGACACGGCAACCTCGGACGACACGGCAACCTCGGACGACACGGCAGCCTCGGACGACACGGCAACCTCGGGCGGCACGGCAGCCTCGGTTGACACGGCAGTCTCGGTGGCGGCCCTGTTGCCCCTTATCGTGAAGAACCTGCGCAGGGGCGGTACAGGGCATATCCAGGCGCAGAAGAACTTGCCCAGCACAACCACTACGACCACACATGCGATAAGCGCGATCACCGAGCGCGGCATGAAGGTCCACGAGGCGAGCCATGTCTCGATGACGCCCAGTGGGCAGACGTAGGCGATCGCCCCCCAGCCGAACGACGAGGGTGTACCCGTTCCCGAGTTGAATACGAGTCCGACGAGCACAAGGAGGGCGACCAGGGAAAGCGTTATCCTACGGGCTGTAGTTATCTTCATGAGACACCCTCCGCCGCTGCAACCAATGTGCGAACCTTCTCCGTGGCCTCTACCGTAATGGCGCGCTTGCGCACACCAGAGAAGACGCGGTAGGAGTTCGATGGGCAGGCGTACTCGCAGTACCCGCAGCCGTTGCACTTCTCGCTCTCGACCACGGGACGACCGTATGCGTCCGACGTCACAGCCTCGTAGGGACACTTCTCGACGCACTTATTGCAACCGCCCCCTTCGGCCGCATACGCGATGCAAAGCGACGCGTCGATGACGGCAGGGGCTATCCACTCGACATCGGGATCGAATTCGCGCAGGGCGCCGGTCGGGCAGGCCACGATGCAGAGATTGCAGAAGTTGCAATAACCCTTCTTGAAATCGAGCTTGGGCGTGCGGGCATTCAAAACCCCGTCATTCATGTTCGCAACCGCGATGCAATTCATGGGACAGGCGCTACGGCAGCGGTCGCACTTGATGCAGGTCGCAATAAAGTGACCTTCGTTCTGACCGCCGGGGGGACGAAGCAGCATCTCAGAGCCAAAGGCGTAATCAAGCTTCGAGGCGGCTCCCACCACCAGCATGGCGGCTGCGCCCACTCCGCCTGTCACAAACGTTCTTCTTGTGATGTCGTTCAGCTTTTCCCCATCTCATCCAAAAGATCATCTATGGTCTGGATATCCATGAGCAGGTAGCCCTTGGTTATCTTTAGGACGCCACGGTAAAAACGGGCCTCGATAAGCAGGTTCGCCTGCTCCGCAAAGGCGTCGAACCAGTTGAATATATGGGTGTTGATGAAATCGCGGGACTCGGTAAGACACGCACAGGCATCCTCCGTGCGTCCTTCCCGGACGGCCTCTGAGGCCCTGTCGCTCATGATCGCCAGGAATTCCAGCATGAATGAGAGGTGGTCATCGGGCGTGTTTTCGCTCACAACGCGCAGGAGGTTTCGCTTGAACACCCTGAACACCTCACCGCGCGAGCCCTGGCTCAAAAGCCCGGTTGCACTTGAGAACACCGAGGCATAGGGAACGGCGGTCTTTCCCTGATAGATGCCCGCCCCACCGAAGCTGGAGGTAAAGTCTGTCGCAAGCATCTGGCGGGTGCCGGTGTTGCGCTTTCTCAAGTAACGCGTGATGTCATTGAAACCCGCTTCCAGCAAAGGTTCGCCTGCGCCGAAAGCCGAATAGTCGGTCTTGGCCATCTCGTCTATCTGCGCCTGGGTCAGTGGCTTTGTATAAAACCCCGCCAGGGCCAAGTAGAACTCGCGGCGCCCTGCCAACACGTCGATGAGGATGTCAGTGGCATCGATCGTCTCTGCCTGCTCAGACATGAAAATGTTTCCTTTCTTTTTCAAGCCTACCTGGAGTAAGCCGCATAAGGGGGTCGCATCCAGCGCGACCCCCTTATGTGTGCGTGAAGTCAGTTCCTAGAACGGGAACAGTCCGCCGTTCTGTGCGGCAAGATCAAAGAAGCCTGGGATGTATGGAGCAGCGGCAAGCCACATTACGACTCTGAAGGAGATGCCTCCTATCAGCGCCGCGAGCGCTCCCAGATACACCATCGTACCCATGTTCTTCATCCAGACAAGGAGCCCCGCGACGACGGCGATCACACCGCCGACGACAACGCCGCCGAGCCACATGATCATAGCGGCGCCCTCAAGCGGAGCCGTTGCCGCGTACACGACGTAGAGCACCGTTTGAAGCGCAGCTACGACGAGTACGACAAGCACGAGTTTTTTGGCGCAGGTTGCGTCGTCTTTGAGAGCGACCTGCATTGTCAGGAACAGGAAGCCCCCGAGCGTGAGTGCGCTCAGGAGGTAGGACAGAGTAAGCGCAGGAGTCGCCCATGCGGCACGGACCGCGATTACCTCGTAGCCATGCCCAGAGACGTAGGCGAACACGACGCCGCAGACGATGCCAATGATGCCCACTGTCTTGGAGGCTGACCCCTCACGATTGACGACTACGAGATAGACGATTGCCACTATCGCGCAAAGCCCCAGGAAGATGAGTTCGAGCGATATGGGCGAAAACGAGAAGAGGTTGGTTGCCGCGGACATGAAGTTCGCGGGGTTTTCGAGGTGCGGCAGGGAAGCGAGGCCTCCTACGACCAAAAGAGTCAGGGAGATGATGGCCGCCACGAAACGGGACTTCCTGGACGCGCCAAGAAATTCTCCAAGACCGGCAAAGGCCAGGATTCCGGCGCCTGCGCCGGCAATAATGGTGAAAAGGAGCAAAGGCCATTCAACAGCCATTTATATCAACTCCTTCCATGTTGCGATCTCAGATGAGAGGATGTAGACCGTCGCGGGCTGAGCGCCTGTGTTGTCGGTCAGGTGATGCGTTGCCCTGCCTTCCGTTTGCGCCGCTGCCAAGACCTTCGAAGCCCCTGAGTCGGGGTCGTTGAGGTCGCCGAAGTAGCGTGCACCACAGGCGCAGTTGTGCACGCAGGGCGGCACGGCATGGGCCGTGTCATAGGAGTCGGCGATGTTCTCGTTGCCGTCGGAGGCAGCCGTGATGTGGTTGCACAGCGTGCACTTCTCCACCACGCCCTGCTCCTCATTGAACTGACGCACGCCGTAGGGGCAGGCGTACAGACAGTACTTGCAGCCGATGCACTTCTCCTTGTCGATAAGCACCACGTTGTTATCGGGGTCGCGATAGCTGGCGCCGGTGGGGCAAACGCCCACGCAGGGGGAGTTCTCGCACTGTTGGCACTGCACGGGCAGCCAGTACATATCGATTTCTGGGTATTCGCCAGAAGGGCCAATGGCCAGAACACGGTTCCAGTAGTTGCCCAGGGCAACGCCGTTTTCGAACTTGCAGGCGACGATACAGGAGTCGCAGCCTGAACACCGGTCGAGGTCTATTACCAGGGCTCTTTTCTGTGCCATTAGTGACCACCTCCT
>JAISGJ010000196.1 GCA_031263105.1 Coriobacteriales bacterium
CGCCCGCGCGCCACAGTCTCGCGACTCGAGCAATCGGAGCAGGAGAAGTGCTGATTGTATGCCCTCAAGCTGCTATCATGTCGTCATGAGCTTGTACGCGACGAAACACCGACGGATCAGAGAGGACGGAAGATGAGGATAGAGGAACTGGAGAGCGGGCAGGCGCCGACCCCGGACATGTTGAGGAGGACGGGTGCGGCCGGCACCGAGGCCCTTGAGGCGGCGGCGCGCATCGTCGCCGACGTGCGCACGCGCGGCGACGAGGCGGTTCGTGCCTACAGCCTCGAGTTCGACAAGGCCGCACCGGAGCCCTTCCGCCTCTCGCGGGAGGACATGCAGCGCCTCGTCAGGCAGGTCCCGGTGCGCACGCAGGAGCTGCTTTCCCGCGCCGCCGCCCGCATCCGCTCCTTCCACGAGCGGCAGGTCCAACAGAGCTGGTTCGTGACGCGCCCCGACGGCGCGCTGCTCGGCAGCCGCGTGACGCCGCTTGCGAGCGTGGGCGTCTACGCGCCGGGAGGAAGGGCGTCCTATCCCTCGACGGTGCTGATGAACGCCATCCCTGCGCAGGTCGCGGGCGTGAGGCGCATCGCGCTGGCCACGCCCCCGCGCCCCGACGGCAGCATCGCCCCCGTCGTTGCCGCAGCGGCGCACATCGCGGGCGTCAACGACATTTACGCCGTCGGCGGCGCACAGGCCATCGCCGCCCTCGCCTACGGGACGGACGAGATAGCCGCCGTCGACAAGATATGCGGCCCGGGCAACGCCTACGTCACGGCCGCGAAGCGCCTGGTGTACGGCGACGTGGGCATCGACATGACGGCCGGGCCCTCGGAGGTGCTCATCCTGGCGGACGAGACCTCCGACCCCTCGCTCGTCGCCATCGACCTCCTCGCCCAGGCGGAGCACGACCCGCAGGCGGCCACCTACCTCGTCACCACCGACGAGGAGCTCGTCGACGAGGTGATCGAGGAGGTCGAGCGCTTCCTCAACAAGAGCCCCCGTCAGGAGGTCACGAAGCGCTCGATCGACGACAACTGCCTCGTCCTCGTCTGCCCCGACCTTGCGACCGCCCTGCTCGCCGCCAACACCATCGCACCTGAGCACCTCGAGATACAGATGGACCAGCCGCTCGAGCTTCTGGGCCTCATCGAGAACGCCGGAGCCGTCTTCCTCGGCCCTTGGACGCCCGAGAGCGTGGGCGACTACATCGCCGGGCCCAACCACACCCTGCCGACCGGCGGGACGGCGCGCTTCGCCAGCCCGCTCTCCGTCGATGACTTCGTCAAGCGCACGAGCGTGCTCAGCTACTCCTATGCCGCCCTGCAGGCCGACGCGCCCGACATCCGCGCCCTCGCGGCGACGGAAGGGCTCTGGGCGCACGCCAGGGCCGTCGAAGTGCGCTTCGAGACCGGCTATGACGAGGACGGGAAGGACGAGGACGGGGCGGGCGACGAGGCCGCCGAGGCCGCCGAGGGCGACGAAGGCGGGTACGACGACTGATGCAGCGTGTGCGCCCCTCCGCCCCGCAGCTTGCCGGCCTCGCCCCCTATGACCCCGGGCACCTGCCGGCACGCGCCTGTCTCAATGCGAACGAGAGCGCCTACGCCCTGTCGGCTGCGGCCACGTGCGCGCTGGCGCAGGCGGTCTGCGGCCGCCTCCTTCAGCGCTACCCCGACCCCTTGGCCCGCGACCTGCGCGCGCGGATAGCCGCGCTCCACGGTGTGGGAGAAGAGCGGATCCTTGTGGGCAACGGCGGCGACGAGCTGCTGTTCGACCTCGCGCTCGCCTATGGCGGCCCCGGACGGACCCTGCTCGTGGCCCCGCCCTCCTTCTCCTCCTACGAGACGGATGCCCGCCTCACCGGCACCGCCCTCTGCGAGCTTCCCCGCGTGGAGGCCGCCGCCTCGGACGATGCGACTTTCGGAGGGGGTTCGAGCACCCGGGAAACGCACTGCGTTTCCAGCGAGAACGGGCCGACAGGCCCCCGTAGGGGGGGCGGGGTGGTCTCCACCCCCACCGCTCCCGATGCGGGCACCCTCGCCACCTTCGCACCCGACGGGCCCGCGCTCGCAGGCCGCGTCTCCCAGGGGGACATCGACCTCGTCATGCTCGCCTCCCCCAACAACCCCACAGGCGACGCGCTGACTGAGCGCTTCGTCAGCGACCTGCTGGATGCGAGCGATGCGCTGGTGCTCATCGACCAGGCCTACGTCGAGTTCGCGGACGCGCGCTTCGACCTGGTGCGGCTCCTCGACGCGCACGAGAACCTCGCCATCCTGCGCACCTTCTCGAAGGCCTACGCGCTCGCGGGCGCCCGCCTAGGCTACCTGCTGGCCTCCGAGACGGTCATAGGGGAGCTCTGCAAGGTGCGCCAGCCCTATTCCGTCGACGCGTTCTCGGCGCTCGCGGGCCAGGCGGCCTTGGACGCCCAAGGGGAGGTGGACGACGCCGTCTCCGCAACCGTCGGCGAGCGTGCGCGTCTCTCGCGGGCCCTTGCGCTCATGCCTGGCGTCACGGTGTTCGCGAGCGAGGCGAACTTCGTCCTGTTCCGGGTCGCCGACGCGCACCGCATCTGGCAGCGCCTGTACGACGAGCACGGCATCCTGCTGCGCGACTTCTCGTCCGCGCCGCAGCTGACGGACTGTCTGCGGGTCAGCGTCGGCACCCCGCAGGAGAACGATGCGTTCCTCGACGCGCTCACAGGACTGACAGGAGGTCCGGCATGAAGGAGGCAGCTGCACCCGCAACGCCCGTAGGGGGCGGCGTCCCCGACGCCCCGTCGCCCGGCGCACCCCCCGCAGCGCCCGACACGCCGTCGGCTGCACCCACGATAGCGGCGGCGGCATCCGGCACGGCACCTGTGCGCTCGGCCGTCATCGAGCGCACGACCAAGGAGACGGCGGTCGTCTGCGCCCTCACGCTCGAAGGGAGCGGGCGGACGAGCGTCGCCACCGGCGTGCCCTTCTTCGACCACATGCTCGACGCGATGGGCCGCCACGGCCTGTTCGACCTCTCTGTCGGGGCCAAGGGCGACCTCGAGGTCGACGCGCACCACACCGTCGAGGACGTGGGGATAACCCTCGGGGCCGCGCTCGACCGCTGCCTCGGCGGGCGGGAGGGCATCGCCCGCTACGGCGACGCACTTGTCCCCATGGACGAGGCGCTGGTGCTCGCCGCCGTCGACATCAGCGGGCGCGGGCAGCTGCACTGGGACGTCGAGCTGCCCATCGAGTTCATCGGCAGCTTCGACACGTCGCTGTTCAAGGAGTTCCTCATCGCGCTCGCCTCCAACGCGGGCCTCACGCTGCACGTGCGCTCCCTTGCGGGGGAGAACGCGCACCACATCATCGAGGCGGCCGCCAAGGCCTGCGCCCGTGCGCTGAGCGTCGCAGTCGCCCTCGACGAGCGCGTCGGCGACCGGGTCCCCTCGACGAAGGGCACGCTCTGATGGCCTTTGTTGTCATCGACTATCGCAAAGGCAACATCCGCAGCGTCCAGAAGGCCTTGGAACTCGCGGGCGTCGAGGCACGCATCAGCGAAGACCCGCACGAGATAGCGTGCGCGGACGCCCTGGTGCTGCCCGGCGTGGGTGCCTTCGCCGACGCGGCGGGCTTTATGGAGACAAGCGGGCAGATGGCCGCCGTCCGCGACGCCATCGCGCGCGGCGTGCCCTTCCTCGGCATCTGCCTGGGGCTCCACCTGCTCCTCGAGCAGGGGGAGGAGGGCGTGCCCCAGGTGCGCTCCCGGGACGTGCCGGACGCGTCCTGGGCATGCGGCATCGGTGCCCTTGCCGGCCACGTGCGGCGCATCGACCGTGTGGCGCCGGACGGCACGGCCCGCAAGGTGCCGCACGTCGGCTGGAACCAGGTGCGCCTCGTGCCGGGGGCGGAGGCCGCCTGCGCCCCGCTGTTCGCAGGCATCGAGGACGGCTCGAACTTCTATTTCACGCACTCGTACCAAGGGGTGCCCGCCCGCTCCGACGCGGTGCTCGCCACCGTGACGCACGCGAGCACGATGCCCGCCGTCATCGCTCGCGGGAGGGTCTTCGGCGTGCAGTTCCACCCGGAGAAGAGCTCCCACAAGGGCCTGCGGCTCCTGAGGAACTTCGTCGATCTCGCACAGAACTAGAGGAACGAGCAAAGGAGTGCCTGCATGTACCTTCTTCCCGCGATAGACCTGCTCGGCGGCAAGGTGGTGCGCCTCGCCCGGGGCGACTACGACGCCGTGACCGTCTACAGCGACGACCCCGTCGAACAGGCGAGCCGCTTCAGCGCCGAGGGCGCGCAGTGGCTCCACGTCGTGGATCTCGACGGGGCGCGGACGGGCGTGCCCGCCAACAGCGCCGTCGTCGAGGCCGTCATCGCGGCGACCGGCCTGAAGGTCGAGGTCGGCGGGGGAGTGCGCTCGCTTGAGGCCCTTGAGCGGCTCGCGTCCGCAGGCGCCTCCCGCGTGGTGCTCGGCACGCGGCTCGCCACCGACCCGGGCTTCGCGCGTGAGGCCGCCGCCCGCTACGGCGACCTCGTCTGCGCCGGCGTGGACGCACGCGCAGGCGAGGTCGCCATCGAGGGCTGGCGCGAGGGAGCGGGCGTCGCGGCCACCGAGCTCGTCGCAGGCCTTGCGGCTTTGGGCATCCGCCATCTCGTCTACACCGACATCGTGCGCGACGGCATGCAGACCGGCATCGACGCGGAGGCCTACCGGCGGATGGCGCGCTGTGCGGGCTTCCCCGTCACGGCCTCCGGCGGCATCGCCGCCCTCGACGACCTCAGAGCGCTCGCGGCGCTGGGAGACAAGGCCATAGAGGGCGTCATCGTCGGTCGCGCCCTCTACGAGGGCAGCTTCACCGTCCACGAGGCGCTGGGTGCGCTCGGTGCCTTTGGGACGAAAGAGCCGTGACCCCCTCAATCGTTTTACTGAACATCTCTCTTGCTCGACCTCTGGCGTTACTGTTCACCCCCCACTGTCATCCCGAGTCCCCACTGCCACCCCGGCCCCCCACTGTCGCCCCGGCCCCCCGCTGTCGCCCCGCCCCCCCGCTGTCGCCCCGGCCCCCCGCTGTCGCC
>JAISGJ010000202.1 GCA_031263105.1 Coriobacteriales bacterium
CTCGGCAGGCTCGGGATGACAGTGGGGTGTGAACAGGAACAGTACTACTGCCCTGCGAGTAAAAAGACCCTATACTGTAAGGTTCGCCCCAAGGTTCGCCCCAAGAGGAAGGAAGACCGTGACAGAGGCTTTGGACACACAACCCGCCCCCGACGCACAGCCCGCCCCCGACACGCAGCCTGCTCCCGACGCGCAGCCTGTCCCCGACACGCAGCTCGCCCCTGAGATAGAGATGCTCGAGCCGGAGCTCGACAAGCTCGTGAAGGAGTACCGCAAGGTCGGCTCCATCGCCGAGGAGGAGGCCAAGGAGTTCTTCTCCGACTACGACCTCTCCGAGGCGCAGATGGCGGCCGTGTTCTCCTACCTGCACACACAGGAGATAGCGGTCGAGCACGAGCTCGACGAGCAGGAGATGGAGCTCCCCGCCGGGGTCGTGCCCGTCGGGATCGACGACGACGACGTGGCGGAGAGCCTCTCCGACGAGGAGATACTGGAGGGCATACCCGAGGACGAGCTGAAGTCCGCCGAGGGCATCGACGTCGTGCTGCCCAAGGTCAGCACGCGCACGAGCAAGGCGGCCAAGAAGCGCCAGGTCTCCGATTCCAGCACCATACTGCTCACCGGCGACCCCGTGCGCATGTACCTCAAGGAGATAGGGAAGGTCAGCCTGCTCACCGCCGCCGAGGAGATAGACCTCGCGATGAAGATCGAGGCAGGCCTCGAGGCATCCAACCAGCTCGAGGAGGCCTATTACAAGAAGGTCGAGCTCGAGCGCAGGGAGAAGCGCCGCCTCACGCGGGTCGAGCAGGTGGGGCTTGACGCGAAGCAGCAGCTCATAGAGGCGAACCTCCGCCTCGTGGTCTCCATCGCCAAGCGCTACGTGGGGCGCGGCATGCTCTTCCTCGACCTCATACAGGAGGGCAACCTCGGCCTCATCCGCGCCGTCGAGAAGTTCGACTACACCAAGGGCTTCAAGTTCTCCACCTATGCGACCTGGTGGATACGGCAGGCCATAACCCGGGCCATCGCCGACCAGGCGCGCACCATCCGCATCCCCGTGCATATGGTGGAGACGATCAACAAGCTCGTGCGCATCCAGCGCCAGCTGCTCCAGGAGCTCGGCCGCGAGCCGACCCCCGAGGAGATCGGCGACCGCATGGGCATGCCTGCCGACCGCATCCGCGAGATACAGAAGATATCGCAGGAGCCGGTCTCGCTCGAGACCCCCATAGGGGAGGAGGAGGACAGCCAGCTCGGCGACTTCATCGAGGACAGCGCCGCCGTGGTGCCGCCCGACGCCGCGAGCTTCTCGATGCTGCAGGAGCAGCTCGGCAAGGTGCTCGACGGCCTGGCGGAGCGCGAGCGCAAGGTCATCTCGCTGCGCTTCGGCCTGGAGGACGGGCATCCCCGCACCCTGGAGGAGGTGGGCAGGGAGTTCGGCGTCACGCGTGAGCGCATCCGCCAGATCGAGAGCAAGACGCTCGCGAAGCTGCGGCACCCCTCCCGTTCGAGCAAGCTCAAGGACTATCTGGAGGAATGACATGGAAGGGAACAGCATGCGTGACATCGGAAGCGCGGAGGACAGGGACGGCGAGGGCCCGGCCGGCGGCGGCGCCCCGGCGCAGGGCGCGGCGGGCGCTTCGGCCCCCGGCTCCGCCCCGGCACCAGAGCCGGACCCGGCAGAGGACTGCGACAACGCCTGCTCGTCCTGCGAGGCGGACTGTTCGAGCCGCAGCGGGCCTGCGGACCTGAAGGCGCCGCTCAACGCGCAGACGCGCATCGGGCACACCATCGCCGTCGTGAGCGGCAAGGGCGGGGTCGGCAAGTCGCTGGTCACCGCGCTCATCGCCTCGGCGCTCAGCCGGGCGGGCCATCGCGTCGGCGTCCTCGACGCGGACATCACCGGCCCCTCGGTTCCTCGCGCCTTCGGGGTCGCAGAGAAGCTGCGCGCCAACGCCCAGGGCATCCTGCCCTCCGTCAGCACGGGCGGCATCCAGGTTGTCTCGACGAACCTCGTGCTGCCCGACGACACGACCCCCGTGCTCTGGCGCGGCAGCATCATATCCGGCATGGTCCGGCAGTTCTACAGCGAGGTCGTCTGGGGCGACCTCGACTACCTGCTCATCGACATGCCCCCCGGCACGGGCGACGTGCCGCTGACGGTCTACCAGTCGCTCGCCATCGACGGCGTGGTCGTCGTCACCGCCCCGCAGGGCCTCGTCTCCATGATCGTGGGCAAGGCCATCCACATGGCGGCCACCATGGACGTGGAGGTGCTCGGCATCGTCGAGAACATGGCCTACTTCGAGTGCCCCGGCTGCGGCCGGCGCCACGACGTCTTCGGCGCGGGCAGCATAGACGAGACGGCCGCAGAGCACGGCATAGAACTGATAGGGAGGATACCGGTGATCCCCGACCTCGCCCGTCACATGGACGAGGGCACCATCGAGCGCCCCGAGGCCGCCGTCCCCGCCCTGGCCCCCTTCATCGACGCCCTCGTCGCCAAGGTGGAGGGTTAGCCCTTGGGCGGCACCCAGAGGTACTGCCAGGGCTTTGCCGCAAGGTCCTTCGCGAGCTCCTCGACGGGGCCGAACTTCAGGATGTCTGCCTGGCAGTGGTGGACGCAGCTCGGCTTCTTGCCCTTGCCGACGCGCTCCGCGCACAGGTCGCAGACCAGGGTGAACGCAGGGACGAAGTCGTAGACGTACCGGTCGGTCTCCTCGCCCTCCTTGTCCTTGACGGGCCAGGGCCCCTGCTGCATGACCTTGACCCCCCACTGGTTCAGGTACAGGTCGTGCTCGGACTGACAGGCGATCTCGCAGGAATAGCAGCCGGTGCAGTACTGGTAGTCCACCAGTATCCCGTGACGGGCCATCTCAGGCCTCCTTTCCGACGACGGGCGCCTTCTCGGCGAGGGCCCCGGTGCGCGGGTCAACGCCGCGTGCCAGCTCGCGCACGTCGAACTTGCGCCAATGCTCCTTGGGGAAGCCGGCGACCTCCTCGGGCGAGCAGGGATAGACCTTGCAGAGCGTGCACTTCAGGTCGGCGCCGAAGCCGGTGCGGCCGGGCTTGTTGCGGAGCAGGTTGTTGACGAAGGACTGGCCCCAGCCGAAGAGGCTCGGCTCGTCAGGCTCCTGCTCCGGGAACCACCAGCCGTGCTGGGCGGCGACCTCGTACTCGGCGACCTCGTAGGTTATGCGGGCGCGCTGGCGGCAGCGGCGGACCTCCCAGACGCCGCCGTCGCCGAGGTCCTCGGGGTGCGGGTCGCGGGTGCTCTCGGTGATCGAGCGGTCTGCCCTGCGCACCTTGTTCTCCAGCCAGACCCAGTCGTTCTCGGAGATGCCGTACCTCTCGGCCGTGCGCGGGTGTATCTGCACCCACGGGTCGGGGGTCAGCTGGCGCAGCCAGGGGACCTGACGGTGCTCGGAGTGGAAGAAGGAGGTGGTGCGCGCGCCGGTGATCATGACGAGCGGGTACTCCTTGTACAGCTCGGGCGTGGTCACGGGGCCGATGCCGGGCTCCTCGATATAGGGCAGGGGGTCGTAGCCGAAGTTCTGGAACAGCGAGGCGTAGAGCTCCACGCGGCCCGTGGGGGTGTTGAAGCCGGGCTGCCCGTCGGGGCGCAGCTCGCCGGTCTCGTACTTGCGGTAGCGGTAGACCGGATAGGCCGGCCCCCGGTCGCGCAGCTCCTCCCACGTGTAGCCGGAGGGCTCTATCATGTCGTCGAACAGCGCCTCGTCGGTCTCCCACATCGCCCAGGCAGGCTCGGGGTTTCGTGCCCCCTTGACGGCCTCCAGGTAGGCGGCGTCGTTGTCGAAGCGGCTCCCCAGACGGCGGTTGATCTCCGCGTCGGAGAGCACCTCGCCCTCGGGCGCTGCGGCGGGGTTGATGGTGGAGAGGAAGTAGTAGTGCGCACGGATGCCCTTCTTCTCCGCCCAGGTCGCCACCGGCAGCACGATGTCGGCATAGGCCTCGATGGTGGGGGTGAAGAAGATGTCGACGCCGGCGCAGAACTCGACCTTCTTGAGCGCCTCCTTCCAACGTGCGGCCTCGCAGCTCATGCAGCTGATGCCGTTGGAGGTCTGGAGCCACAGGCCCTTGACACGGCCGGCCTCGCACTCCTCCAGGCACATGTCGGGCATCGACTGCGTGAGGCCGTAGCGGTACATCGGGTACTCGCTCCAGCCGATGCGCTTCTTCTGCTGCTCCTCGGTGAGGATGTCGTAGTAGCCCCATGCCCCTGCGGACGGGGGGTCGATGCCCATGGGGGCCGTGGTGTAGACCATGCCGCCGGGTTGGTCGAGGTTGCCGGTGATGGTCCAGAGCGCGGCGATGGCCTGGGCGCAGGGCGTGCCCTGGCTCTGCATGTCGACCGCCAGCCCCCAGACGACGTTCGCGGGCTTGGAGGTGGCGAAGAGGCGCGCGGCGGCGACCAGCTTCTCCTTGGGCACCCAGGTCATGGCCGCCAGCTCGTCGAGGTCGAGGCCTCGGCAGCGCTCCGCCAGCTCCTCGAAGCCGTAGGTCCAGTACTCCACGAACTCGTGGTCGTAGAGGTCCTCCTCGATGATGACCTTGAGCATCGCCATCGCCACGGCGGCGTCGGTGCCGGGCCGCGACATGAGGTGGATGTCGGAGCGCGCCGCCCACCACGTGACGCGCGGCTCCACGGTGATGAGCTTGCAGCCCCTCTTCATGACGTCGGTGACCCAGTGGCCCATGAAGAAGTCGGGGTTGGAGATGTGCGGGTTGCAGCCCCAGATGACGGTGCATTCGGGGCAGGCCCACTCGCTGTTCTCGTAGCGGTCGGCCATGAACTGGCTCATGTCGGCGATCATGAAGCCGCCGTAGGAGAGGATCATCAGCGAGATGCGCGGCAGGTAGCAGGCGGTGCCGGAGAGGAAGCCGTACTCGTTGGGGCTTCCGATGGCGTAGCCCAGGCGCCCTACCTGCCACTGGTTGTCGCGCGCGGTGCCGCGCAGCAGGTGGATGGTCTCCGGGCCGTAGGTGGTCCCGATGCGCTTGAACTCGCGCTCGACGGTGTCCAGCGCCTCGTCCCAGCCGATCCGCTCCCACTGGTGCGACCCGCGCGCGCCGACGCGCCTCATCGGATGGAGGATGCGGTCGGGGTGATGGATGACCTGCTTGAACGCCAGGCAGCGCGGGCAGAGCCGCCCCTGGTTGTAGGGGTCGTCCGGGTCGCCCTCCAGCTTGACGAACCTGCCGGTCTCCTTGTCGGAGTAGACCAGCACGCCGCAGCCCTCATGGCAGCCCGGCGCGCTCCAGACGGAGCTGCGGCGCACGATGTAGCCGTCCTCCTCGTACTCCCAGGGCTTCGAGGGCCTCCAGTCCTGGGCCTCGTGGTGCTTGCCGGCACCGATCTGGAACTGGTTCTCGGTCTTGGAGGTGCCGATCTCGTCGAGGTGCTTCCCCTCGACGTCTATGGCGCCCTTGATCTCTGCCTCTGCCATCGCCTCTCCTTTCTCTGGCGGGTCCGAACAAATGCTCCGACCAGTAAAGAGGAAGGCGGGTACGAAAGGCTCACGTCATGGGTATGCAACAGGAGAAATCAGTACGTGGGTATGAGGGCGCGAAGTGGGGATGGGGATGCCATAACTCACACCTGTCATTCCGAGCGCAGCGAAGCGAAGCCGAGGAATCCTTGGTCGCGAAGCGACCAACCGTGAGCGGAAGACCCTCTGACCTGCAGTCGGCTGCTCCGCAGCCGAGGATTCCTCGGCGGAGTTTATCCTGTGCGCAGCCGAAGGGCTCGGAATGACAGGGGGTTGAGAGGCCGGTCTCCGTTGCCCCTAATCGGGGGGCCGGACCTCGACGGGGTAGTCCTCGATGAAGTCCATGAGCTTCTGTTGGGAATGGATGTCGAGCTTGCGGTAGATGTTGTAGATGTGCGACTTGGCCGTATGGGGCGACACGCAGAGCTCCTTCTGGATGTAGTTGGCGTTGCGCCCCCGCGCAAGGTAGCCGAGCACGTCCCGTTCGCGCGGGGAGAGGCCGTAGAGGTCCGCGACCTTCTCGCAGCGCATGCGGGAGAGCGCGTCTGCGCCCATCTCGTCGGCGGGCACCTGAAGGGCGTCCTGTTCGGCGCTGGCCGCATCGAGCGTCCCGTGGTGGCGGCTCTCGGGGTAGAAGACCGCGACAACGAAGACCAGCAGGAAGACAAGGGCGAGCATGACGACGACAAGGAAGACCTCCGCGAGGCCGAAGAGGACATAGGCAAGCGCAATGAGCCACCCCACGAGGAAGCCGAAGGTCGAGACGCTGGCCCCCGACGCGATGGAGAAGAACACCTGCGCCTTGCTGCTGACGCTCCGTTGCACCAGCAGTGCCCAGTTGATGGCGTTGAAGGCGGCCCAGGACGCGACGATGAGGCAGACGCCGACGGCCTTGAGGGGCACAGGGTCGAAGGGGACGACGAGACAGGCGGCGACCGTGGTGACGAGCAGCACGCGCTGGGAGGCGGTGATGCCGACCCTGAAGCCGAGGAGGTCGAGGACGAAGACCGCGCCTGCACCGAGCAGGACGGTCGAGAGTGCGACCGGCACCAGCCAGCCGCCCTGGACGAACATCAGCGAGAAGCCGAGGCCGAACACGACCCCGAAGACGAAGATGGAGGGCTCGACCTCCTTGGTGAAGGGAAGCAGCTCCTTGCGCGACTTGACCGCAAGGGCGTCGCCCTGTCCGGTACGCGCCCGCAGGAAGGCGAGCAGGCAGAAGCTCACGACGACGTAGAGCATCGCAAAGACCGACTGGACGGGGGGAGAGGTCAGGTTGGCGAGCAGGAACAGGAGCCCTCCGCCGAACACCCCCGCACTGGTGAAGCGCAGGTGCTTATGGACACGTGCCGACCCGCAGCCGTCGAGCCAGCGAAGCGTGAAGTAGCCTCCGGCGACCCCGGCCGCGAGGCTGCTTGCCGCATAGGCCGCCGACGGGCAGGGGACGCCGAGGCGGGAGAGCAGGGAGGCGCCGGGCAGCATCAGGGCAAGGACGAGGAAGGCCAGCGCCAGGCGGTTGTCGGCGAAGCGGCCGACGAGGGGGCGGCGCAGGCAGTGCATGCCGAGGAAGGCGAGGGGCATGCCGACGAAGACGAGTGTCTGGAGGAGGCCGCGGTGCAGGCCGTCGTACTGTGGCGGGAAGTCGGCGTAGAGCCAGAAGAAGGAGAGCATCGCATAGCCGAAATAGAACGAGAAGCCCCCTGCACCGAAGAGCTCCATCACACCGATATGCTGCTTCCTTGGTACCGCCTTCGCCGCCGGTTGAACCCCTCGCAGCGACCGGGCATTGTCTCTGGGCATATAATCCACTCGGGCCTATCCACATCCGACATCAGCTCATAAAGTATACCATTGCCGCTGCTGCTTCCCTTGGGACAGTCTCCCACTGTCGCCCCGAGCCCCCACTGCCGTTACTGTCCACACCCTACTGTCATTCCGAGCGAAGCCGAGGAATCTTTGGGCGCATCAGCGCCCAACGGGGTCAGTTGGCTGCTCCGCAGCCAAAGATTCCTCGGCTGCGCTCGGAATGACAATGAGGTCTGAACAGTAACCCG
>JAISGJ010000209.1 GCA_031263105.1 Coriobacteriales bacterium
CCCGCAAGGGCGCGCAGCGTGAGAATCCTTGGACGCGCAGCGTCCGACTGGCCCGATTGGGCGCCGGTGCGTTCCGTGGGCCTGTCGGCCCGTCCTCGCTGAAAACGCGCTGCGTTTTCCGGGCGCTCGCTGCCCGCCTGTCCTGCCCGCTCACAGCAACGCCTCTTCTATGGCGTCGATTATGCGGGTCATCAGGAGGGGGCCGCCGGTCGAGGTCCAGAGGGAGCCGTCGACCAGGACGATGTGCCCCTGCGCATAGGCCGTAAGCGCCGTGAAGCCCGGGGTCTGGACCGCCTGCTCCAGCGCCTTGCGCGCGCCGTCGAGGCCAGCAGAGCCGCCGGCCTGGGGGTTGTTCACCGACGAGCCGCCGAGCGTGCCGAAGAACAGGTAGTCGGCATCGATCTCGCCGAGGTTCTCCAGAGAGACCGGCTCGGCATGGCCGCGCCCGTCGTGGTCCTGGTTGGCGGGCCGCGCAAGGCCCAGATCGAGGAGGACGCGACCCGGCGGCAGCTCGTTGAGTATCATCGCGGCGGAGGTGCCCTGCCAGCGCACGATGGAGAAGGTCGAGCTGCTGTACGAGGGCTGCAGGGCCGCACCGATTTCGGCGGCGTGGCGCTCGTAGCCTGCTATCACGGCCTCGGCCTCGTCGGAGCGGTTCAGCGCGTCGGCCACGAGGCGGAAGTTCACCTCCCAGTTGCCACCGGCATACCCGGTGGCGACCACGGGGGCGATTTCCGCAAGGATGGCGATGACCTCGGCGTTGTTGTTGATGCTCGTGCCGTCGACGAGGATAAGGTCGGGGGCCGCCTTCGCTATCTCCTCGTAGTTGGGGTTGGCCACGGCGCCCACGAGCGGGATGTCGGCGGCGAGGTCGCTCAGGTACGCCGGGACGCCACTCTGCCCGCGCCCGCTCGTGGTGCCCACGGGGACGACCCCCAAGGCGAGCGCGCCGTCGAGCGTCGGCTCGCTGAGCGTGATGACACGCTGGGGACTCACGGGCACCTCGATGGGACGGTCGTCGATATCGAGGACCGTGCGCGTCTGGCCCGTCGCGGTGGTTCCGACTCCGACGTCTCCCCCGCCGCTGCCGCCGGCTCCGGTCCCATCGTCGGCATCTCCGCCGCCGCCGCCAACGGCCCCGGCCCCGGCAGCCCCGCCACCGCCCGCAGCCGCCTGCAAGCCCCCCTGCGCACCGTCGCACCCCCCTAAGGAGAGTGCGACGGCACAGCAGAAGAAGAGAAGGACGGCCCCTTTGAGGAGGCCTCGCGTCCCTCTTGTGGGAAGGTGCCCCATCCTCACCCCGACACCACCGGCGCCTGGGTCGGCAGCGGGGCCGCCACCGGAGCCGCCGTGCGCAGGCGACGGAAGCGGTAGACGAGGACGCACGCGACGCCCACCAAGGCGACGACCAAGGCGGCGGCTGCGTACAGGATGATGTTGAGCAGCAGCGCAGGGTCGCCCGCCCCGTCCGCACCGGACGCGAGGGGCGTCTCCGCGTCGGACAGGGCGCTCGTCTGTGCGACGTTGGTGCCGGTGGAGCTGCCGTTCGTGCCTGCGGTGCCCGTGGACTCGTCCGTGCCGTCCGTAGACGCAGTGGTCGTCCGCGCGGCCGTGGAGCCCGCACCCGAGGTGGTCGCCGTGCCGCCGGCACCGCCCACGCCGCCGGAGGGGTTGTTGTAGTAGTTGTTGACGACGCTCTCGCCGGAACCCGTGGTGGAGGTGCCGGTGGTGCCGGTGCCGCTGCCGGTGCCTGTGGTACCCGTGCTGCCCGTGGGAGCGGTGTTGTAGTAATAGTTGTGGGTGACGTTACCGCTGGTGCCGGTGGAGCCGCTGCCCGTGCCCGTACCGGAACCCGTGCCCGTGCCGCTGCCGGTGCCGGAACCCGTGCCGGAGCCGCCGTCGTCCTGCGCAGCGACCGTATAGGTCGTCCAGCCGAGCACCGCACCGGTGGCACCCTGGCTCACGTCGCGTGCGACGACGTAGTAGGTGCCGGCCTCGTCGAGGCCCCCAGCCGCCAGGGAGCTGCGAATCTGCCGATTGTTATCGACCTGGAAGTTCGCGCCCTTCCCCCACGGGTAGCGCACGGATGCCGCAAGCGGGTACAGCGCACCGGACGACGCCTGCACCTGCAAGGCCGCCTCGGCCTCGGCCTGTGCCGCTGCCGCCGCATCGGCTTCTGCCTTGGCTGCCACGGCAGCCTCGGCTGCCGCATCCGCCTCGGCCCTAGCCACAACCGCAGCCTCGGCCAGCGCATCCGCCTCGCCCTGTGCCACAACCGCAGCACCAGCCAGCGCATCCGCCTCGGCCCTGGCCGCCACTGCCGCCTCGGCCGCTGTCGCAGCCGTAGGGGGCGGCGTCCCCGACGCCCCGTCCACCACAGCCTCGGTCGCTGCCGCCGCTTCCGCAGCCTCGGCCGCCTCAGCAGCCGCGTCGGCCGCCGCCTTCGCCTCGGCTGCCACGTCAGCCGCCACGTCAGCCGCTGCCTCGGCCTCGGTCGCCGCATCGGCCGCAGCAGTCGCAGCCGCCTCCGCGTCCGCAGCCGCCGCATCCGCCGCATCCGCAGCAACTGCATCCGCACCGTCCTGCCCCAGCGCCTGCACCGTCACCGGCGCCATCTCGAAGTACGCGCTCAGGTGCACCCACGCACCCGGCTCGGCCCCAGGGACGGAGACAACCGTCTGCGCGCCCGTGACACTGAGGGAGATAAGCTCGGAAAGGCCACCCGTCAGCGCGGCGGCGGGGTCGATGGGCACAAGGTCGCCCACAGGGCGGTAGGTGCCCACGACGAACTGCGGGGACTGAAGCGTGCGGACGACGTCGCCCTCCTTGAGCGTGCCGGTGAGGAAGCGCAGCGTGTAGCCTCCCTCCCCAAAGGCAGGCACGGAGCCGCCGGTGCCGGTGGTGCCGCCGTCCGGGAGCCTGATGTCGGTATCGAAGCTGCCGTTTGCATCGGCGTTGATGATCGCCCACACCTCGCGGTTGGAGTGCACGGCCCCCTCTGCGGTGTGCGAGAAGGCACCGTCGTTTATCTTGACGGCAACGGTGGAGCCGGAGCCGTCAGGGTGCAGCCACCCCGCGCCGGAGACGTGCAGCGTTCCGCCCACCGAGGCCTGCGTCGCAATCGTGACCGAGGCCGAGGCGGCAGGCGCCCCCGTGACGGTGAGCGTGGCGGGCGCGGTCTCGGCGCTGCCGCTCGCGTTGGTGAACACGGCCTTGTACTGATAGCCGTTCTGCGCGAGGGCCACCGCGCCAAGGGAGAGGGTCGCAGAGGTCGCGCCCTCGATGTCCGCCCAGCCCTTGCCGTCGTTGACGTACCACTGGACGGTGGGCACAGGGCTGCCGGAGGCAGCGGCGGAAAGGCTCACCGCAGCGCCCGGTGCAGCAGTGCGCGACTGCGGCTGTGTGGTAATGGCAGGCGCTGCGGGCGGGAGGGCGGGAGGCTCGACGATAGTGAAGTCGGCCGCGAGCGTGCGCACCACGTCGCCGGAGACCAGCGAGCCCGTGAGGAAGCGTATCTGGTGCGTGGAGCCGACCGTCCAGCCGGGCCAGGTGCCGTCCGCAAGCTGGGCGTTCTCCGCCGTCGGGAAGGGTATCGTGACCTCCCAGTTGCCCTGCGCGTCGCCCTTGGCGTGGGCCTGTGCCCGCTTGTCGGTTATGGTCGAGCCGTCCACGGGGGAGAGCACGGTGCGCTTGGTGTAGACCGTGTTGGGGTCGCCGCTCACCGCCGCGTCCAGCACGACGTTGGCGACCGAGCCGGTGCTTCCGTCCGTGGTGAGCCAGCCCGTGCCGGAGACCACGATGTCTGCACCCACAGCGACCTCGGTCGGCACCGTGTAGGTGACGGTGCGCCCTGCGGCATCGACGACCGTGTAGGTCGTGCTGCCGGAGGGAGGCTCGGGGGCGGCGACTATCGTCACGTCCGAGGAGCGCGTGGAGCGCACCGTGTCGCCCGTCACGCTGAGGCCCGTGAGCAGGCGGAACCAGTGTGAACCCGAATCCGGTGCCCAAGCATCGGGCAGCGTGTAGGCGGCCCTGAACACGCCGGTCGTCGCCGAGGCGATGACGGCGGCCTCCTGAATGTCATCGTCGAACTTCAGCACGATGCCCGAGCCCGTGCCGCTCGGATGCGTCCACCCCGCGCCGTACAGCACGGCTTCGGTGCCGACCGTGACGCTGACAGGCGCGTACCAGAGCTCGCCGCTCTCCATCCCGGGACTGCCGGTCGTTATCTTCTCATAGCCCTCGGCAGGGACGGCGTACAGCACCGCCCCCTGGGTCGCGGTCTGCCCCTCGTCGTTGGTGAACACCGCACGATAGCTCCTGCCATCCACCGCGTCCGCAGCGGCCACGGACAGAACCAGCGTGTCGAGGCTCGCCACATTGGCCCACGTCGCACCGTCGTCGTCCGAGGACTGCCACCTCACGGACTCGGCCCCCGTGGCCGCAGCCGTGAACACCGCAGACGCCGCCCCCGGCTCCAGCAGCACCCCCGCCGGATGCACCGTGACCACCGGCGCCCCCTCGCCTCCGGAGATGTCTGCAACCGTGAGCGTGGCGACGTTGGAGGTGACTCGCCCTGCGGAGCTAAACACCGTCACGCGGTACTGGTAGCCGTCGTAGTTTGCCGTAATTCCACTGGAGACGTTCAGCGTAGGCTCATCCGAGTGAGCGTTATCACTGGTGACCCACTCCCAGATGGCGTCATTGCCGGGCTTTTTGACTTCCCACTTGTAGGACAAGGACTCAGAGCCGGTCGTCTCGACGCTCAGGGCAACGGGGTCGCCCACTGTGGCGTTGACCGGAGCTGGCTGCGTCGTGATGGACGGCGCAGTGCCCGCACTCTCATCGAACTCCAGATTTAAGAGGGCGACATACGAGCGTCCGGTATCACCTGCAAGCAACGAGCCGCTCAGCAGCCGCAGCTCGACAAGTTCGCCGGGATTGGTCCATTCCTGGTTGTAGTCGCCAAGGGTCGGTATCTTGACGGTGGCTTTCCAACGCCCGTTGACGGAATCGGCATAACCGACAGCGACCACTTGGGTGTTCGAGGGATAGACGGGGTCGAGCATCCGGGCATAGGTGCTCTCGCCGTCCCGCATGAGCTTCAAGGCAACGGTCGAGCCGAGGGTATGCGCCAGATTGAAGAAACCCTCGCCGTAGACGGTGATCTCACCGCCGATAGGTGCCGTCTCGGGCACCCAGAACCTGGCCCCATCGCCCGCAACAGTGCGATACTCCCGCCCCTCGGGTGCCCATTCGGCCTCGTCGGGACTCGGCGCATCGACATCACCGATATTGAGCCACTCGCTCGTGACGGTGCGGCTCATACCGCCCGTGCGACCCGAGGACGCCACAACGCGATACCAACCCGGTTCGAGGGCTGGCATGCCGGTCGCCGCAAGCTTCAGAGACGTGTCGAAGGTGGCCAAGGTCTCAAAGACGCTGGAGTTCGCCCAGACGGAGGCGAGGATGTCCTGCTTGCTGGGAACCGGTGCCTTGGACGAATCCTTCCACGTGACGAAGCTGCCATCGCCGGCCTCCAGCTTGAAGTCGACGAGGGCCCCCACGGGGCCGCTTGACGAAACGCCAGCGACACTGTAATACCACCACGCACCCTCCAGAGGAACCACGCCATCGGTGGCAAAGCCCGCACCGGCGTTCTCAATGCGCAGAATCGCAGGCTGCGAGCCGTTGTAGTCGCACACGCGTAGCAGCTGTTCGTACCTCTCGCCGTTCTGCGCACGAAGGGAAAGGGCCGCCGTGTCCCCCGGTGCCATGCTGAGTCCAAGCGAGTTTTCCGACGTAGCGCCACATACAGAAATCGCCCACGGATGAGCCGCTGTGGTGCCTATCTCGTCGGTACGCAGGGTGACTGGCCAACCGTTCGCATCGAGGACGGGGGCATTGCCGAGGTACAGGACGTAGTCGGTGTTCGGGGTCGCGTAGAGAAGGCGCACGACAACCGATGGCGATTGGGTTCCCGAAGCAAAATAGGAGCCGTCTGCAAGTAAGGCATAGTTGGATGACGCATTTGAGCAAAAATCAAAAAGCGTCCCGGTGCTACCGGAGCCACCTGTGAGCGTAAACAATATCTCAAGCGTAGCGAGGGCATCGCGCATGCCGTTGGGGATTGGACTGGCCGTCTCGGGCACACGCAGGCGCAGAATGTGCTCGCCGTTGCGCAGCGCTGCGGACAGGGGCTGTGACAACTGGACGACCCCACTTTGAGGGATGAGGGAGTACGTAGTTGCCATCCCCAGTGAGGCTGAGGGGGCTAAGGGGGACCAGTCGCCTGTGTGGTCGATGTCGAAGGTTCCCCATTTCCCTGCGTATTCCCCAAGCCCCCACGCCCTTGCCACCAAGGTCTCGCCCGTCGCGTAACTGCCGCTGCGGTCAAGCGCGAAGCTTAGCTTTGAGGCAACCGTGAAGGGCGCAGACACGAGGGTGCGCGCCGTATCGTCCTCTTGGTACGTGGGGCCCGTGAGGAAGGTCAGGCGGTAGCTTCCTGCCGGGAAGGCAGGGGCGGAACCACCCTCTCCCACATCGCTGCCGTCAGGCAAGGTGACGGTCGTGGAGAAGCTGCCATCGGCCTCAGCTTCGACGAGCGCCCATATGCTCTCATCGTCGCCCGAGCCGACCACGGCGTTGCCCTCCGTATGCGCATAGGTACCGCCGTCAATCTTGAGGGCGACCGTCGAGCCGCCGCCACTGGGATGGATGAAGCCCGTACCCGAGATAGCGAGGGTCTCGCCCCAGACACCGCTCGCAGCCACGGTGACGAAGGCTCCCGCGCTGCCATAGACGACGGTACGCGAGTAGTTCCTGTTCCAATTGGTGTCCCAACCGGAAGGCTTGTCTCCAGCCGAGGCGAAAGAGACGTACAGCGGCCCTGCTACGCCCTCAAAGGCATCGGCACCGACGGTGACGACCGTTGCGGGGACGGTGAGGTCGCTCAGACGTGCGCAATACTGGAACGCCTGCTGCGTCACCGTGGTCACGCTCGCGGGAAGAGCGAGCGTGACCAGCGAGCTGCAGTTGCGGAAGGCGTATCTGCCGACGGTGGTGAGGCTGGCAGGGAGCGTGACCTGCGTGAGGGAGCTGCATGCATCAAAGGTCGATGTCGGTAAGCTGGTCACACTTGCGGGCAGACTGACGAACCTGAGATTCGTGCAGCCGTTGAAGATGCTCGTGGCGTTACTGGCTATGGTGGCCCGTTCGGGGAGCGTCACCGAGGTCAAGGCCGTGCATTTTGAGAAGGCCGAGGCCCCGATGGCAAGTGCGCCTATCCCGTTCTCAAAGGTGACAGAGGCGAGCTCCGCGCATTCGCTGAAGCCAGCAAGGCTCGTGACACTTCCAGGGATGGTGACCGCAGTCAGCGACGCGCACTTCTGAAACGCGTTGGCACCAATAGACGTAAGGCCCTGCGGCAGCGTGATGCCAGCCAAGGAGCCGCAGCTCGCAAAAGCGCTGCTGCCGATGGAGGTAATGCCCTGCGGCAGCGTGACCTTGGTCAGAAGCGCACAGCCGGTGAAGCTGGAACTGCCAACGGTCGTGACGCCCTCGGTGATGACGATCTCTCTAACGGCGCTCTTCCACTGGACAGGGGCAATCTCCGTGAACCCGTTGTAGGCCGTCATGGCACCCGTGCCGCTTATGGTGAGCTTCCCGGTTTCGGTGTCGAGTGTCCAAGTAGCGGCAGGCCCGCAGGTGCCGTTGTACTCTTCCGCATATGCGAAGGTACCGGGAAGCACAAACGAAAGCAGCAGCGCAAGCAGCGCAGCAAACATAACCATCGGCAGCAAGGGCCTCGGCCTGCCCTGTCTGCAATCCCGTTCGTAAAGGGCGCTGCCGCCGCTTTCTTTGCTTGTTGCCGATGATAGTTCCATTCTGCACCGCCTTCCGGTGTCACCAGACACCTGACGTCCCTCGATGTCTCTGCGCCTCTTCCTGCGCATCGTTCTGTAAGCGCCCTGTGCTTGGGGCGAGGCCCGGAGAGAGTGGCTCCCTGTCCGGGTCCGCCCCAAGTAGCAAGGTCTGCAAGCTATCTACTGCACTTCGTCAAAACCTCATGGATGCGACCCTGAAGGGTAAGTCCATGCACGTCATTGCGAGAAGCGACGAAGCAATCCATGCGGTAACCTTCGACTGGATTGCTTCGCTTCGCTTGCAATGACGCGCTTAATTGGTGCTTCTAGGAAACTGAAAAGGTATAGCTGACCGAAAGCTGTGGATAAAAGACACTGTCTATTGTTTCCGGAAAAGCCAACAGAGTAACAGCATGATAGCCCGGAGTCATATCCAGCGGCAGATCGATAACCTCGTCAAAGAAGCCGCTCGCATCGGTGAAAAACGACACGTAGACAGCCTCATGGAAATCGTACTTCACATAGATATGCCGCCCTGCTCCCCAGCTGGCATCGTTCTCATTGGTCACGCTGACGGTCTGGGGGGTCGTGCTGCCGTCATACTCGAAATCCGGGTGATACTGATTCGCGATGACCGTCAGAAAGAGTCCCGTCGCGAAGTTGGGCGCCCAAGGGTCCTCGGGCTCCCCATAGTAGAAAACTATGCCAAAATCGAGCGTAGGAGCCGTGTCCAGAGGAACAATGAAGGTCGTTCGTTCCGGGTTGTCAGGATCCCGCAAGACACCGTCTTCATCGACCTCATACACACCAAGGACAACCGAGGGCTCCAACACGGGCTTCGCCGTGACAGTCGGCCTCTCAGGGTCGAACCCTGAACTCTCAAAGGTGAACATGCCCCCATCCGGTATGGTGTACGTATCCTCGGGGTTCCAAACCATAGGCTCGTCGGTAACGCCCGCCTGCGCGACAGACGGCAGCGCAAACGACACCCCCATTACCATAAGCGCCGCAAGCAGCACGGCGATGACGCGGTTCTTCAAACTCAGTCGTGTTTTTGTTACTTCCATCTTCCTAGCCTTTCTGTCTCGCCCCGATTCCCTCGGAGCCTTTTTCTTGGGCCTCGGACTTCCCACGCTCGGATTCCCCGAAGCCCCCTGCTGCTAACGCCCTCTGGTGACTCAATGCTTGTCCTGCAGATGCAACCCCCGTTCTCTCTACCGACCGGTGCCAGCCGTCACGGCTTGGCCTGCCTTGGAACCACTCCCCTCCCCTCTTGTCTCGGGGGTCATCGACGCCCGCCATGACCCGGCGTGCCCTGCTTCAGGAAGCCTCATCTCGGGCCTTCGAGCCGCCTGCCCTGCGCCTCTTTCTGCGCCTGCAACGCCTGCTCGCCCCCCTGCCCTGAAGCCGGACGGTTCTTCGCACAAGGAAGTTATATATTCCTAACTACCTTCTATGCGGTAGCTTAGTCCTATTTCAGTCGGAATGGAATACCTTTTTGAAAAATAATTGTAACGGGAAGTTAGCAGCAAAAACTTTTCGCCAAATTTGCCGGTTTACCTCGGCATTCGCCGATTTTCGCCCTCCCGCGCCCCCTCAAAAACCCCTCCGAACCGAGGAAAAATCACCCAATTCCCCGCGCCGCCGACACCCTCCCCACACAAAACCCCAAAAACCCACACGTGCACAATGGCCAGCGAGGGCGGAAACGCGCACGAGGACACAGCCCGCGAGTGTTACGGCCAGTGTGTGAAGCTACCCGTCTATTCAACGATTTCTTTTGCGTCCTCGAACTCCTGCGTCCACTCGACAAGCTTTTGTTGGAGCAAGGTTTTGTCGGGCAGGTATCAGTTGGATGCAGTGTGTCCAGCTGACGTTTGGCTCGAATTGGGGAATCGTTGATTCCCCAATTCGGAACCGCGAATAGACCGCAGAGAAACGGTGCATGAGCTTGAGATTTTCTGGCGAGATACGCCTGCCCTCGACTTTTGATAGACAGGGAACAGCTCCCTGCTTACGATTCAGTTCTCCCCGAGCAGCCTGATGGCCTCGGCATCGAGGCCGGTGATGTCGCGGATGGTGTCGGGCTCGATGCCCTTGGCGAGCATGCGCGCGGCGGTTTGGGATATCCCCCGCGCCATCCCCTGCGCCATCCCCTCGTCCCATGCGTACTCGAGCTGCCCCTGGGCGTCCGCCCGCGACATCTCCGCGTAGTCTATCATCTCTCGCTCCTTCTCGTCGAGGTTGGCGTACAGCACCGCCCGGCGGGCCTTCCCGATGTAGGCGGGCGCGCCCTCGGCGGGCTCCTCGCCCCGGAAGAACGACAGCCAGCGGGCGAGGCCCTTCTGGCCCGGCAGGGCCTCCTTGCGCAGCTGCAGGAAGCTCACGTGCAGCGGCGGCCCCGGAAACTCCGTCTGGTACGTTGTATCAAAAAGCCCGAAGCAGCGCAAGGGGTCGGGGCAGCCGGGGAACAGGTCGAAGTCGCAGACGTTTATGCCGAAGACGGGGCGCAGCGAGGCGTAGGGGGCGCCGGGGGTGCCGCCGCCCCCCTCGCCCCCGCAGCCCGCCGCGCAGCCGGCGGACGGCAGGGCGGGCAGGCCCCCGGCACGGCCGTAGCCCGCGACGTAGCGCGAGGCCGCGTAGTACAGGGCCCGCCCGGCGAAGTGCCTCTGGGGCTGGACCTGCATCTCGATGGTGACGAGGCTGCCGTCCCCCAGGCGCGCCAGGACGTCGACGACGGTGTGGGCGAGGCGCTCGCGCACGCGGCGCACGTCGTAGGGGTTCTCCACCGTGGCCTCCGCCACGGGCAGGCCGAGCACGTCTTGTATGAAGCCGGCCAGGACGTCGGCGTTCTCGGGGCTTGCGAAGCACTTCAGGAACAGCAGGTTGTTGGTCGGGGCGTAGCGGGGCATGGGCCTCCTCCTTGACGGTCGTCGGGTGCGGGTACCTCCAGCGTAGCAGGCCGACCTGACCCGGCGATGGCTCGTTCGTGACCCGGGGCTGACCCGGGGGCCGACCCGGGACTGACCCGGGCCTGACCCGCAGCTGAACGGGCGCGGCAGGCCGCGCTCCGCCGCGCCTCTCAACGATGCGCAACCGGCGGGTAACTTATTTTTGGGGATAAGCAAAACCCTGATGTATGCCTTTCGGCAGGGACATCAGGAGATGACAGCGATACAGTGGCGAGGGACGCCTCGGGCGTATCGGCTACGCAGGTGCCAGCCGCTTGATGTCCTCCAAGGTAAGCCCAGTGACATCAATCACTTCCTGGACTGGCATGCCGTGCTTGAGGAGGCTTGCCGCGACCTCCGCCCGCCCTTCCTTCCTGGCGACAGCGAAGCCGTGCTCCATGTCGCGCTCAAAGATACGACGTGAACGGTAGTGAGCCTGCTGAGCCTCGTCTTGACTGATGCTCATCAAAAGGCTGTTGGCCATGTTGACCTCCTCCTTTACGTCGGAAAGCTCTGGCATCAACGACCTATATTCCGGTTTGTGGGCGTTGGCGAAAAACACCGACCACGCCTCCAGAGGCGTCATGCCCCCTGCACCCTTTTTGATGACCGGCTCAAGCTTTGAGAGCTCGATGAAAATCGCCCCTATGGAGTCGGAGAGTTCCCCACGCTGTCGTCAACCGTCATCAAATCTGGCCTTTCTTGTTGGGAGACACAGTTTATCACCTCTCGCGTCCCGTGCTTGAAGCCCCCGCAGGCCCACCGAACGGACGGTCGTTGGCGGTCTTGTTCGACTCGATGATACGGTCGGCCATGTCGTCGTCGAGCACGACAATCTGCCCAAAGCTCGCTGTTGCCATCTCGCGCTTCCCCTCACGCGACTCCGTGACTTATCTACTTACGGATTGTAGCACAGGCGGGCAGGTGCCGGTGTCAGCCAAAGGCGCGGGTGTCGAGGATGTGGGTTCCGCAGGGGTGTGACAGGGGGACGGGCCGTGACAGGGGGACGTACGCGGGGCGTGACAGGGGGACGGGCGTGACAGGGGGACGCGTGACAGGGGGACGTATAATCTGTCATGTCTACCTCGACATTCGCCGATTTTCGCCCTCCCGCGCCCCCTCAAAAACCCCTCCGAACCGAGGAAAAATCACCCAATTCCCCGCGCCGCCGACACCCTCCCCACACAAAACCCCAAAAACCCACACGCCCGCACAAGCCAACGGGGACGAAAAACACACACAGGGTGCCAAAGGACAGGGCTAAGTCACCCGAAAATCCGTTGCCCTGCATCGGCGAAGGAATCTGATGACGAGTTACTATATTTCTCCGATGTCGGCGAAAACCAGTAGCTTGCGAGTTACAGTTCACACCTCCACTGTCATCCCGAGCCCCGCCGAGGAATCCTTGGACACGCAGTGTCCAACGGCAGGTCGGGGGACCCTTCGACCTGCGGTCGCCCGCTGGCGCGGTCGAGGAGCCCTCGGCAGGCTCGGGATGACAGTGGAGGCGTGAACAGTAACGCTTGCGAAGATAAATCGGCGCAAAGAGCATGGCGAAACAAGCTACAAGCCATGAGGCGCCATGCTATGATATGTCCAACAAGGACACGAGGCCGAAAGGAGGCTGGCGGTGGCAACGGAGAGTATCGGGCAGGTTATCAGGTTCGATGACGAGATGGCGGATCGCTTTATTCGGGCCGCACGGTGCGCCGAGGCCGACCCGCCGCCCCCGAGCAAGCACAGCATCAAGTGGGCAGACCCCAAGGAGGTAGCCGCGCAGCTGGAGCGGAAATACGCGCATGAGGGATGACCTCCGCCTTGCGCCGCTTCGGGAGCAGATACGCTCGTCAGACACAGGACTCCTCGAGAAGCAGCTCGGGGAGTTTTGCTGCGCGAGGGACAGGGATGTGGAATCCTTCCTACACGAGAAGGCCATACGCTACGAACGTTCGGGGTTAAGCCACACGTATCTGTACTTGACCAGAGGGACTGACGCAATCGAGGTCGCAGCCTACTTCAGCATGATTCCACCGAGAATATAGGTCAGGCGATTGCCCTGTCGGGGAGCACCCTGTAATTGCTGCGCGCTTCATGCGTTCAATGAATCGCCGGATATCTTCGTCCGTCGCCTCCTTGAACAGAGGGCTGCCCTGCCCGAACGGACGGTCGTTGGCGGTTTTATCACCCAATTCCCAGCGCCGCCGACACCCTCCCCGCACAAAACCCCCAAAACCCCCACACCCACACAAGCCAACAGGAGCGGAAAGCACGCACGGGGACGTAGCCCGCGAGCGTTGCGACCAGTACACGAAGTTACCAGTCTATTCAACGATTTCTTTGGCGTCCTCGAACTCCTCGAACTCTTGCGTCCACTCGACAAGCTTTTGTTGGAGCAAGGTCTTGTCGGGCAGGTATCAGTTGGATGCAGTGTGTCGTCGAGGTTGGCGTACAGCACCGTCCGGCGGGCCTTCCCGATGGTTGCTGTTCACACCCTACTGTCATTCCGAGCCCTTCGGCTACGCTCAGGGTAAACTCCGGGGGCGAAGCCCCGGAGCCGAGGAATCTTTGGGTCCGAGCGCCCGGAAAACGCACAGCGTTTTCAGCGAGGATGGCGCGACAGTCCAGTGGACTGTCGCGGGGCGAAGCTGCGAAGCAGCGGGTGAGCCCATGGAAC
>JAISGJ010000082.1 GCA_031263105.1 Coriobacteriales bacterium
GGGGTGACAGTGGGGGCCGGGGTGACAGTGGGGGCCGGGGTGACAGTGGGGGCCGGGGTGACAGTGGGGGCCGGGGTGACAGTGGGGGCCGGGGTGACAGTGGGGGTGTGAACAGTAACGTTGCGGGTCGTGGGGGAGCCGGGTCGATTCGGCTGTGGTGGCAAGGGGGTCTTGGAAATGATATAGTATATGGCAATATAGATAGGGAATCGGCTGTGAACGGTGCTGGTTTCGATTGGTTCCGTTTTTGTTTCAAGGAGATGCCGATGAAGATAACGAGAAGGACAGACTACGCGATTCATTTGATTGCCGAGCTTGCCGAACGGCCGAACCGCTGCCATGGGCTGCGTGCCTTGGCGGCCGACCATGGCGTCACGTATGCGTTTGCCCGTACCGTTCAGCAGGGCCTGCTCAAGGCGGGCATCATCAAGGCCTCCCGAGGCGTCAACGGCGGCATCAGGTTGGCGAGGCCTCCTGAGGAGATAACCGTGCTCGAGGTGTTCGAGGCCGCACAGAACCCTCTGGACGAGGCCTTCGCCGTGTCGGATGCTGCGTGGTGCTCCTGCGAGGGGGCGTCCTGTATGACCGGCAAGGTCTGGGATGCGGCTCAGGAGGCCTTGCGTGCGCAGCTTGCGGGTGTGACGATACGACAGATGCTGTAACGGGACGTGTGAGGCCCGTCGTCGCCCCGCTCTTCTCCCGCCCTGCCTTTCGTGGGCAGCCTACACCCTTACGCTTTCCGGCAGTGTGCGCTCGTCGCTGTACCAGTTCTGGTCGGTCAGGCCCTCCTCGGCGATGCGCGTCGTCTCCATCTCGTAGTAGCGCGCCGTCGCATCCGCCGCGACGCTCCCGTCCTGCAGCAGCAGCTTCCCCTCCCCGACGAACAGGCGGCCCGAGCGCTTCGTTATCTCGGCGATGACCCTGAGCGGCACGTTGAGCGGCACCGGCTTGCGGAAGCGCACGTTGAGCTCCAGGGTCACGCCGAAGGTCTCGGGCTGGGCGACCTGCACCGCGCGGCCTATCGTCTCGTCGAGGATGGCGCTTATCACGCCGCCGTGCATCCGCCCAGGGTAGCTTTGGTGCGCGTCGCCCGCCGTGAACTCTGCGCAGAGGCGGCCGTCCGACAGTTCGAGGAACTGCGCGTGCAGGCTCAGAGGGTTGTCGGTGCCACAGACGAAGCACATGTTCGAGATCTTCTGCGAATCGCTCACCGGCACGTCCTGCGGTTCATGTCTCATCTTGTCTGCTCCGTCCTCACGCGGCGTGTTGTTCGGTATACTGGGAGGTGCTGACCAATCGGCACATCCCTATGATGATACCCCATCGAGAAGGTGATTCCTATGACAACAGACAGGCAGGATGCGGATGCCGCCATCGCGGCGGATCTGACAGATTCGGCAGAGGGCCAGGCGGCGGACACTGCGGCGGACGCTGCGGCGGACACTGCGGAGGACACTGCGGAGGAGGGCGAGTTCAACGAGGAAGGGATACTCGAACGGACGGTGCTCTATGCCTTCGACCAAGCGGCGGAGATACTCGAGCAGCGGGGCGAGCTCGAGCCCTTCACCGTCCTCGTCGAGGGGGAGGAGCTGTACATCGAGGAGCACCCCGCCGAGAGCGAGGAGGAGAGCTACGCCTCCGCGCGTCGCACGGTCTATCAGATGGAGCGCCTGTGCGATGCCTACGTGCTGTGCTACGACGGCTACGTGAACCTCGAGGAGGGCACAAGCGACGCGCTCGTCATCGAGTATGCGCACAGGGAGGACGCGCAGGCGCAGACCATCATACGGCTGTACCATCGCCATGGGGACGACTACCACTTCGGGGACGAGCTGTACCAGGTGGGCGAAGCCGAGTCCCTGTTCAGCGACGCGGTTCGGGCGGCCTCGCCGGCCGGGCAACCCGTAGGGGACGGCGTTCTCGACGTCCCGCCCGCCCCTGCTGCTCCCGGTGCTCCTGCGGGCTCCCCCAAGTAGGCGGCGTGACGACGACCCTGCAAGAGCTCCTGATCCCGGGGACGGACCGGGACGTCGTCGCGCGCTATGAGAGCATGGCCGAGCGTGCGAAGGACGCCCGGTTCGGCGTGTTCGAGGAGGAGTACGTCGTGCTCGACACCGAGACGACGGGCTTCTCGCCCACCCGCGACTCCCTCATCGAGATCGCGGCCGTCCGTCTCAGCGGCGCCGAGGTCACGGCGCGCTTCTCCACGTTCGTCGATCCCGGACGGGCGGTGCCGCCCTTCATCACCGAGCTTACGGGCATCGGGGACGAGGACGTGCGCGGCGCCCCGGACGTCGCCCAGGCGCTCGGGGAGCTGGACGCCTTCGTGGGCACGCGCACCGTCATCGCCCACAATGCGTCCTTCGACCGCTCCTTTGTCGCGCAGGGCGTCCCGCTTGCAAGCACCCTCGGCGACGAGGGGCGCTGGATCGACTCCTTGGAGCTTGCGCGCATCGCCCTGCCGCGCCTGCGCGAGCACAAGCTGGAGACCCTGAGCGCGGCCTTCGGCGTCCACGCCTCGACGCACCGGGCGATCGACGACGTGGAGGCGCTGTGCGGCATCTGGCGTGTGCTGCTCGTGGGCATAAGCGACCTTCCGCCGGGCCTTGCCAGCCTGATAGCGGGGATGTTCCCCCGCATGACCTGGCCGCTTCGGGCCGTGCTCTCGCAGGTGGCAGGGAGCGTGGAGGGGAGCGACGTGCGCTTCTCGCTCGCGAAGGCACGCGCCGCGCGCGAGGGTGCGCAGCAGCTGCGCCAGAAGGTCGATGCCCTGGAGCTCGACGGCGGCATCCTCGACCTCAAGGCGGTCGAGAGCGACGAGCTCGAACGCGCCTATGGGCCAGACGGCCTGCTCGCCGGGATGTACGGGAGCTTCGAGCCGCGCCGTGAGCAGCTGCTCATGGCAACCGAGGTCGCCGAGGCGTTGGCGAGCCATACGCACCGGGCGATCGAGGCGGGCACCGGTGTGGGCAAATCCATGGCCTATCTTCTCCCCCTTGCCCTGTTCTCCCAGCGCAACCAGGTCTGCTGCGGCGTGGCGACCAAGACGAACGCCCTGCTCGACCAGCTGATGTACCACGAACTGCCACGGCTTGACGCGGCCTTGCCCGAGGGCGTGAGCTACGTCGCGCTCAAAGGCTACGACCATTACCCCTGCCTGCGCAAGCTCATGAACCTCACGCGGGAGGACCGGACCTTCAAGGACACGTCCGCGCCTGCGATGGTGGGGGCGCTGCTCAGCTTCGTCTGCCAGAGCGCCCGTGGCGACCTCGACCCGCTCCCGCTCAGCTGGCGGGGGCTCTCCCGCCACGAGGTCTGCGCGAGCGCCGACGACTGCCTGCACCACCGGTGCCGCTTCAACCACTGCTGCCTGCTCCATGGCGCACGGCGTGTCGCCCGCAAGGCAGACATCGTGCTCACGAACCACGCGCTGCTGTTCTGCGACATGGAGGCGGACAACGGTATCCTGCCGCCCGTCCGCCAATGGGTCATCGACGAGGCGCATGGGATGGAGGCCGAGGCGCGCAGCCAGCTGAGCTGCACCGTGGAGTCGCGGCTGTTGGGCCAGACCGTCACGGGGCTGCTGAGTGCGAGCGGTGCGCTTGCGACCATGGAGCGCGACGCAGGGCCTTTGGACGGGGCCTCGCCGCTCGTGGCGAAGCTCCGTGAGACGCGCGAGGAGGCACGCGCGCTCAGTGCCGTCGCGGAGTCCTTCTTCTCCCAGATCAAGGACCTGTGCACGCTTGCCGAGCAGAGCAGCTACCATCAGGTCGAGCTCTGGATAGACGCACGCGTGCGCGACAGCTCCCCCTGGGGTGCGCTTGCCAGCATCGCGTCCTCGCTCGCGGGGCGCATCGAGAAGCTGTGGGGCGCCTGTCGCGACATCTTGAGCTACGCGGCGCAGTTCGAGGAGCTGACGGAGTCCCAGGGCGACCTCGCAGGGCTCGTCGGCGAGCTTCGGGAGGCGCTCGGTGCCCTCAACCTGATATTCGACGGCAGTGACGAGGCCTTTGTGTACTACGCCGAGCTCGACCGGCGCACCGAGAGTTCCTACGATCGGCTTGTCGCTGCCCGCATCGACATCGGCGAGGTGCTGCTCGAGCGCCTGTATCCCGAGATGATGAGCGTGGTGTTCACCTCGGCGACGCTGGCGGCGGGGGAGGACTTCGGCTACTTCGCGCGTGGTGCAGGGCTCGATCGGCTCGATGCCGAGCAGTGGAAGGCGGTCCGAATCGAGTCGAGTTACGACTTCGAGCACAACATGGCGGTGTACCTGCCGACGGACATGCCGGAGCCTCGTTCTCTGGACTATCGCGACGCGCTGGGCGAACTGGTGCGCAAGGTGCACGTGGCGCTCGGGGGCAGCACGCTGACGCTCTTCACGAACCGCCGCGACATGGAGGAGATGTACGAGCGGCTGAAGGGCCCCCTGGCCGCCGAGGGCGTCACGCTGCGCTGCCAGACCAAGGGATTCTCCGCCAAGCGCCTGCGCGACGAGTTCCTGGAGAACGAGGCGCTGAGCCTGTTCGCCCTGCGCTCGTTCTGGGAGGGCTTCGACGCGCCGGGCGACACCCTGCGCTGTGTGATAATCCCCAAGCTTCCCTTCGGCAAGCCGAACGACCCGCTGATACAGGAGAGGGGGTTGCGCGAGCGCAACGTCTGGAAGCTCTATGCGCTGCCCGAGGCGATCATCGACCTCAAACAGGCGGCAGGGCGCCTCATCCGTTCGTCGACGGACAGCGGCTCGCTGATCCTGGCCGACTCGCGCCTGCTCACGAAGTGGTACGGGCGCACCTTTTTGGACGCGCTCCCCTCACGCCAACGCCACGCCCTCGACACCGCAGCGATAGCCGAGGCTTTGGGGCAGGGACGCAGCGCGGGGCACCAGGGAGACGATGATTAATGCCCCCACTGTCATTCCGAGCCTGCCGAGGAATCCTTGGTCGCGAAGCGACCGACTGCGGCCGGGAGGCGCATCTGCCCGCAGTCGGCTGCTTCGCAGCCGAGGATTCCTCGGCAGGCTCGGAATGACAGTGGGGGCGTGAACAGTAGCCGGAAGGCGGCGCACAATGATTGATCATCGTCTCTAGGTATCCACATAGACGGAAGGAAGGGATCCACATGAACATTCTCGTACTTGGCAGCGGCGGCCGGGAGCACGCCATCGTCGTCTCGCTGGCGGCCTCCCCGCTCAGCAGCACCGTCTTTGTGGCACCGGGCAACGGGGGCACGGCGTCGGCGGCGCGCAACGTTGCGCTCGACATGATGGACGCGCAGGCGGTCGTCGCCTTTGCCAAGGAGCACGGTGTGGGGCTTGTGGTCATCGGCCCCGAGGCCCCGTTGGTCGCCGGTGTGGGCGACGCGGTGCGCGAGGCGGGCATCGCCTGCTTCGGCCCGGGTGCAGCCGGTGCGCGCATGGAGGGCAGCAAGCGTTTCAGCAAGGAGTTCATGGGGCGCCATGGCATCCCCACGGCTGCCTTCGGTGCCTTCGACACCGCTGATGCCGCCCTTGCCTTCCTCGACGGGCGCGAGGCGCCCATCGTCGTCAAGGCGGACGGGCTTGCCGCCGGCAAGGGGGTGACGGTCGCCGCGACCATCGACGAGGCGACCGCAGCGGTGCGCGAGTGCTTCGCGGGACGCTTCGGCAAGGCGGGCGCGACCGTCGTCATCGAGGAGTGCATGGCGGGTCCCGAGTGCTCGCTTCTGGTGTTCACGGACGGACAGCGGGTGCTGCCCATGGCGCCCGCCCAGGACCACAAGCGCGCCCATGAGGGCGACACGGGCCCCAACACCGGCGGCATGGGGGTCTACTCCCCCGTGCCCCTCGTGACGGCGGACGAGTACGCCTGCATGCTCTCCTACATGGAGCGGACGGTCGCCGGTCTCGCGGCGGAGGGCATCGACTACCGGGGCGTGCTCTACGGCGGCTTCATGCTCACGCCCGAAGGCCCCAAGGTGCTGGAGTTCAACGCACGCTTCGGCGACCCCGAGACCCAGGTGCTCCTGCCGCGCCTGCGCTCCGACCTCGTCGAGGTCATGTACGCGGCCGCCCAGGGCGACCTCGGCGGCGTGGAGCTTGCGTGGGACGACGGCTGGGCGGTGAGCGTCGTGCTCGCGAGCGCCGGCTACCCGGGCACCTACGAGAAGGGCAAGGCCATCACCGGCATCGCGCCTGCCGAGGCGGTTCTGGGCGTGACGGTCTACCACGCCGGCACGAGGCTTGGCGAGGACGGCGTGCCCGTGACGGACGGCGGCCGCGTCCTCAACGTCACCGCGCTCGGCTCGAGCTTCGCCGAGGCGCGCACACGGGCCTACGAGGCTGCCGACCTCATCTCCTTCGAAGGCAAATGGCTCCGCCGCGACATCGGTGCCCGCATGCTCGCAGTGTCGTGAGGACAGGGCGACAGTGCAGGGCGATGGTAGTTGCCTCCAGCGTTACCCATGTTTGCGCCCCGCCCGCCCCGCTTTCCGAGTTGGGACGGACGGCATTTTGTATGTCTGCGGTTTGACGAGTTACGACTTCGTTCTCCTACTGAACTTTGATCGAAATTTTTTCAAAAACTAGTTTGCCTCGGCGCAACAACTTCAATCTTCCTGGGAGCGGGTGTGCTGGTACTTAGGTGGATGACAGAGGGGGTGTCCCCTGTCAATCCACCATGTTTGTCTGTCTCATTGCCTGTAAAAGGTAGTCGAGGTCGGTCGCGAATCGTGGCTTGCCGTTACTTTCGTAGTCGTCAAGGTAGTTTTGGCAGGCAGTCACGATACGTGCGGCGTTCTCGTCGATAATCCGCTGTATCTTCTCGTAATAGTCATTGCCTTCAGTGCGAAATCGTAGTTGAAGCCCCTTCGTAATAGGGAACATCTTTATATAGTGAATGCCATGACGGTGCTTCGGTTTCGTGGTCGGCCTCGGAGGTAAGGCAAAGTACTGGCACTTGGGTACATTGGGAGCGATGTTCGACCGCAGGGGCACTGCAAAATCGGCGTTCTCGTTTCTGAAGCGAAGCCTCAAAACCAAAACGCAGGGCCTTGCCGTCTTCCGCAGCAGCTCAGGGTCTTGGCTACAGATATCCAAGTAGCCCTTCTTGACTGAGACGATTCGCATGATGGCCTTTCGAGCAAGCGGGACCCATTTGCATGGATCCCGCTACACGTGAACGATATTCTACGCTTTCGCGCCCCGTCGTTCGCGGAGGCTACACATACACGTAAGCCGTATTCTGGTCGCGGCTTCCGACATGCAAAGTCTAACATGTTTTGGTACTCCCGTGCGCTAGAAAGGGCATCTGGTTTTGGATTCAGGGCGGGGTTTGCCGCTTTTCTTCATCCTGCTCAGAAAAGTAGAAGTTGAATACTGAGGTTTCTATGTATATTTTAAGGTCACACGAGTACCCGATCACGTCGCCCTGTGCGTCAGTCACCTCGTAGTCCTCAAGCAGGCTGTTGTTCAGCGGGCGCATGAACTCAATTCCCTTTCTGCTTTCTTGCTTGCGCCAATGATACCACGCTGCGGGCAGCTTTTCGGCTTGAACCGACAGCAGGGCTGCCCTGCTTGCACGAGCCGTTACTGACAATATGACCCACTGTCATCCCGACCCCCCACTGTCATCCCGACCCCCCACTGTCATTCCGACCCCCCACTGTCATCCCGACCCCCCACTGTCATTCCGACCCCCCACTGTCATCCCGAGCCCGCCGAGGGATCCTCGATCGCGCCAGCGGTCGACCGCAGGTCGAAGGGCCCTGCGACCTGCCGTTGGACACTGCGTGTCCAAGGATTCCTCGGCGGAGCTCGGAATGACAGTGGGGGTGTGAACTGTAACGTCGAGTGGAGCTGCCCCGCTCAGATTGGCCTCCGCTCGCAATGTGCGGGCGGATGGGCTACAATAGCTCTGGGTTTTCGAAGCAGAAGCGCTACAGTCAGATGGTCGGTTACGAGGGGAAGCGGTACATGAAGGTAGTCATACTTGCAGGCGGGCTCGGGACGAGGATCTCGGAGGAGAGCCACCTGCGGCCCAAGCCGATGGTCGAGATCGGCGGCCTGCCGATACTGTGGCACATCATGAAGATATACTCGCATTACGGGTTCCACGAGTTCGTCATCTGCGCGGGCTACCGCCAGTGGCTCATCAAGGAGTTCTTCGCGGACTACGCCCTGCGCACCAGCGACGTGACCTTCGACTTCTCAAACGGCGGCGACCTGCGCGTGCACGGCAGCACCTCCGAGCCCTGGAAGGTCACCGTCGTGGACACGGGCCGCAACACCATGACCGGCGGGCGCGTCAAGCGCGTCAGGCCCTTCGTCGGGGACGAGGCCTTCATGCTCACCTACGGCGACGGGGTCGCCGACGTGGACGTCCCGGCCCTGCTTGCCTTCCACAGGTCGCACGGCAAGATGGTCACGCTCACCGGCGTGAACGTGACGCAGCGCTTCGGGGTGCTGGATGTGCTGCAGGGCGGCGAGATCGCGTCGTTCCGAGAGAAGCACGACTCGGATAAGGGCGTCATCAACGGCGGCTTCATGGTGATGGAGCCGGAGATATTCACAGTCATAAAGGGGGACGCCGAGGTCCTCGAGGAGGGCGCGCTCGAGACCCTCGCGAGGCAGGGGGAGCTGATGGCGTACCGCCACCCGGGCTTCTGGGAGTGCATGGACACCCAGCGCGACCGGAGCCACCTGGAGGCCCTCTGGGAGAGCGGGGAGGCGCCGTGGAAGCTGTGGTGAGGGGCCTGGCCCCCTCCCGACGGCAGGGGGCCAGGCGCACGGTACCTTTGATTTCAGGGGACTTCTCCTTTCTGAGGAGTCCGTAGGACACCGTCGGTGCCTGTCCTTGATAAATCGGCCTCAAGCACCGGTCCTGTGGTGCTGCTGGTCGTTTTGAAGAGCTGGTATCGACTGACGACCGGGCAGCTATCGGCAATCATTCGGGCAATATGTGCGGACACTGCCTTGCCGTCAGCATTGAAGACACCCCGGATATACTCGCTCGGCACCCATCTGCCGCCGAAACCCTCGCCCGTTTCGAGTGCCAGCTCATAAGCCTGCACCCAGCGCTTGGTGACCCGTGCCTTCGATATCCCCATCGATGCCTCGACATCGATGATGCGTATGTCGTATCCGTGGTCGTCGAGTTGACGTACCAGTCGTTGTGCGCTGCCAGCGTTTGCAAGGACGGTGTCGATTACCATGTTGCTCCCACTTTCCATAGCTTGGGTGCGAAGCCCTTGCGCTAGGAGTGACGACTCCTCGTGTACCAGCGACGAGAGTTCAAGTGGAAAGAAGCGATGACCCTGGCCCTCCAGGTCGATAACTTCCCGAGGCTTTATGAAGCCCTCGTAACTGCCGTCCCTTATGGCTTCCTGGAGCAGCGCTACCTTGAAGGCATCGGCGTCTATGACCAAATATCCGTCTGACTCGTCTTGGAGAGTTGCGGCCACGAGGGAGCTCTTCCCCGCACCAGGCGGGCCGGCGAGGATGATGGCCCGATGGTTCGCGCCTACGTCGGCTGCAAGCCGAGCCTGCTCAAACAGCAAACTCCTGTGTAGCTTTAGGCGCTCTAACGTCAAGTACTTGCCGTCCTGGAACCATTCGGGGTTACGTGTCGTTGCCGTCGAGGAGCCTGCGGAAAGCGGGCCATCTTTCCTGGACAGCATGCGGACGAGGTCGATATGCGCCTGGACCTCTGCAGCGTCCACATGTCAGCTTCTCTTTGACAGGTGTCCTAGCACCGTCTCATAGATATCGTTCTCGATGAGGCCCATTATCGCCGCTCGCTCCACGTCGCGAAAAGAGCCCGGAGCATCGGAAATCAGCGCGTCGTAGCCGTCGGTCTGAGTCGGCTCGGCATACTCCCACTTAACGAGCTGGTCAAGCAGCTGCTTCCTCTGAAGCTCGCCGACGCTGTAGCGCTGGCAGATCTCAAAGGGCGTGGCCCCTGCGAACCCGTCCCTCGGGTCGTCTACGTCTCTGGCCCTCCTGACGGCATAGGAGACGGACGGCTGAGTGATTCCGAGTGTCTCGGCGAGCTCGACCTGGCTGAGCACCCCGGTGCCCTCGACGTGCTTTACCGCCCTCTTGTACTCGATTTCTGCGATTTCGCGAAGGACGCGCTTCCTGCGCACCTCTCGCCTCGCTGCCTCTTTGGCATCCGAGGGAGACGACTTCATCTTCGCCGTAGGTATGGCTCACCTCCTGTAGGCATATCCGTACAATAAGATTATAGACATATCTATAGGAAGTGCAATAGGTGCGTGCCCGATGCCACACACGGTCACCGTCGTGGACACGGGCCGCAGCACCATGGCCGGCGGGCGCGTCAGGCGCATCAGGCCCTTCGTCGGCGACGAGGCCTTCATGCTCACCTACGGCGGCGGGGTCGCCGACGTGGACGTCCCGGCGCTGCTGGCCTTCCACCGCTCGCACGGCAGGACGGCCACGCTCACCGGCGTGAGCGTGGCGCAGCGCTTCGGGGTGCTGGACGTGCTGCCCGGCGGCGGGGTCGCGTCGTTCCGCGAGAAGCACGGCTCGGACGGGGGCATGATCAACGGCGGCTTCATGGTGATGGAGCCGGGGATGTTCTCGCTTATCAAGGGGGACGACGAGGTCCTCGAGGAGGGCGCGCTCGAGACCCTCGCGAGGCAGGGGGAGCTGATGGCGTA
>JAISGJ010000091.1 GCA_031263105.1 Coriobacteriales bacterium
GGGGCGGGGTGGGGGGGGGGCGGGGCGGGGGCGCGGCGCGCGGCCGGGGGGGGCCGCCCCGGCGGCGGGGGGTGAACAGTAACGTGCGCTGCGCTCCCTCTCGTCATTGCACGAGCGTCTGTTCTGGTATCATAGTACGGTTCGACTATTACACATGCTCGAGGACTCTGTCCGCGTGTGGCTCCGAGGAGCTGCGGCACAGGGGTTGAGTCGGGCAGAGGGCCGCATCCCGCCCGTCGCAGGACGTCGTGGGACCGGCAACAACAAAAGGAGAGAATATGGCCACGACTGTCAACATCAGGTCGCTGCTCGATGCAGCCGTCCACTTTGGGCATCAGACCCGCCGGTGGAACCCGAAGATGAAGCCCTACATCTTCGGGGACCGCAACGGCATCTACATCATCGACCTCAAGCAGACCCTGTTAGGCCTCGATGCGGCCTACAGCTTCGTCAGCGACCTTGTCGCAGGCGGCGGCACGCTGCTTTTCGTAGGCACGAAGAAGCAGGCCCAAGAGGCCGTTGCCCTCAATGCCGAGCGCTGCGCCATGCCCTACGTGAACACCCGCTGGCTCGGCGGCATGCTCACGAACTTCGTGACCATCCGCTCCCGCGTCACCTATATGGAGGACCTCGAGGCCATGGATGCCGACGGACGTATGGCGGCGCTGCCCAAGAAGGAGCAGATCCTGCTGCGCAAGGAGCTCGTGAAGCTCCAGGCCAACCTCAACGGCGTGCGCACCATGAAGCGCGTCCCCCAGGCGGTCTTCGTCGTCGACACCAAGCGCGAGGAGATAGCCATCCATGAGGCCCATCGCCTAGGGATACCGGTCATCGGCGTCTTGGACACGAACGCCGACCCGGACGACGTGGACTACGGGATACCCGCCAACGACGACGCGATCCGTTCGGTGGCGCTGCTGTGCGAGGTCGTCGCAGACGCCGCCGTCGCCGGGGCGGCCCTCTCGGCCGTCTCCGAGACCGAGATGGCCGTCTCCTCCGCAGATGCCGCGCCTCCTGCTGCGGCGCCTGCCGACGCCGCGCCGCCCGCAGATGCCGCGCCGCCCGCGCCTGCCCTTGGCGGGACGGAGCCCGCGCCCGTCGCGTCGCCCTCCGTGGACGCGCCGCCCCCTGCGGACGGCTTCGCGCCTTCGAAGGCGCTGCCCATGGACGCACCGCTCACGGGGTCCGCAGCAGTCGGCGGTGCGCCCGCCGAGGCCCCAGCGCCTGCGCCTGCTGCTGCCGCCGAGGTCGCGCCTGTAGCGGCGCCCGCGCCCCTCCCCGAAGCCGCCCCTGCGCCCGAAGCCGCCCCTGCTCCCACATCCGAGCCCGTCGACGCCCCCGCCCCCGAGGCCGGGTAGTCCCGGGCCCCGACCCGCCCGCATCGAACCGAGAACACACAGTGCGTCACAGAGAAAGGACGGCACCATGGCAGAGATAACCGCATCCTTGGTAAAGGAGCTGCGCGAGGTCACCGGCGCAGGGATGATGGAATGCAAGAAGGCGCTCACCGAGGCCGGGGCCGACATCGAGAAGGCCATCGACGTGCTGCGCACCCGTGGCCTTGCGGCCGTCGCAAAGAAGGCGGGCCGCGCGACCAACGAGGGCCTTGCCCTCACGGTGCTCTCCGACGACGCACGGACCGCGGCGCTCGTCGAGGTCGACTGCGAGACTGACTTCGTCTCACGCAACGAGGTCTTCAAGGCTTATGTGGCGCGGATCGCCCAGGCGGTCTTCGAGAACGACCCCGCCGACATCGACGCCCTCAAGTCCTCCTCCACAGGAGGCGAGACCGTCGAGGCCATCCTCACCGACGCCATCCACACCATAGGGGAGAACATCCAGGTCGCGCGCTTCGTGCGCCGCACGGTGGACACGGGCGCCATCTCGAGCTACATCCACGGCGGCGGGCGCCTCAGTGTGCTCGTGCAGTTCAAGCTCGGCAAGCAGGAGAGCGCCGCCAACGAGGAGTTCAGGGCGCTGGCAAAGGACATCGCCATGCAGGTCGCCTCGGCGAACCCCGGCGCCGTGACGCGCGAAGGCTTCAGCGAGGAGGTCATCGCCCACGAGATGGCCATCTACAAGGCGAAGGCAGCCGAGTCCGGGAAGCCCGAGAACATCCAGGAGAAGATCGCCGAGGGCAACCTCCGCAAGTTCTACCAGGAGAACGTCCTCGTCGAGCAGGCGTTCGTCAAGGATCCCGACAAGACCATCCAGGCGGTCATCGACAAGGTGGCGAAGGCCATCGGCGACAGCATCGAGGTGCTCGGCTTCGACCGCTTCGAGGTCGGCCAAGGGTAGGGAAGGAGGCCGGGCCGTGGCAGGCTACCAGTACGGGCGTGTCCTCCTCAAGCTCTCCGGCGAGCACCTTGCCGGCGGGCAGGGCTACGGCATAGACCCCAAGGTGATAAACGGGCTTGCGGAGCAGATCGGGCGCATCAAGGAAGGCGGCGTCGAACTTGCCGTCACCGTCGGGGGAGGCAACATCTTCCGGGGGATGGCCGCCTCGACCGAGGGCATGGACCGCAGCCAGGCCGACTACATCGGCATGCTCGCCACGGTCATGAACGCGCTCGCCCTGCAGGAGGCCTTGGAGCGGGCGGGCGTCTACACGCGGGTGCAGAGCGCGCTGGCCATGCAGGAGGTCGCCGAGACCTATATCCGCCGCCGTGCGCTGCGCCACCTCGAGAAGGGGCGCGTCGTCATCTTCGCGGGCGGCACCGGCAAGCCCTACTTCACCACCGACACCGCAGCGGCCCTGCGCGCCTGCGAGATCGACGCCGACGTCTTCATGAAGGCGACGAAGGTGGACGGCGTCTACGACAGCGACCCTGTGAAGAACCCGGACGCCAAGCGCTTCGACCGCATCAGCTACCTCGACGTGCTCACCAAGGAGCTGCACATCATGGACGCCACGGCCATCTCGCTGTGCATGGACAACAAGCTCCCTCTCATCGTGTTCAGCCTCGCGCAGGACGGCACCATGGAGGCGGCCCTGCGCGGCGAGCCGGTCGGCACCGTTGTATACTGAGTCGGGGGAGCCTGTGGCCCATGGGGGCCACAGGGCCTGTCGGAACCGCCGTCCACAAGGAGGACGCCCATGATCGACGACGTTATCGCCGCAGCGACCGCCAAGATGGACAAGACCGTCGCCAACCTCGCACACGAGTTCTCCACGATCCGCACCGGCAGGGCGTCGTCCGCCATGCTGGAGCGCATCCAGGTGGACTACTACGGCACGCCGACGCCCGTCACCCAGCTGGCAAGCGTCAAGTCCCCCGAGGCGCATCTGCTCGTCGTCGAGCCCTGGGACAAGCAGGTGCTGGGCGACGTGGTGAAGGCCCTCCAGAAAAGCGACCTCGGCATCACCCCCTCCAACGACGGGAACATCATCCGCCTGCCGTTCCCGCCGCTCACCGAGGAGCGCCGCAAGGAGCTCGTCAAGCAGTGCAGCCACATCGCGGAGGACGCGAAGGTCGCCATCCGCAACGAGCGGCGCGAGGCGAACAGCAGGCTCGAGAAGCTCCTCAAGGACGAGGACCTCTCCAAGGACGAGGTGCATCGCGCCGAGGAGACGGTGCAGAAGCTGACGGATCGGCATGTCGCGGAGGTGGACGAGGCCTTCGAGCGCAAGAAGGCCGAAGTCATGGAGGTCTGAGGTATTGCCATCCCATGAGTTTGCAGAGCGGCTCCACACCGTCTTCGACCCGGTGCCGGACGACATCGACCTCGCGTCGGTCGACCCCGGGCGCATCCCCCTCCACATCGCCGTCATCATGGACGGCAACGGGCGCTGGGCCGAACAGCGCGGCATCACCCGTGCGCTGGGGCACAAGGCGGGCATCGACGGCGTCCGCGCCCTTATCCGCACGGCCAACGACCTGGGCGTCCGCTACCTGACGATCTACTCGTTCTCCACCGAGAACTGGGCGCGCCCCGCAGTCGAGGTCAAGGCGCTTATGTCCCTTTTCGCCAAGACGATGGCCGCCGAGCTCGAAGGGCTGCACGCGGAGCAGGTGCGCATCCGCACGATAGGCGACCTTTCGCCCCTGCCCGCCAAGACGCGCGACACCTTCAGGGACGCTGCCCAGCGCACGGCGGCCAACACGGGCATGACCTTGGTCATCGCGGTGAACTACGGCTCGCAGCTCGAGATCGTCGCCGCTGCCCGGCGCATAGCGCACGAGGCCGCAGCGGGCGACCTCGATGCCGCCGCCTTGGAGGCCCTCGATCCTGCGACCTTCGAGGGCTACCTCGAGACCACAGGCATCCCGGACCCCGACCTGCTCATCCGTACGAGCGGGGAGTACCGCCTCTCCAACTTCCTGCTGTTCCAGATAGCCTACAGCGAGCTGTACGTCACGCCGGTGCTCTGGCCGGATTTCGACAAGTACGAGCTTTTGCGCGCCATCCTCGCCTTCCAGGGGCGGCAGAGGCGCTTCGGCGGGGTGTGAGCGGTGGGCGGCCTCAGGACACGCGTGCTCACGGGGGGCGTCTTCTCCCTCAGCATCGTCGCCCTCGTCCTGCTCAGCAAGCCGACGACGGTGCTGGTGGCGACGCTGCTCTCGGGGCTGTGCGCCTTCGAGCTCTTCCGCATGCTCAGGAGCGACGCGAAGCTGCCCAACGAGTTCCTGGGCACGGCGGTCGCGGCGCTCTACCCCGTCGCCTATGCGATCTGGCACTTCAACGGCCTGCTCTCGCTGACGGTGGGCTTCGCCTGCGCCCTGCTCATCTGGTACGTCTTCTTCACCCCCGCGCGCATAACCGACGTGTCGGTTACGCTGTTCGGGGCCTGCTACACGGGCATGATGCTCTCCTCGCTCGTGATGATACGCGAGATACTCGACGGCTTCTGGGGCGGCGTGCTCGTCGTCGGCATCCTGCTCTCCGTGTGGGCGAACGACACCTTCGCCTACCTCATAGGCTCGCGCCTCGGCAAACATCCCATGGCGCCGCACATCTCGCCGAAGAAGTCCTGGGAGGGCTTCTTCGCGGGCATCCTCGTGTCGGTCGCGGTCTGGTGCCTCCTTCCCCTCATACCGGGCCTCGAGCTGCCCCTCGTCTGGGCCGTCGTCGGCGGCCTGGCCTGCGGCTGGATAGGCATCCTCGGCGACCTCGTCGAGTCGCGCATCAAGCGCAGCCTCGGCTTCAAGGACTCGGGCAACCTCCTGCCGGGCCACGGCGGCTTCCTCGACCGCTGCGACTCCCTCATCGTGGTGGCGGCCGTCGCCTCCCTCCTGTTCCGGGTCATAGGGCTGTAGGGATAAGGCTATGGGGAGAAGATCGGGCATGACGGACGCCGAGGCCGGCACGGCGACGGGCGGAGTGGACACGCCATCGACTGCGGTATTGGAAGTGGCTGTGGGAGGGAGCACAGAGGGAAGCACAGAGGGACGGTTCTTTTGTGCTGTCGAAGAGGACGCAGAGCCGTTACGGTTGCACAAAAGAACCGTCCCTCTGTGCTCTGCTGGGGAGCGACCCCCTCTGCGCCTTGCGCTGCTCGGCTCCACCGGCTCCATCGGCCAGCAGGCGCTCGACGTCGTGCGCCGCTCGCAAGGCGCGGTGCGCGTCGTCGCCCTTGCCGCCCATCGCGACGTCGAGCGGCTCGCCGCCCAGGCGGCCGCGTTCGACGTGGGCACCGTGGCCATGGGCGACGAGGCCCTGCGCGACGACCCGCGCCTGCCGCGCCTCCTCGACGGCGTCGAGGTCGGCTTCGGCCCCGCCGCCGTCGAGGCCCTGTGCGGGCTCGACGGCGTGGACGTGGTGCTCAACGCCGTGGTGGGGGCGGCGGGCCTGCGTGCGTCCTATGCCACGCTCGCCTGCGGGCGCCGCCTCGCGCTCGCCAACAAGGAGTCCCTGGTCGTGGGCGGCGACCTCATCATGCCCCTTGCCGCCGAGCAGGCCCGAAAGAGGGGAGCCCCCGCCCTTCTCCCCGTCGATTCGGAGCACTCGGCGTTGTTCCAGTGCCTGGTGGGGGAGTGCGCCGCCGAGGTCGCCCGTCTGTGGCTCACCGCCTCGGGCGGCCCCTTCCGTGGCTGGACGCGCGCCCGCCTCGAAGGCGTCGCTGCCGCCGAGGCCCTTGCGCACCCCACCTGGACGATGGGCCCCAAGATAAGCATCGACAGCGCGACGCTCATGAACAAGGGCCTCGAGGTCATCGAGGCGCACCACCTGTTCGCCGCCTCCTACGACGACATCAGGGTCGTCGTGCACCCGCAGAGCCGCATCCACTCGATGGTCGAGTACCGCGACGGCAGCGTAAAGGCGCATCTGGGCGCGAGCGACATGCGCATCCCCATCCAGTACGCGCTCTCCTACCCCGAGCGCTGGCCGTCTCCGCTCGAGCCCCTCGACCTTACGGCCCTCGGCACCCTTGCCTTCGAGGAGCCGGACATAGAGACCTTCGGCGCCCTCCCCCTCGCCTTCGCCGCAGGCAGGACAGGCGGCACCGCACCGGCCGCCCTCAACGCCGCCAACGAGGTCGCCGTCGCCGCCTTCCTCAACGGCGCCTGCTCCTTCCTCGACATCGAACGCACCGTCTCCGCAGTCCTCGAACGCCACGACCCCGAGCCCGTGGAGTCCCTCGAACAGCTTGAGGCCGTCGATGCCTGGGCGCGCGCCCAGGCTGCCTCGCAGCTGCGGCGCTAGGGAGGCGCCCATTAATCCACTTACGCGCCGGTTTTAGTCGTGTTATGCCGAGCGCGTCAGCGCTCGGCACTGTCTGAGTCTCACATCGCGTCCAAGTCACGCATCTGGGCGCTCATCTGTGATGTCTTCCGC
>JAISGJ010000036.1 GCA_031263105.1 Coriobacteriales bacterium
CCTTGGGGGCGGAGGCGAGGCGTGCGTTTATCGAGCGCAGGCTGATGCGGCGCGCGGTGCCCGTGCCGAGGCTTTCGAGCTGCCCGGACGCGACCATCTGGGCGACGCGCCCCCTGCTCGCCCCCAGCATGCGGGCCGCCTCGGCAGACGGGACGGCTCCCATGCGCAAAACGTCGTCGTCGGTCACGCTCACGGAGACGAGGGCGGCCGCAGCGCCGTCGCCGCATGCGTGCCCGAACACGGGAACGGACGGCTCGACGCCCTCTTCCACATAATCTGCAAGTACGAGCTCCAGCACCTCGGCCGCACAAGCGGTCGACCGCAGGTCGAGGGGTCCACTGACCTACCGTCGGACGCTGCGTGCCCAAAGATTCCTCGGCGGAACTCGGAATGACAGTGGGGTGTGGGCTGTAACTCCTGCCGCATGAATTCCCCTGAGTTCTCTCTCTTATCCCTTGACAGCAGGGGGGGGGGGGGGGGGTATGCTGGACTATGGAACACACGTGGGGCCGGAAAGGCACCGGGGGACACGTGCGCCGCTCGGCGTGCGCACGGGGATGCCTGCGGCTGCCTGCGTGGGGCATGACACCGACAGCAGAAGGGGAACCGCCATGGAACACGCACGCACCGCGCCGCACAAGGCCGCTTTGCGCAAGGCCCTCGCCTGCCTCCTCGCGGCGGCGCTCGCGCTCTCGCTGGGCGGGGCGCATACGGCCTATGGGGAGGAGGGCGGGGTGCATGCCGGGGACGGTGCCGCCCCCGCTGGCGGGACGGGGCTTGGAACCGGAGAGGATGCCGCGTCCACTGCCGAGGTGGAACTTGGGGTCGGTGGGGATGCCGCGTCCGCTTCTGCCGCCGAGCAGGCTGACGAGGCGGAACCGGGCGTCAGAGAGGATGCCGAGGGCGACGGGGCGCAGGGCGCGGCACCCGAGGACGTGCAGGAAGCCAAGGTCGATGCCGAGCAGGATGCAGGCCCCAACATAGAGCGGAGCGCCGAAGCCGGCATCGGACAGAGTATTGGGTCTGACGACGCGCAGGGTTCCGCCCCTGATGCGGAGAGTCCTGCCGTGTCCCCTGCTGAGGCAGGGGAGGAGCCGGGCGGCCTCGCGCCCCTGGCGAGCCACACCATCGACGTGTCCGCCGGGGTCGCCAGCGGCACGGGCTACACCTGGGACGCCGCGACCAAGGTGGTGACCTTCACGGCGGGGGCGAAGGGGAGCGCCTACACGCTCATCCAGACCGGGAAGCAGAACGTCCTCGGCATCGTGGTTGCGAGCGGCGTGAGCACCACGATCACCCTCAAGAACCTCAGTCTGGCGACGGAGCTTCCCTGCATAAAGCTTGAGGGCACGGCGAACCTGGCCCTCTCGCTCGAAGGGACGAGCGTGCTTGAGTCGAGCAAGGGCGCGGGCATAGAGGTGACGCAGAGCGCCGCGCTGACCATCCAGGGCAAGGGGGAGCTGACGGCAAGCGGCGGCTGGAACAGTGGTGCCGCCGGCATCGGCGGCAGTAAAGGCGGCACAAACGGCACTGTCACGATTTCCGGCGGCACGCTTACCGCAAACGGTTCCTGCGCCGGTATCGGCGGCGGCGAGGGCGGCTCCGGCGGCACCGTGACCATCAACGGGGGCGCCGTCACGGCGAGCGGTGGACGCAATGACGGTGCCGGCATCGGCGGAGGCAGAAATGGCTCCGGCGGCACCGTGACCATCAACGGGGGCGCCGTCACGGCGAGCGGCAGCGATGGAGGTGCGGGCATCGGCTCCGGCGGCGGCGGTGCCGGAGCCGTGAGCATCAATGGCGGCACCGTCACGGCGAACGGCGGCTTCTGGGGATCCGGCATCGGTGGCGGCTCCCACGAGTCTGGCGGCACCATAGTCATCAAGAACGGCGCCGTTACGGCGAACGGCGGCTGGAGCGGCTCGGGCATCGGCGGAGGCGACTCTGCCATCGACGCCTACTGGGGCAACGCGGGGACGGGGCACTACGTGTCCGCCTACCTGGACTCGGCATCCTACGACCGCACCCTCGCCTACTACGCGGGCGGCTCCGCCGCGCGGACGGGCTCGTTCACGCTCTATGCGGACTACTCCTCCTTCGCCTACACGACAGGCTCCGCCGCGACGGGCACGCACCGCATCTTCGCCTGGCAGGCATCGCCCCTTGCCTACCTCGGGCGGGCCGAGCGGGTGTACGACTCCTCGCCCGACATCGCCTCCACCCTGAGCGCGGCCCCCGTGGCGCTCAAGCTCAACGCGTCCGCCGCGGCACGCCCGCCGGACTGGCAGTACACGGTCAAGTTCGACGCGAACGGCGGCAAGGTAGGCAAGGCGGCGTCCGCCTCCCTGAAGCGGGCGAAGGGTGCAGCGCTCGGTGCGCTGCCTGCCCCCGTGCGCACGGGGCACACCTTCCTCGGCTGGTACACGGGCAAGACGGGCGGCACGAGGGTCACGGCGGCCACGAAAGTCTCAGGCGACGCGACCTGCTACGCGCACTGGAAGAAGGGCGTCTACGTCGTCTCCCTCGACGCGAACGGCGGCAGGCTGCCCGCCAAGGCCGCCCACTCCGTGAGAAGAACCTACGGCACGGCCATCGGCAAGCTCCCCGCGCCCGTGCGCACAAACTGCACCTTCCTCGGCTGGTACACTGCCAAGTCCAAGGGCACGAAGGTCACAACCAGGACGAGGGCCACCCGCTCCGTCACCCTCTACGCCCGCTGGAAGGCAAACGGCCCCGTAGTCACCCTCGACGCCAACGGCGGCAAGGTCGGCAAGTCCGCCAGGGCGTCCCTGGTGCGCACCAAGGGCGCCGCCATAGGCAAGCTCGCCACGCCCAAGCGCACCGGCTACACCTTCAGGGGATGGTTCACCGGCAAGGCGAAGGGCACGAGGGTCACGGCGGCCACGAAGGCCACAAGGAGCGTCATCCTCTACGCCCACTGGAAGGCCAAGGCCCACACCGTCAAGCTCGACGCCAACGGCGGCAAGCTCGGCAAGTCCGCGACCTCCTCCCTGAAGAAGTCCCACAACTCGAAGTTCGGCAGGCTCGCGACCCCAAAGCGCACGGGCCACAGGTTCGACGGCTGGTACACCGCCAAGAGGGGCGGCACCAAGGTGACGGCCTCGACGAGGGTCACCCGGGCCGTCACCCTCTACGCCCACTGGAAGCGGGCGAGGTAGGTGGTACAGGGCACAGGAGCGCCGCTGCAGTCAGGCGGTGCTCAATACTTCGCCAAGAAGCCCGCTGGCGACAGTATCTCCGGGCGGTCGATTCTCACATCGAAGAAGTCCTTGTCCCCGGTGACAAAGACATCCACCTGCCCGATGACCGCCGTGTAGAGTATCGGGTAGTCGTCACTGTCGCGTATAGGGAACAGGGGCGGGCCGACGGCCTCCGGGGTCTCGATCAGCGTGTACGGGACGTCCCCGAAGAACTCGTCGAGCCCGGCGCTCGCGTCCTTGAACTTCGCGGCCATCACGTCTCGCACCTCCTCCATGCAGCATGAGGCCACGCACAGCTCGTACCTGTCGCAGATGCGCTCGATCAGCTCGCCCATCCTCGCGCTCCTGAAGGCCACCGCCGAGACGACGACGTTCGAATCGACCATCACCCTCATCGGCTCTTCCTGGCTGCGCGGAAGTCCTTTATCATCTGCACGACGTCCTCGTCGGTCTCGAGGCCAAGGGCCGCCGCCTCGTCGGCGAAGCGCTCCTGCGCCCTCTCGAGGGCCATGGCGACAGAGTTCTGTATCACGACGTCCTTGCCGTTGCTGAAGAACAGGACCTTGGAGCCCTCCTTGAGCCTGAGCTCCCTGCGTATGGAGGCCGGTATCGTGATCTGGCCTTTCGAGGTGACCGTCGCCAGTTCCATGGTGTCTCCTTACTTTTCAGAATGTCCTTGTACCCATTGTAACATGGGCCGAGCGCGACACGACAGGGGCGTGCCATGAGTTCGTGAAAATAAGGAAGGGTTTCGCGTCTGTCGTCAGGAAGCCGATGCCCTCAGAGATCGCCTGGGCGGCCATCAGGCGGTCAAAGGGGTCTTTGTGTGTATTCGCCCTCAAACATGGCAATGATCTCATCCTGCATCATGGTGTCGAAGTCATCGGGGAGGGTGAAGTCCATGCGGCCGAAGTACTCCTTTGCGAATCCGACCTTGGGCCGCAACTGCCCGCTTTCGATTGGCACGATTCTTACCCGTGGATTTCCGTATTTGCAGATAACGCAGTCGCCCTTGCCCGTCGCCACGTCATCGACGATTCGAGAGAGGCTCTTCTTTGCCTCGCATACGTTCACTGCCTTCGCCATGGGGGCTCCTTCCGACAGCAGGATTATATTCTTGTCTCATGTATTGCTCAAACCAACATATGAGGTTTTTGTAGGGCAGCTCCGCGATGAGGCGCGATGAGGCCTCTGCTCCCTTGGAGGATTTCCTACTTGTTAAGGTTCTCTTGCTCGCTTCAGACTGATTTCTCTTTTGCCCCTCGGCAGCTGGGGCGTCATTTTGACTGTCGATGTCGAATTGCTGCACGAGCGCGAGCGTAGGTGAGAGACGGGCTGCCGATATGCAAGCGGTACCAGTACAGGCTGCCGCTGCAAACACTATAATGGGACGGACGCGAGCAAGACGCAGAAAGGGTTGGGCGCATGAGCAGCTACCGAGAGACAGTCAGGTACTGGCAGGGCCTGGACATCAAGACCGAGGCCGACCTTGAGGCGCACCTGAGCAGCTTCAAGGTGCTGTTCGCCTACAACTCCAACAAGATCGAGAACAGCAGCACGACCTACGAGGACACCTACGAGGTCTTCGAGCGCGGCGGCGTGAGCAACTACACAGGAGACGTGCGCACCCTGACCGAGATCCAGAACCAGAAGGCCGCATACCTCTGGACGGTCAGGGCCGTCATGGCAAAGGAGCCGATCACAGAGGGGGCGGTGCTGGAGTTGCACCGGATCATCACCGAGGGCACCTATGACGAGAGGCGAACCGAACGCGGTGAGAGGCCGGGCAGCTACAAGAGGCACCACTACGTGGTTGGCAAAGACGAGACCGGCGCGGCACCGGAGACGGTGGCCGAGGAGATACGGGAGTTGTTGGGCGAGGTGGCCTCCGCAGACATCGGCCCGGCCAATGTGCTGACCGCCGCCGCCTACCTCCATGCCAAATTCGAGAACATCCACCCGTTCGCGGACGGCAACGGACGCACGGGAAGGGTGCTGACGAACTACTTCTTGATGAGTAACGGACACCCGCCCCTGACGGTCTTCGACGAGGACAGGATTGCGTACTACCAAGCCCTTGACGCGTTCCATGCAGCCCAGGACATCGAGCCGCTGCGCACGTTCATCGAGCGACAGACGGTCAAGACCTGGGAGAAGACGCTGGAGCGCGCCAAGGAGCGTGACGGGGCATGAGGAGCATATACGTACCGTCCGGGACGAACCGAACAACAACGTGTATCCGTTAGTCCGTCCGTCGGCCCGTCCGCCGGTTCGTGCGCCATGAGACCGTCGGCCCCTGCGCTCGGCCGGACGGAGGCCGTCAGGGCCTGTGGGGGCGGAAGGCGCAGCCCACGAGGTGGTCGTCCACGAAGCCCGTCGCCTGGAGGTAGGCGTAGCAGATGGTCGGGCCGCAGAACTTGAAGCCGCGCTTCTTCATGTCCCTGCTCATCGCCTCGGCGAAGGGGGCGGAGGCGGGGACCTCCCCGAGGGCCTCCCAATGGTTGACGACGGGGCCGCCGCCGGGCAGGAAGGAGCGCAGGTAGGCGCCGAAGGCGCCGAACTCCTGCTGAACCTGCAGGAAGCACCGTGCGTTGGAGACGGCAGCCTCCACCTTCTGGCGGTTGCGGATGATGCCGGGATCCTCAAGGATGCGCACGACGTCGCCTGCGCCGAGACGGGCCACCCTTTCGGGGTCGAAGCCCTCGAAGAGCCGACGGTAGCCCTCCCGCCTCTTCAGGACGGCGTACCAGCTCAGGCCGGCCTGTGCGCCCTCGAGGAGCAGGAACTCGAACAGCGCGCGGTCGTCCTTGGCCTCGCGGCCCCACTCCTCGTCGTGGTAGCGCACGTAGAGCGGGTCGTCGCCGCACCAGCCGCAGCGCTTTATTCCGCCGGCCTCGTGCGTGTGTGCCTGCTCTGCGCGGGCCTCTGCCATGCTCGTCTTAACCGCACTCGTCTTCACATGCATCGTTGGGACCTCCTTCAGTAGGTGGGTCCCCCCTCCGAAATGGCCTCACAGTGTAGCAGCTTCCGAGTTAAATGTCACTAGTTCAGTTGCATTTATTTCTGCATCATACGTGTATACGCAAGAACAGCGGAGAACGGCAGATAGATGTGGTAGAATCGGGGCATGATGCGAGAATCGAGCTATGAGATACGGGTAGAGGGCAAACCTGTCAGGATAGAGAGTGTGCCTGGCGGATGGGTGTCGTATATCAGGCCCTCGGATTACCCCAAGGCATCCGCAGGTGACGTGAGGCCGTATTACGTGCCACGGGACTTGGGACGGCTGGCGGGACAGGAAGTGGGCATTGTCAAATTGCCCCACCACGTGTACTGGGGTCCAGACAGATGGTTCAACCTGACCAGGCGGTACCAGCTCAGAAATGCATATGCGATGCTGCTCCAAGAGGGAAATCTAGAAGACATAGAGGACTACATCAACAAATCGATACTCCAGGCGATCTGGCAGAGCCTGACCTTGCCCCCCAGACTGCGTGCGACCTGGGAGGAATGTCATGAGGAGGCGAAGACATGGTGCCTACAGACATGCAGGACCGAGTTGCAGCGATAATTCTCAAGGCTACGGAAAAGTTTGGGTTTGCCTTGGCCGGAGGAAAAGCGTTGCAGAGCCTTGGGCTGACAACAAGGCCGACCGAAGACTTGGACATATTCTTGGACAGAATGGATACGGCCCTGCTCAAAGAGGGTGTATCCCGCGCAACGAAGGAACTTGTCGCCGAGGGATATGAGGTCGAATATCTCAAAATGAACGAAACGTTCGTGAGAATGCGGGTCACAGAAAAAGACGGCACCAGTGTGGATGTCGATTGTGCGTATGACTACAGGGAGTTGCCGCCTGTTACGGCGAGCCTTGGCAGCACAGTTTCCAAGGAAGACGTCATACTGAACAAGGTGTCAGCGCTCTACTGCCGTTCCCTCCCAAGGGATTTCATTGACTTACATCACATCCGAGAGGCTGGCTTTCTGAGCGATGACGAGATAATCAGGAAATCCCAAGAGAGGGACGACGGCTTCGTTGTGGATTACTTCATAGACGCACTAAGAAGTATCAGGCGAATGGAGCACTCGGATTTTGCCGCATATGGTGTCACTGAAAACGAGTATGCAAGAATTCTGGAAACAACAACAAGCTGGGCAGACACACTGGAGCGCGCCAAGAGCCGTAAGGCCTGAGATCTGAGAACAATGTGGCAGGAAAAACTACTGGACAAGCTCTGTGCCGATTACGGGTTTTGCTTATTGGGCGACGAGTATGAGAACGTGTCGCACGGGGCATATGGCAGCCCGAGCGAATTCGTCGATGCCGTATACCGCGCCGAGGGCATAGATTCTCTGTTGTCTGACACCGCCTTGCACAAAAAAGTTCTTGCTGATGCTCGCCACGCCCAAGCGTGCAGGCTACAAATTCGATGGCTGGTACACAGGCAAGGCCAAGGGCACCAAGGTGACGGCCGGCACGAAGGTCACCAGGGCCGTCACGCTCTACGCGCACTGGAAGCGTGTGCGGTAGGTAGCGCAGGGTACAGAGGCACCACAGAGTAATCAGGCGGCGGCCGCTTCCTTCCGCACATCGAAGATGACGGGGTGGCAGTCTATGAGGGCTAGCGCCAAAGTCCTATTTTGGGACAGACACTACGCACGGGTGATAGCCGGTCAGCGTCGCATCTGTCGTCAGGAAGTCGATGCCCTCAGAGATCGCCTGGGCGACCATCAGGCGGTCAAAGGGGTCTTTGTGTGTCTTCGCCCTCAAACATGGCGATGATCTCATCCTGCATCATGGTGTCGAAGTCATCGGGGAGGGTGAAGTCCATGCGGTCGAAGTATTCTTTTGCGAATCCGACCCTGGGCCGCAACTGCCCGCTTTCGATCGGCACGATCCTTGCCCGTGGGTTTCCGTATTTGCAGATAATGTAGTCGCCCTTGCCCGTCGCCACGTCATCGACGATTCGAGAGAGGCTCTTCTTTGCCTCGTATATGTTCACTGCCTTTGTCATGAGGGCTCCTTTCGGCAGCAGGATTATATCGTTGTCCCATGTATTGGTCAAACCAACATAAGGGGTTTGCAGGTCGATGCGCATGGTGTGTTACACGTCACACCCTCACTGTCATTCCGAGCTCCGCCGAGGAATCCTTGGACACGCAGTGTCCAACGGCAGGCCAGGGGACCCCTCGACCTGCGGTCGACCGCTTGCGCGGTCGAGGATCCCTCGGCAGGCTCGGGATGACAGTGGGGCTCGGGATGACAGTGGGGGCTCGGGATGACAGCGGGGCTCGGGATGACAGCGGGGTGCGAACTGCAACCAGGCTTCAGGGCCTGTGGGGGCGGAAGGCGCAGTCGACGAGGTGGTCGTCCACGAAGCCCGTCGCCTGGAGGTAGGCGTAGCAGATGGTCGGGCCGCAGAACTTGAAGCCGCGCCGCTTCATGTCCCTGCTCATCGCCTCGGCGAAGGGGGCGGAGGCGGGGACCTCCCCGAGGGTCTCCCAGTGGTTGACGACGGGGCCGCCGCCGGGCAGGAAGGAGCGCAGGTACTGGTGGAAGCCGCCGTGCTCCTGCCGGACCTCCAGGAAGCACTGCGCGTTGGAGACGGCGGCCTCCACCTTCTGGCGGTTGCGGATGACGCCGGGGTCCGCGAGGATGCGCGCGACGTCGCCTGCGCCGAGGCGGGCGACGCGCTCGGGGTCGAAGCCCTCGAAGGCCCGGCGGTAGCCCTCCCGCCTCCTCAGGACGGCGTACCAGCTCAGACCCGCCTGCGCACCCTCGAGGAGCAGGAACTCGAACAGCGTGCGGTCGTCTTTGACCTCGCGGCCCCACTCCTCGTCGTGGTAGCGCACGTAGAGCGGGTCGTCGCCGCACCAGCCGCAGCGCTTTATCTCACCTGCTTCCTGCGTGTGCGCCTGCCGCGCCCGTCTTGACCGCGCTCGTCTTCACATGCATCGTTGGGACCTCCTTCGATAGGCGGGTCCCCCCTCCGAAATGGCCTCACAGTGTAGCAGCTTCCGAGTTAAATGTCACTAGTTCAATTGCATTTATTTCCCATAGAGCTGAAGCCCCCTTACAGTTCCTAACTCACCGGCTGATACACCAAGAGATCCGGTCTCCCTATACAAAAAGGCTCTTGCGGATGCCGCAGATGCTTTCAGGGAACAGGAGCGTGAAGGGTTGCCGCCGCCTTGCGCGGGCGGCCTGCCTTGGGGGCGGAGGCGAGGCGTGCGTTTATCGAGCGCAGGCTGATGCGGCGCGCGGTGCCCGTGCCGAGGCTTTCGAGCTGCCCGGACGCGACCATCTGGGCGACGCGCCCCCTG
>JAISGJ010000038.1 GCA_031263105.1 Coriobacteriales bacterium
ACTGATGCCGCATTATAAAATGCGAGGCGCGGCTACTCCGGGGCCTTGAGGGAGGCCACCATGTCGAGGCGGGCCACCTTGCGGACGAAGGGGAGGGCGACCAGTGCGCAGAGGGCGACGACGAGCGCCAGCGTGAGCAGCACGTCCGAGGGGGCGAGGAGGGTGGGCATGTCGAGGGTGCCCCCCTGGGTGTTGAACATCAGGTCCGCGATCTTCCAGCCGAGGGGGATGCCGGGGACGAAGCCCAGCACCGTGAGAACGAGGTTCTGCAAGAACAGCAGCATGACGATCTGCCGGCGCTTGAAGCCCACCACCTTCAGCGTGGCGAGCTCGCGCTCCATCTCGCTGAGCGTCAGCGTGCCGAGGTTGTACATGGTGAAGACGCCGACGAGGACGGCGGCCGCAATCATCACCGTCGCCATCATGACCATCGCCTCCGTCATGAGGTCCATGCCCGCCGAGACCTCCTCGGCGCTGACGACGCCCTGCACCCCCGGCTCGCCTGCGTCTATCGTCTGGGAACTGAGCAGCACCCTCGGCTCGAAGTCGATGCCGAAGCCCTCGAGCGTGCCCGGCGTCATGGTCAGCCCCCACACCAAGGGGTTGCGGTTGATCGCACCGACCGTCGCCTCGTGCCAGCCTCCCTCGCCGTAGCGGTGCCACTCAAAGCGCTCCCCCACGCCCAGGCCCAGCTTCTTGGCCGCGCCGTGGCTCAGCAGCACCTGTCCGTCCTCAAGGGAGAGAATCCGGCGCTCGGAGTCGGTGACGCGCATCAGCTCTCCGCTCTCAAACGCCTGGAGCGTGCCTGCGGACTTGGTCGCAGAGTCGCCGGGGAGCCGTATCTCGACGGTCTGCTCCATGAGCGGCAGGGCCTCGTAGCGCTCGACGAGCCGCCGGAGCTGCCCGTCGTCCACGTCCTCGGCGAGCGTGGCGCGGGACTGGAAGTTGTTGATGGTGCCGTACTGCCAATCCACCAGTACGCCTATGACGCTCCAGGAGAGGAAGGCGACCAGCAGCAGCGCCGAGACCCCCAGGCCGCTGACGACGCTCATGACGCTGCGGAGCCTGTTGCGCCGTATGTCGCGCTCGGTGAGCTGGAGGCTGGGGCCGAGCCGTCGCCAGAAGGGCAGCGCCTCGAGGGGAGAATGGCGCGGGCGACGGGGGGCACGCGGCCGCATCGCCGCTGCGGGCCTCTGTGCGAGCACGCGCCGACAGCTGAGCCAGCTCACGAGCGCTCCGGCAAGCGCCATCAGCAGCGGGAGGACGAAGAAGAACGGCTCCCGATAGGTCTGCCAGTACGGCAGCGTGAAGAACTGCGTCATGCTCGGCTTGAAGAGCTCGGGCACGAAGGGCGGCCCCAGCACCGCGCCCAGAAGCCCGCCGACCAGCGTGACAAGGAAGCCGTAGCCGATGTAGTGCGCGGTTATCGCCCCCTTGCGCACGCCGAGCGCCTTCATCGTCCCTATGAGCGTCGACTGCTTGCTCACGAGGCGGCTCATGGTCGAGAGCATCACGAGGACGGCGATGAACATGAACAGCACGGGGAACGCGCCGGCGAATATCGCATGCTGCTCGCACTCGGCCTGCAGGACCGCGAAGGCGGGATGGTTCTCCTTGACGACGATGGTGGCGGCCTTGGCGCCCAGTGCGCCCTCGACGGCCTCCTCGAGGTCGTACTGGCGCTCGTCGGCAGCAGGCGCGAGGACCGCCAGCTGGTTGTAGGGGAACCGGCCGTCCTGGCTCAGCTCCTCTGCCCCGCTTGCCCCGCTCGGCCCGCCCCCTGGGGCCGTCGCTCCGCTCCCTTGCGTTGCGGCCAAAGCGCTGTCCGGCATCGGGAAGCTGCCTGCGCCGGTGAACACGTAGCCGTGTGCGGCGTAGTCGGGCGTCAACGAGTCCCCCAGCTCGGGATAGACCAGCTCCGGGGAGTACACGAGCCCCGCTATCTCTGCGTCCACGGCGGTCCCCACGACCGTGAAGCGCAGGCTGTCGCCCACCGCAAGCCCGCGTGCCTCGGCAAAGCGCAGGTCAAGCCAGATGCGTCCGTCGCCGACATCGAAGGGCGCGCCCTCCCACACGAGGAGCCGGTTCACCTCGTCACGTTCCCGGTAGCGCACCGTCAGGGCGGGCGAGCCGGGCAGGTCGGCCTGCGTCTCGTAGAGAAGGAGGCGCTCGACCTTCTCCACATCCTCAAGGGCCGCAACGGCCCGGGCGTCGTCCTCGGTGAAGCCCTCGCCGAAGACCCAGACGGTCGCGAGGCCGGTCTCCTCGAAGAACGCCTGCCCGTCGGCCTCCATGCTGCGGTACTCGGCCGTGATGCCGGTGTAGAAGCCGACCGCCAGCAGGGAGATGAGGAATATGGAGACGAACTGCGCCTTGTGGAGCAGCAGGTCGCGCCACATCTTGCGCAGGAGGATCACCAGCGCACCTCGTCGATGTCGCAGGGGGCAGGCACCCGGACGGTCGATTCGATGCGTCCGTCGCGAACGCGTATCACCACGTCGGCCGCCTGGGCGATGGCCGCGTTGTGGGTGACGATGACCACGGTGGTCTCGCGCGCACGCGCGATGCCCTGCAGCAGCTTGAGGATGCGGACGCCCGTGTCGACGTCGAGCGCGCCGGTGGGCTCGTCGCAGAGGAGCATGTGCGGGCGCTTGGCGATGGCGCGGGCGATGGAGACGCGCTGCTGCTCGCCGCCGGAGAGCTGCGACGGGAACCTGTCGAGGAGTCCGCCGAGGCCGACCTGTCCGAGGGCCTCGACGGCCGGCAGGCAGCCGCGTTTGACCAAGCGCATCAGGTCGACGTTCTCATAGGCCGTGAGCGTGGGGATGAGGTTGTAGAACTGGAAGACGAAGCCCACGTTCTCGGCGCGAAAACGCGTGAGCCCGCGCTCGTCCAACGCGCAGATGTCGAGGCCGTCGATGCGGATAGAGCCCGTCGTGGCCTTGTCCATGCCGCCGAGCAGGTTGAGCAGCGTGGACTTGCCCGCCCCCGACGGGCCGAGCACGACCACGAAGCTGCCGCCCTCGACCTCGAAGTCCGCCCCGTCGAGCGCGGCCGTCCGCGCCTCCCCTTGGCCGTATATCCTGCTGACGTCCTCGAACCGTATCATGCCGTCCCCTCCCTCGGTGCTCCGTTGTGTTAGGTAATACTAACTTAAAGGGGATGATAGCGCCTGCGCCCGGAAAAGTAAAGGAGCGGCAGGGGCGAGGCTGGTGGGCAGGCCGGGGGACGGAGGGGCTTCCCCTCTTCGAAAATATGCGCGATACTGTAGCATGTGGGCAAAACCCTGCACGGGGCACAAAGGGCGCGGCAACCACGGCAAAAAAGGTTACTGACACCCCGCTGTCATCCCGAGCCTGCCGAGGGATCTTCGGCTGCGCAGCGGTCGACCGCAGGTCGAATAACCCCTCGACCTGCCGTTGGCCGCTTCGCGTCCAAAGATTCCTCGGCTCCGGGGCTTCGCCCCCGGAGTTTACCCTGAGCGTAGCCGAAGGGCTCGGAATGACAGTGGGGTATGAGCAGTGACCAAAAAAAGGGAAAGGGCATCGTATGGGCTACCTCGGCAAGGACATACCGAAACTCGGCTTTGGGCTGATGCGTCTCCCCCTGGTCGAGAAACGTATCGACATCGAGCAGACGAAGACCATGGTGGACAGGTTCCTCGCGGCGGGCTTCACGTACTTCGACACAGCCTATGGCTACAACAACGGGGAATCGGAGGCGGCCGCCAAGGTCGCGCTGATAGACCGCTACCCCCGTGAGAGCTTCCAGTTCGCCACGAAGCTGCCCGCATGGGCCGGGGCGAAGGATGCCGACGAGGCGAAGCAGATGTTCTTCACGTCCCTTGAGCGCACCGGCGCCGGATACTTCGACTTCTATCTGCTCCATAACTGCGGGGCCGAGCGCACCAGGGCCTTCGACGAGTTCGGCATGTGGGACTTCGTCCTTGAGCAGCGTGAGAGAGGCCTCATACGGCATGTGGGCTTCTCGCTTCACGATACGGCGGAGGTGCTGGACGACCTGCTTGCGAGGCACCCCGAAATGGAGTTCGTGCAGCTTCAGGTCAACTACGCCGACATGGACAATCCTGCGGTGCAGTCCGCCCGATGCCTCGAAGTGGCCAAGAGGCACGGGAAGCCGGTCATCGTCATGGAGCCGGTGAAAGGCGGCCTGCTTGCCAGGCCCCTGCCGCCGGTCGCCAAGATCCTGAGCGAGGCGGACCCCCACGCCTCGCCGGCCTCTTGGGCGCTGCGCTTCGCCGCATCGCTGGACAACGTGATCACGGTGCTGAGCGGCATGTCCAGCATCGACCAGATGGAGGACAACCTGGTCACCATGGCAGAGTTCCGCCCCCTTGTCGATGCCGAACACGCCGTTCTGGAAAAGGTGAGGGACGCGCTGGGCGCGATCGAGAGCATCCCCTGTACGAACTGCGGCTACTGCCTCGAAGGCTGCCCTCGAGGGATTCCCGTTCCGAGCATTTTCGGTGCCATGAACCAGTACCTGGTATTCGACAGCTTGGAGCCCGGAAAGAGCTTTTACGGCCTGTACACACGCAACGGCAACACCGCAGGCTCATGCACCGAGTGCGGACAGTGCGAGTCCGTCTGTCCCCAGCACATCGGCATCATGCAGGAACTGAGGCGCACGGCGGCAGCCTTCGAGTGACCGCCGCACAGATGCCCCTTACAACCGTGCGACCTCCTCCATGAGGGCATCGACTATGCGGGACTCGTCCACGGTGTAAAGCACCTTCCCCTTGGCGAAGACGGCGCCCTTCCCCTCGCCGCAGGCCACGCCGACGTCGGCGGCGGAGGCCTCGCCGGGGCCGTTGACCACGCAGCCCATGACCGCGACGGAAAGCGGCTTCGACACCTCCGCAAGGCGACGCTGTGCCTCCTCGGCAATGCGTATGAGGTCCACCTTGCAGCGCCCGCAGGTGGGGCAGCTCACCAGCTCCGGCGCTCTCCGTCGAAGCCCGCAGGCGGAGAGCAGCTCCCAGGCGACCTGCACCTCCTTCACGGGGTCGGCGGTCAGCGACACCCGCAGGGTGTCCCCGATGCCCTCAAGCAGGAGCGCCCCCAGGCCGACGGACGACCTCACCGTGCCCTGCGTCAGGGTCCCTGCCTCCGTGACGCCGAGGTGGAGGGGAGCCTGCGGCGCCTCGTGCGCCAGGATGCGGCAGGCCTCGACCGCGGTGCGCACGTCGTGCGCCTTGGCGGAGAGCACGACGTCCGTGAAGCCGCGCTGCTCGAAATGCTCCAAGAAGGCCAGTGCGCTGCCCGCAAGGCGCTCGGGAAGGCCGAGGTCGGCACGTTCGGCGAAGGCTGCGGCGAGCGAGCCGGCGTTCACCCCGATGCGGATGGGAACGCCTGCGGCACCAGCGGCCTCGATGACGGCATCGACCTTGGCGATGTCGCCGATGTTGCCGGGGTTCACCCTGAGCTTGGCGGCCCCCCGGCCCAGCGCACCGAGCGCCAAGCGGTGGTCGAAGTGTATGTCCGCGACGACGGGGAGCGGGGAGGCGGCGCAGATGCGGCCGAAGGCGTCGAGCGCGCTGTGCGCGGGGACGGCGACACGCACCAGCTCGCAGCCCGCCGCCGCAAGCGCGGCCACCTGCGCGAGGCAGGCCTCTGCGTCCTCGGTCCGCGTGCTGAGCATCGACTGGACGACGACCGGCGCTCCCCCGCCGAGGGGCACGCCGCCGACCTCGATGCGGCGGGTCTGCGCACGCGCCGTCGCGTCCGATGCGTCGAGGCGGGCTGCCGCGCCTGCCGCCTCGGTCGCGCCCTGCGGACCCGATGTCTCGACCGACCCGGCCGTCTCCGTCGCCCCGACGGCAACCTCGACAGCCACCTCAGCCGCCGATGATGTAGCGCTGGACGTCCTGCCCCGTCACGAAGACGAAGAGCATGACGAGCAGGGCGAGGGCCATGACGCTGACCGTGTTGACCGCCCGCACGGGGATGCTGCGGCGGGTGATGCGCTCGATGGTCTCCACGACGATCTTGCCGCCGTCGAGGGGCGGGAGCGGGAGCAGGTTCATGAGGCCGATGGAGATGGAGAGGGCCGCAGCTATGTAGATGAAGGGGAGAAAGCCCGCCTCGGCGGCGTCCCTCGCAATGAAGGAGACGCCGACGACCGAGGCCGACTGGCTCACCACGTCGCTGAAGGTCGCGGGGTTGAAGAGCTGAACGATGGCGCCGGCGACCATCCCGATGTAGCCGACGGAGGTGCCGAGCGCATCAAGGAGGAAGACGGGCGCCTGCTCGAGGTGGGTGGTGACCCCGAGCAGGGCGCGGCCCTCGCCCTCTGCGAAAACGACCGTCAGCTCGCGGGTGCCCTCGCTGCCTGCGGGCCTGACGACGAGCGTCGCCTCCTGCCCCGGTGCCCGCTCGCCCATGAGGACCGTGAAGCCCTCCCAGGAATCGACCGCGACCCCGTCCAGGGAGACGATGGCGTCGCCCGACCCCAGGCCGGCCGCTGCGGCGGGCGAACCCTCGACGACCGTCTCTATGGTGGTCGTGGGCACCTGGGTGCCGACGGCCATCTGTACCGCCGTGATGACGATGACGGCGAAGACGAGGTTGAAGGCCGCCCCCGCCACGAGGATGACGATGCGCTGGTACCACGGGGCCGCTCCGAAGGTGAGACGGTGCTCGGCGGCGATGTGGGCCTCGGGGTCCGCGACGGGTCGCGGAGCGCCCTCGGCGGCCCCGTCGGCCGCCGGCATGGCGTAGACGGAGCGCCCCTTCTGCTTCAGGCGCTTGACGGTGCCCCAGGCGTCGAGGACGTCGAGCGCCTCCTCGAGGTCGTAGCCGAGCGCCCCCTCGGCCTCGCGCACCTCCTCCTCGGTGAGGCTGCCGTGGGAGGCAAGGTAGGAGAAGGCCGAGGCCAGATGGCTGTTCGGCTTGCCGCCCCCCTCGCCGGCGATGAGCGCGTAGCCGCCGAGCAGGATGGGCGTGACCCCGAACTTCGTCCCCTTGAAGGTGAATCCGACGTTGGGCCCCGGCAGGCCCAGCATGAACTCCTTGACGCGCAGCCCGAACAGCCGCGCGGCAGTGAAGTGCCCCGCCTCGTGCACGACGACGATGAGGGAGAACATGAGGATTCCGAAGAATACGACCTTGAGGCCCTCTGCCAGTGTTTCCATAGGCACCAGTATACCTGCAAAACCCGCGCAGCAGGCCGCAGGGGCGAAGGCGTTACGGGGAGGACATCGAAAGTTCCGCCGTCGCGTGTTGCGCGTGCCCTTCTCCCGCCCCGTCGTACCACGCTGCCTTCATTCAGCAACACCCGCCGTTGTTCTCCGGATCGCCGGTCGCCACGGGGCCCACGCCGTTGTCGCACGCACTGCCGCCGTGCCCGTCGCTGCCGCCGAAGGTGCCGCAGGCAAAGGCGCCGTAGTGGGCGCTTCGGTCGCCTGTGACGCAGAAATGCGGCGCGAAGCGCGTCTCGCTGAGCATGGCGGCCGTATTGCCGCACACCAGGCGCGGCTTGCCGGTGAGGAAGCGATGGTGGTCGTCAAGATCGAAGTGGTGGAGAAAACCGGGGATCGTGCCCTTGTAAACGGCAACCTGCCCATAGTCCTCGCAGAGGTCCTCGAGCGAGTCGAGCTTGAAGGCCCGCACGGTACGCGAGCTGAACGCCACCATGCCGACCTTCGCGTACAGCTCCCCGTCGTCCACGGAGACAGGCGAGCTGCCCATGTAGCGAAAATCCGCCCAGCCTGCCCGCGCAAGCAGGCGCCGGAAGTCCTCGGCGTACAGCGCCCCGCCCAGGCATTCGCCGCGCAGCACCGGGTCGGACTGTGCCTCCCTGGGCAGACGGCGGTCTGCAAAGACATCCGAGAAATACAGCTCTCCGCCTGGCTTGAGCACCCGGTATATCTCGCGAAACACCTGCTCCTTGGCGGGAGAGAGATTGATGACGCAGTTGGAGATGACCACGTCCACCGACCCGTCCGCAATACCTGCGGCCGCGAGGTCCTCGATGTAGCCGTCCAGAAAGGCGGTGTTGGGTGCAGCATAGCCAAAGCGCTCGGCCTGCACTGCCTCGTAACGGCGTGCAACCGCGATCTGCTCAGGAGTCATGTCGATGCCGATGACGTGCCCCTGTGGACCCACGAGCTTTGATGCGACGAAGCAGTCGCGACCGGTGCCGCATCCCAGGTCGAGGACCGTGCAACCCTCAAGAAGGGGCGGCAGGGGCGAACCGCAGCCGTAGAACCGCTCCAGCACCTCCGGCGCGACGAGCGCCAACACCTCACGCACCTCGGGCGAAGCGGAATCGGGCGCACAGCAGCAGGCGCTCGTCTTCAGGTCCTTTGAGCCTTGGAGCGTGGAGCCGTAATAGTCGCGCACCTGTGCCAAGGTGTCGGGAGGCTGCGGCAGGGCGTCCCGTATGCCCAAGGGATCCGTTGCGACGGTAGCCATGCGTGCCTCCACTGGTCGTCTCGATGGTCAGGCTCTGACGGCAAGACTATAGCATATATTGGATTTTATCGACTAGCAGACTTGCCCCATGAAACGTCGGCCTCTGCGCCCAGTCGGGCAGGGAAACCTCTCAGGGCCTGTGGGGGCGGAAGGCGCAGTCGACGAGGTGGTCGTCCACGAAGCCCGTCGCCTGGAGGTAGGCGTAGCAGATGGTCGGTCCGCAGAACTTGAAGCCGCACCGCTTCATGTCCTTGCTCATCGCCACGGCGAAGGGGGCGGAGGCGGAGACCTCCCCGAGGGTCTCCCAGTGGTTGATGACGGGGCCGCCGCCGGGCAGGAAGGAGCGCACTATACAAAAAGGCTCTTGCGGATGCCGCAGATGCTTTCAGGGAACAGGAGCGTGAAGGGTTGCCGCCGCCTTGCGCGGGCGGTCTGCCTTGGGGGCGGAGGCGAGGCGTGCGTTTATCGAGCGCAGGCTGATGCGGCGCGCGGTGCCCGTGCCGAGGCTTTCGAGCTGCCCGGACGCGACCATCTGGGCGACGCGCCCCCTG
>JAISGJ010000158.1 GCA_031263105.1 Coriobacteriales bacterium
CTGCGGCGCTGCCGGAGGCAGCGCCGCAGCTCGGAATGACAGTGGGGCGTGAGCTGTGACGGCTGAGCGCGGGCCGAGGCCGCAGGGGCAGGTTTCGTGCCCCCCGCTGTCATCCCACCGCCTGCTCGCGGCTGGCGAAGCGCACGCCGGCGACGAGGAAGCCGAGCAGGGCGAACAGGGCGAGGATGCCGACGGAGGCAGGCACGCCGCCCGTATCGCCGTCCAACAGGCCGTTGAAGGCCTCCATGAACCAGAACACGGGGCTTATGTGGGCGAGCTGCTGCATGAAGCCCGGCGAGTACTCGACGGGGAAGAACGCTCCCCCGAGAAGGCTGAAGACCGTCGAGGCGACGACGAGGGCCCAGAAGACCGCCATGCGGTTGTTGAGGAGCAGGCCGCAGACGAGCGCGAGGGAGACGATGAACAGACAGAACAGCAGGCAGAGCGCCAGAGTCTGCCCGAGCGGAAGGGTCGCCCCCTTGCCCACGACGAGAAGGAAGCCGAAGAACACCAGCACCATGAGCAAAGCCGCGACGAAACCGGCGACGCAGATGCCGCCCACATAGGAGAGCGTGTGGACGTTCGATGCCTTGACACGCCGGTAGGTGCCGTTTGCGCGGTCGTCGTACAGGAGGTTCGCCATGCCGAGGGCGAGCATGGTGGCAACGATGAGGAAGAAGCCCATGACGACCCTGAATATCTCGCGGTCCGTCGCTTCCTGCGCCCCCTCGACCGTAAGCGGTACCGACGTGACCTCGGCGCTCTGTGCCTCGACGTCTGAGAGCATCCGCTCAAAGCGCGCCTCGTCGCCCTGCGCGGCGGCGGCAAGAATCGTCAATGACTCGGCGTAGCCCTTAAGGTAGGCCTCAAGGAAGACGCGGTTGGCGTAGTCGTCCATGAAGGTGGTGAGAAGTGCGGACTCGTCTCCCTTGAGCACCGCCCTGCCAAAGCCCGCCGGCACCTCGACGATGGCGGAGACGCGCTTTTCCACGAGCTCCGTCTCAAGGAAACGGCTCTCCCCTTCCACAATGGTCAGGCCGAGGTGCTCGGTCGCGTAGCGTTTGAGGTCGGCGGACACCGCGCTGCGGTCATTGTCGATATAGCCGACGTGTATGGGGGCAGAGGGGGAAATGCCGGAGGCGAGGCCGCCGAACAGGACGAACAGCACGCAGAGCGCCGCACCGACGGCCGCCGAGCCGACGAGCACCGCCCGCATCCGTTGCAGGGAGCTTACGAGGATGAGCCCGAGCGTCCTCATATCACCAGCTCCTTTCGGTTGATGAGCAGGCACCCGGCCAGGGTCGATGCCGCGATGAGCGCGAGGCTCACGAGCGACACGACGACGCTCGGGCCGACGTTGCCGAACAGGGTGAGGTCGAAGGCGGCGGTCTGGACGAGCCAGGGCGGCGAGACGGTGGTGACGCCGGGAATGAATATCTCCTTGGAGAAGCTGCCCGACACGAAGAGGAGCACCCACGTGAGCGGCATGAGCACGAGCATGGGATTGACGCGGATGAAGATGCCAAGGAGCAGGAAGAGCGACGAGACGGCGAGGCCCACGACGAAGAGCATCGCAAAGAGCAGCACGTTGAGTTGCCAGGTCGCCGCATAGCGCGCACCGAAGAAGGTGACGGAGATGAACATGGCCGCCAGTACCTGGACGAGGTTCTGCGGGACGGACTGCAGCACCATCTGCAGGTAGACCGACACCCTGCTCTGGGGGCTGGCGAGGATGCGCCTGAGCGTGCCGTCCTTGCGCTGGTTATAGAAGCTCGAGGCGCTGCTGATGGCATTGCCCATGAGAAAGATCATGACGATCATCGTGATGGCGTAGTAGTCGATCATCGTGCGGCTGACGCCATAGGTCTTCTCCTCGATGCGCGGCTGCCCTGTCGCAAGGTTTGCGATGACATTTGGGTCGAAGCCGCCGGACGCCTCGGACATCGCGACGCCGACCGTCCCGTACAGGTGCGCCACGCCGTCGAAGATGGAGCGCACCGCCCGGTTCTGCGTCGCGTCGGCGCCCTCGTGTATCTCGATGCCGAAGGGCTCGGTGAACACGACGGCCGCGCCGAGCTCCCCCTCCTGCAACTGCCGCTCGACCGCGACGAGGCTGGCGCCCTCGACGAAGCTGACCTGCTCGACGTCCTCGAACTGCACGATGACGGCCTCGGCAGCCTGCACGGTCGCAGGGTCGTCGGAATCGATGACGTAGGCCAGCTCGAAGGGCTCGATCGTCCAATCGGGGTTGTCGAGGTTCGCGAGCATCGTCCCCAGGATGAAGACGAGCAGGGACGGGAAGAGGAGGATGAAGAAGAGGCCGATCTTGCTGCGCCACAGCTCTATCTGCGCACCCTTGAAGATGCTGAACACGACGCCCTCCCCTACCTGAGCTCGCGACCGGTCAGCGCGAGGAAGGTGGCCTCCAGGTTGGGCGCCTCGCTGTTGACGGCCTCGGTGCGGATGCCCTGCTCAACAAGCACGTTGAGCAACGGCGTGAGGTCGCTGAGACCGAGGGCGACGTCGATGCCGAGGACGCTCCCCCCTTCGTCGAATGCCGCGCGGCGCACGTCGGGCAGGACGCCGAGCCTTCCGACGAGCAGCTCCCGGGCCGCGTCGTCCATCCCCTCCGTCCGCACGACGATGCTCTTGACGTCCGTGACGACCTCCAGAAGCTCGATCTCCGTGCCCTGCGCGATGAGCCTGCCATGGTCGATGATGGCGATGCGGTCGCATATCTCCTGCACCTCGGGCAGGTAGTGCGACGTGTAGATGATGGTCGCGCCCCGGTCACGCAGCGTGCGGATGGAGTTCATAATGTGCTCGCGACCCTGCGCGTCGACGCCGACGGTCGGCTCGTCCAGGATGACGAGGCGCGGATGATGGACAATGCCGCAGGCGATGTTGAGCCGGCGCTTCATGCCGCCGCTCATCCTGCCCACACGCTTCCTCGCGTGCTCGGCAAGCCCCACGAAGGCCAGCGCCTCGGCGACGGCCTCCTTGCGCTCGCGGCCCTTCATGCCGTAGAGCCCTGCGAAGAACGCGACGTTCTCCCGCGCGGTGAGGTTCTCGAAGAGCGCTATCTCCTGCGGCACGAGCCCGATGATGGCCCTGATCTCGCACGACTGGCGCACAAGGTCGCAACCGGCGACCGTGACCTCGCCCCTGTCGTAGCTGAGAAGGGAGCAGATGATGTTCAGCGTTGTTGACTTGCCCGCTCCGTTGGGGCCGAGGAAGCCGAATATCTCCCCCTCGCGGACCTCGAAGTCGAGGTTGTCGACGGCCAGCACCTCGCCGTAGCGCTTCGTGAGGCCGCGCACCGTGACGAAGGGGCTGCAGGCGGGAGCGGCCGACCCGCCCTGCCCGTCCCGTTCGCGCCCCGGCACGGGCACGGACGCCTGCTCCCGCACGACTGTGGGTTCCCGCACGATCGTGGACTCCTGCATGTTCCTGCCCTTCCGGTCGCTCCTCATGGTACGACCATGATAGGGCACGGGCGGCGGCGGCGTAAGTGCCTGCCGTCCAAACCGCACGTGACAAATGTCACGTCGCGGGACGAAGGCTGCAACAGGGCGTCAGCGGGGATGCCCCATAAGACACAGAACCCTTCCTGCTGGAGGAAGGGTTCTGCGCCGAAAGGAGGTATGCTGGAGAGAGAGAGTTGTCGTTTTTGGGGGCCGCCTGTCAATCCTGCGGGCGCGGACAGGAGACGTCCGGGCCAAGGTCGTAGGGGGTGCAGGCAGGACAGGGGCCTGAGTCGCCACAGGAGTCGCAGCCACCGGCCTTGCGCGAGCGCACGACCGAACGGATGGCAAGCAGCACCGCAGCCAGGACCAGCAGTGATATGATGATGGTTGCCGCCAAGGCCTGCCTCCGTTCCTGTGCTTCATCGGTTCGTTTCTGTGACAAAGAGAAGTTTAATATAACTAACTTTCGCTGTCAAGGCAGATTTGAAAACTTTTTCGATTTTTTTGCGCGGTGCGGTTCACGCCCCACTGTCATCCCGAGCCTGCCGAGGGATCTTCGGCCACGCAAGCGGTCGACCGCAGGTCGAAGGATCCACTGACCTGCCGTTGGACACTGCGTGTCCAAAGATTCCTCGGCGGGGCTCGGAATGACAGTGGGGGGCTCGGGATGGCGGCGGGGGGCTCGGGATGGC
>JAISGJ010000128.1 GCA_031263105.1 Coriobacteriales bacterium
TTACCCGCCTTGACAATATCTCATATTTTGGTGTCCCCACCCTTTGCTCCCCCCGCCCCCCCTCCACACAAATTTGGTTTCTGTACAATGTTTAAATTTCGCCCCCCCCCCCCCCCCCCCCCGTCCTCGGCGTTCAGCTGCATGACAGCATGAGCTGTTGTTGCTGAACCGGAAAAGAAGTCGAGGATTATTGAATTGCTGGCGCTTCCTAAAAGTAGGCACTCTTTGATTAACCCCATAGGTTTTGGGTTATCGAATACTGCAATGTTTCCTAGCAACTCCGTCATCTCTTTGGAACCTTGCGTATTGAGTGGGACAAAATCCCAAAGCGACGTGTACGTTATGCCCTCTTTGACTTCAGACAAGAAGCGCTTTAGTTTTGGCCGTCCTTTTCCATCCTCCCCAAAATAGAGCTCGCCATCATTGAGCAGTTGCTCCATTTTTTCTTTGTTGAATCGCCAATTACCGTTCTGCGGCGGGTAATGCTCTTCACCAGTGTTAGGGTTGACAATAGGATAGTTCAAAGATGCGACGTATCTACCACCCTTGATGTTTGCTCCAAGGTCGCCGGGTGTCCAAGGGCCTTTAGGGTGTTTGTCGGGGTTTTTATATCTTTGAATTTGCTCATCTGTTCTTGCCCTGAGATTAAGCTGTGCAGACAGTAAGTTCTTGGCGTATATTAAAATGTACTCGTGCTGCGCCCCTATTACTTGGTCGTTTGGAGGCGTGCTCCTCTTTTTCCAAATAATTGGTACTACAAAATTGCCTTCGCCGAAAACCTCGTCGCAAATTTTTCTTAATTGCGCAACCTCGTTGTCGTCTATGCTAATAAACATTACGCCATCTTCACCAAGCAGATTCCGTGCTAACACAAGGCGCGGATATATCATAGAACACCAGTCCGAATGAAAGCGCCCGTTGCGTCCAGTATTACGGAAGAGGCGGTCGCCGTACTCATCGTAAGCTCCTGTTTCCTCATCATAATCGGCTGCGCTAACTGCAAAGTTGTCATAGTACACAAAGTCGTTTCCCGTGTTATATGGCGGGTCGATGTATATCATCTTAACCTTGCCGAGATAGCTCTCCTGCAAGAGCTTCAGTACGTTAAGGTTATCGCCCTCGATATACAGATTTTCGGTCACATCCCAATCCTTGCTTTCTTCTACGCACGGACGCAAGGTCTTTCGGATTGGCCGTCCGGCTTCGCGGATAGCTTCGCGCTTTCCCACCCATGTAAACTCATACGCCTCATCACCAGCGACATCCTCACCCAGCAAGGCACGGAGCATATCGAAATTTATCTTCCCCTCAGTCACGGCCCCAGGAAACAACTCCTCAATCTTCGCCACACTCTCGGTGGTCAAATCCGGCGTTTCAAATTTCATCTTCTCCGGGTTACTCATTATCGAACTCCTCCTTGTGATTTCGCCAATTTTTCAATGAGATAATTGACGAATGCCGAACACGATACCAACATATACTTCGCGTCCTCTGCGGGAGCGTTCTTGAAATCAACACCCCCGTGTCTTATGCCGTTTTCATCCGATGTATAGCCATATAGATTGGAGAAGGCAGTTTCTAATGCACCATGCACCGCAACGCCACTATCCTTTAGCCTTTTTATTGTCGCCCCAAGCGTGGCTTGTTTGCCCGTCAAGCCTGTGATTGTGACGCACAACGCTTCGACAGCCGATATTGATTCCTTGATACTGTTCTCGTAATCCGGTGCAGTACGGTTAGCATAAAGAGACAGTGCCTTTTGCATATGGGTGTTGACCGATGCAAATCTCGTTTGTGTGCTTTCGGCGATGGATTCAAGCTCTTGCTCATTCGTGATGGGTATGGACTCTCCATTAAGAAGCCTGTACCCTGATTTTTCTTCCTGCAAGACTTCTTGAATATCCTCTACAAACTCTCTCAATTCTGGGTGTACTTGCGAGTAGAAGGAATTATATGATTCTTGTGGAAGTGTCAAGTATTCCAAAACCAATTCCAGAATGTCGTATGGGACATACCACTCGCTTTTCAGGAATCGTTCATTAAAATTCGAATTGTCAACCTCATCAAGATTCATGCCTAATTTGTCAAGCACGTATTGTCTGAGGTTGTCGTATTTGGAATAGTATCCCGGATTCTTGGGAAATGTGCTGTTCAGACTATTGAACAACCTGTTTCTCAACGAATCATCCATTGAACCAACTTGCATCGCCTTTTCTGGCACAATGCCCATGCGCTTTGAAAAACTCATGCTAGTTCCTCCGCATATGATTCGCCAAGCATCTTTGCCAATTCTTCTGCTATCTCTTTCGGAGTCATCGTTGCCGTTGTCATTGCAAGTCGCCCTGCAACGATGGGGCTATATTCCATGACCTCTTTCTTCGTAATGTCATGCCATATTGGGAGTAGCATTTTCCCGTTTACGCTTTCGAGTTGGAATAGCCCGTCCAGCTCCGTTTTTGTCCAATACTTGTCTTTAGCGATGTAACTTGGTGAGATAATCGCAACACCAAAACGCGCATTACCCAGTCCCTTGTCAATTCTCTCTCGCATGGAATCGCCCCAGGCCATTTGCTGCGTGTCATACCATGCTCTGATACCGAGCAGCAGAAGTTCACTGACAAACTCGTCGACGAAGGAGGACTTGTCTTCCCAAGCATGGGAGACGAACACGTCGTACTCAATGCTGTCGCCCTCCAACGAGTTTTGTTTTGCAAGCGGTACAGCGTTCTGTTCATGTACTTGTGCGGCGAGTTCCTTGATGCGCCTTTCATATCCTCGCTGAATCGTCTGTTGAGTTTTTACCTCTTTTTTCTTTTCGACAGCTTCCTCGCTTCGTAGTTTTGCAGCTTTCTCGGCTCGCTTCTTTTGCTTGTCGGCAATCTTCCTCGTTGTATCTACCTTGTTTTTCGAGAGTTTTGCAATGTCGGTTTGATACCCCCGTATCTGCTTGCTCTTTGAGGACAGCGTAGATGCAGAAGTATTCTTTGTGATGCTCTTCTGGACATCATTTATCCTCCGCGCTTTTTCAGCTTCTTTCTGTTCGAGCTCTGCGCGTTTCTTCTCCAAAACAGCTATATCGTTGTCAAGGCGATTGATTTCTCGTCTCGCCTGGCCTGCGCTCATCTTATCCCCTCCAATGTGGCCTTCAGCCGCTTCAACTCATCGCTCAACGCAACCTGCCTGTTGAACTGCTTCTCGCTTTGCACCTTTTTGGTGAGCGCGTCTATCTCCTTTTGGAGCTTCTGCCGCCGCTCGTCGCGCTCGGTGGTTTCCTTGATGTTATGGGTGTCCGGCGTGTCGTCCGGGGCGAGGCGGTCGCCCGCTACCTCTATCTCCTTGACGTGTTCCCCTGCAGCAAGGTTGGTCGTGGACGGGGCGATTTTGCTCTGCCACTCGATGCGGTCAATCTGCTCCATGAACTTCGTCCCGTATAGGCTCCGCTCGCGGTTCAGGCGCGGGATATAGAACTCGCGTTTTTCGTTCGCGGCTTTTTCAGCGACAAAGGCGGGGGACGTAAAGATGAACCGCAGCTCGTCGATGTCGTCGAGCTGCTTCTTCAAGGCACGGTAGGCATAAATGGAGAAGCGGGCAGCGGCGACTGAGAGTTTGCTGCCTTTTTCGATTGCGACTGTCAAATCATCCTTGACGGTCTTGTTGATGTTATCGAATATCTCCATGGCCCCGTGCGTCCCTTTACCTCACAGGTCTCTTGCCCGGCATCACCTTAAAGGTATTATACGACAGAAATTCATTACGACTCCCTACCCGCACCTTTGCATCCTCTGCATTCAGGCTTTTTGTTACACACTCCCACTGTCATCCCGATCCTGTCGAGGGATCCTTGGCCGCGCCAGCGGTCGACCGCAGGTCGAAGGGCCCACTGGCCTGCCGTTGGGCACTGCGTGTCCAAAGATTCCTCGGCGGGGCTCGGAATGACAGTGGGGGTCCGTACAGCAACGGCTTTTCAAGCGACCAATCTACGACATCAGTATCGGCCAATCTACGACATTTGCATCCAGCTAGTAAGTATTGCTATAGAGTAGAAGTAAGTGATACTATATACCGGAGGCGGCGAGGCGGCGGCAGTAGTGCGGGACGAGAGTAGCAAAGGAGGTGGCGGCAACGGACAACTTGACGGAGATGTTGAAGGGCGTCCTTGAGGGCTGTGTGCTCGAGATCATAGGGCGGGGCACGACCTACGGCTACGAGATCACGCGGCGGCTCAACGCGCTCGGGTTCTCGGACGTGGTGGACGGAACGACCTACACGATCCTCGTGCGGCTTGAGAGGAGCGGGCTGGTGGACATCGAGAGGAAACCGTCCGACATGGGGCCGCCGCGCAAGTTCTTCACGCTCAACGACACCGGCCGTGAGGAGCTGAGGCGCTTCTGGGAACGCTGGGAGTTCGTCGCGTCGAAACTCGACGAGCTGAAAGGAGGTGCGCACGATGGGCACGATGGGTGACTTTTTCAACAACTACCTCAACATCCCTAAGATGATCGAGGAGAAGCGCGAGTACCGCCAGCAGATGGCGCGGGCGGAAGCGCTTCCGGAGGACTACCGCTACGTCTTCAAGAAAATCCAAAGGCATATGTGGATGTTCGCGGCGGGCTCCGGCTATGACATGATGAGGATCCACTACGACCTGATCGAGCTGTTCGAGGAAGGGGCGGCAGAGGGCAGGCGCGTCCTCGAGGTCACGGGCGAGGATGTGGCGGCGTTCTGTGATGCGCTTCTGCAAAACGCCCAGACCTATACGGAGAACTGGCGCGAGAAGCTCAACCGCGACATTGCGGGAAGGTTCGGCGGGAGCAGTGCGGGCTGTGCGGACGGTGTGGTCGGCGGGAGCAGCGGGAGCAGTGCGGACGGCACGGACGGCGGCCCAAAATGACCGAGGCCGCAATCCACGTGAAGGGCCTGCGGAAGTCCTTTGGAGACACCGAGGTCCTCAGAGGCGTCGATCTCGCCGTCCAGCGCGGCGAGATATTCGCCCTGCTCGGCTCGAACGGCGCAGGCAAGACCACGACCATCAACATCCTGTCCACGCTGACGAAGCCGGACGGCGGCTCGGCGAGCGTCTGCGGCTTCGATGTCCGCCACCAAGCGGAGAAGGTGCGCGAGGCCATCAGCCTCACGGGGCAATTCGCCGCCGTGGACGACCTGCTGACCGGGCGCGAGAACATCGTCCTCATCGCAAGGCTGCGACACGCCAGCAACCCGAGGCAGCTTGCCGCAGAGCTGCTTGGGCGCTTCGGGCTGTCCGATGCCGCCGACCGCAGGGCTGCCACGTACTCCGGCGGCATGAGGCGCAGGCTCGACATCGCGATGAGCCTTGTCGGAACACCCTCGGTCATCTTCCTTGACGAGCCGACCACTGGACTTGACCCGGAAGCACGACTCGAGGTCTGGAAGACCGTGAAGGATCTCGCCGACAGCGGCACGGCGATACTTCTGACCACGCAATACCTCGACGAGGCGGAGCAGCTTGCCAGCCGCATTGCAATCCTGCACGGCGGCAGGATCATCGCAAGCGGGACGCTCGACGAGCTGAAGAAGCTGTTCCCGCCCGCCAAGGAGGAGTACGTCATGAAGCAACCGACCCTTGAGGAGATCTTCCTCGCGATTGTCGGCAACGGGAAAGGCACCTAGATGCGCGACACCCTCACCCTTCTCGGGCGCCTGATACGCCACGTCCTGCGAAGCCCGGACACGATAATCACAACCGCGCTTATGCCGGTCGCCATGATGCTGCTGTTCGTCTACGTGTTCGGCGGCGCGGTGGGGCCAAGCCTCGGCAGCGACGTGAGCTACGTGAACTACCAGCTGCCGGGCATAGCGCTCATCGCTGTTGCGTCCGGCATATCCTACACCGCGATGCGCCTGTGGAGCGACATGCAGAAGGGACTGTTCGCACGGTTCAGCTCCATGCCGATCAAACGCTCGGCGATGTTATGGGCGCACGTTCTCACATCACTGGCAGCGAACATGCTGACGCTCGTCATCATAGTCCTCGTCGCGCTGCCCCTGGGCTTCCGCTCGAGCGCGGGGGTGCTGAACTGGCTCGGCGTGGCCGGGATACTCGTGCTGTTCACCTTGGCGCTGACCTGGGTCGCGACGATTCCGGGGCTCACGGCGCACTCGATGGAAGGCGCGACCGCGTTCTCGTATCCCTTGATCTTCCTGCCGTTTCTGAGTTCCGCCTTCGTGCCGACCGAGACCATGCCTGCCGCGCTCCGAGTGTTTGCGGAAAGCCAGCCCGTGACGCCGATCGTTGCCACCTTGCGCGCCTTGCTGAACGCCGAGCCTTTAGGCAGCGAGATATGGCTTGCGCTCGCGTGGTGCGTTGGAATCGCAGCGGTCTCGTACTGCCTTGCGACACGGGCGTATCGACGGGCTATGTAAGAACTCATCCCTACACAAGCAACCTATGCTGGTAGAGCTCGCCGTCCTCGAAGCCCAGGCTCTGGTAGTACTCCCGTGTCCCGACGGCGCTGATGACGTTGATCCTCTGGTAGCCTTGCGTGCGCGCGATGTCGCAGGCGGCCTCGACGAGCCGCCTGCCCAGGCCGAGGTGCTGGGCGCCCTCGCCGGGGCCATGTGGCTGCGAGCCCTCCGGCCGCGCACCCTCCCCCTCCGCACACGCCTGCCCGTCCTCCCCCGCCCTGTGCAGCGGGACGACCGTGCCGTAGACGTGGACCTCCCGGATCATCGCCTCGTAGGGGCCGACGGGCAGCACCGCCTGATGGCGACGCACGTACTCGACGCTCGGCAACGAGAGGCGCAGGAACCCCACGAGCCTGTTCTCGGGCGTCACCCATTGCAGAAAGCGCTCGCTGCTCACCGTGGTCTCGTAGGCGACGACCTCAAGCGCAAGATGCCCAAGGTCCGTCTCGTCCGTGCCGATCTCCCGGTAGCGCATCTCCGCTATGCGCTCGCCGGCCTCCTCTATCCTGCGCTCCACCAGCTGCCGAAGGTTGGCCTTCCGGTTCCCCGCCAGGATGTCCTGGGCCGAGATGTCCCTGACCATCCGCGATATCCTCATGAATCCCGGCGTGGCGAGCGTGTCGGCCGTCAGGATGTCGAGCAGCTCGCCTTCGCTGTACGGCCTCCAGTCTCCCGCGCGGTAGCGCCCGACGAGCCCTGTGCCAGCGACGAGGGAGCAGGGATAGAGCTTTACCTCGTCCGGCAGGTACGCCCCGTCGGTGACGAGGCGCCGGTAGTCCCGGATGTCCTTCTCGGGGGTGGAACCGTAGAGGTTCGCCATGAAGTGCACGTGTGTCTTGAAACCGAACACCCTCAGCAGCTCGAAGGCCTCACGAACCCTGCCCAGGTCGATGACACGGTCGTTCAGCCTGAGAACAGCGGGGTCCAGGCTCTGGATGCCGATCTGCACCTTGGTGCAGCCGAGCTGCCGGAGCAGCATCAGGGAGCCGGCCGTGACGGTGTCCGGGCGCGTCTCGACGACCAGCCCGACGACCCGGTGGCGGGCGGTCCTGTTGACGCGGTGCTGGCAGGCCAACTCATCGAAGGTGGCCACCTGCCCGCGCGCGATGTCCTGCCAAACGTCGCTCTCGCCGTAGAGGCGTCCTATCGCCTGGTTGTAGGTGAGGGCGCCGTCGTCCACCTTCTGCTGCGTCTCACTGACGCGCTCCGCACGTTCCTCCGCACGGCTCTCGCAGCCCTTGTCCCTATAGAGGCCACGCCTCGTCCGTGCGCCCTGCTCCGCATCCTCGCCGTCGTTGAGCGCCCTGAGCAGCTCCGTGACGAACCACAGCTGATACCCTTCCGGGTAGTCGCTCCACGTGCCCCCCAGGACGATCAGCTCGACCTTGTCGGTGGCATGCCCCATATGCGTCAGCGCGCGCAGCCGCGACACCACCTGCAGGTAGGGGTCGAAGCAGTTCCGCTCGGCCCGCTGGCACGCAGGCTCGTCGCTCAGGTAGCTCTTCGGCATCCTCACGTCGCTCGGGCAGTACAGGCAGTTGCTCGAACAGCTCCAGGGCTTCGTTATCACCGTGATCGTCGCGACGCCGGAGGCGGTCCGCCGAGGCTTCATGCGCAGCACCTGGAACAGCCGCCCCTCCGTCGCATCATCGACGTTCCAGCCTGCCCAGCGCTCGGGATCCGACTCCTTCACCTTGAGGTAGTACGGCAGCAGCCTCTTCTTCGAGAACCGCCGCCCGTTGCCGCCGAGGCCCCTGCTGTGCCGATGGATGATCCGCGCGAGGCGCCTGTCGTCCAAACGGTCGCCCTCGCCCTCGCGAAGCTCGGTGAGTATGTCCAACAGAAGCGTTTCCACAGTACGAGTATTCTATAGGATAGAATGGCTGTATGAATCCTGAGACGGCCAAGAGGCTCTGCGCGCTCAACAACGCGTTCTATAGGGATAACAGCGGCTCGTTCTCAGAGACGCGACAGTCTCCCTGGCCCGGATGGACGCGCTGCCTTGAGGTGCTGAGGGCACAGGGCGGCCTCCCGGACGACCGGCGGGCAGGTGGGCGGCGGGCAGGCGGGCGGCAGTCCCTCTCGATCCTCGACCTCGCCTGCGGCAACCTGAGGTTCGAGCGCTTCCTCGCCTCCGCGCTCCCTGATGCCGCCCTCGCCTTTCACGCCGTGGACAACTGCGACAGCCTCGCCTCCCCGATGCCGGGCGCAAAGAATCGCCGTCTCGATTGGAGCACAGACCGCCGCCTGACCTACCAGAGCCTCGACATCCTCGACACGCTGCACAGCGGCCTGTGCCTCAACGACCGGCTTGCGGCCCCCCTGTGCGACCTCGCCGTCTCGTTCGGCTTCCTGCACCACGTCCCGCTCCGGGAGTACCGCGAGAAGGTCTTGGCGAGCCTCGTGCGCCAGACCCGTCCGGGAGGATTCGTCATCGTGTCGCTCTGGCAGTTCCTCAACGACGAGGCCTTGGCACAGCGGGCACAGGCCACACGCGAGCACGCCCTGCAAGAGCTGGGCCTTCCGGCGCTCGACGACAACGACTGCCTGCTCGGCTGGAAGAACCTCCCGGGCACATATCGCTACTGCCACCATTTCTCTGAACTCGAGATAGACCGACTGGTGGAGTCGATCGCGCCCGTCGCCACTGCGCGCACGACCTCCGCGCCCTCCGCGTCCCTGCTCGCCCGCTTCACCTCCGACGGCAGAACCGGCGACCTGAACACCTATCTGGTCATGAGGGTCTCCTGCCCGTAAGGGCCGCCCCCGACCTACTCCTCGAGCGCGAGGCGCAGCTCCTCGGCCACCTCGGCGTCCTCCTCGACGGCCTGGCGCTGCGAAAGCAGGCGGCGGGCCTCCGGAGAGCGGCACGGGCCCGCGAACTGCCCGAGCGCCCAGGCGACGTGGGCGCGGATCGTCGCGTCGGGGTTGTCCAGCTCCTGCGCGAGGTCGGGCAGGTAGCGCAGGTCGCGGGTGTTGCCGATGGCGACGGCGGCGTTGCGCTGGAAGAAGCGCAGGTCGCGGATGTAGTTGTACATGACAGGGCGCACGCGCGACTCGTAGTAGCCCTCGGGCATGTGCAGCAGCCCCTCGAGCGTCAGCTCCTTGGCGAGAAGGTCGAGCAGGGCGTCGCGCGGACGGGCGTCGTTGGCGGCCAGGACCTTGCGGTTGCGCGGACAGGCCTCCTGGCAGGCGTCGCAGCCGTGAACGCGCTGGGCCATCAGCGGCCGTATCTCCCTCGGTATGGAGTCGGTGACGCCGAAACCCCGCTCCTTGTTGGTCATCCAGGCGTTGAACGGCAGGCAGCGCCTCGGAACGAGCGTGAACGGCTCGCGGAGGGCGCCGGTGGGGCAGGCGTCCAGGCAGAGCGTGCAGCCTTTGGGGCAGGTGCTCACGGGGCCCGGCTCGTCGTAGTCGAGCTCGGCGTCCACCAGCAGGGTGCTGAGAAGCACGAACGAGCCGATGCCGGGGGCGTAGGCGCAGGTGTTCTTGCCGAAGCTCACAAGGCCCGCACGCACCCCTGCCCAGCGCTGCGGCAGCCAGATCGCGTCCTCGCAGGTCAGGCCCTCCCCTGCCAGGAAGTCCCGCATGAGCCCCAGACGTGCGCCGTTGATGTTCGTGGGAGGCGCGAGGTAGCTGCGCGACTGGTAGACCCTCCCCATGAGCGCACAGAGCTCGGGAGGAAAGCGGCACCGTGCGTAGTTGTACACCAGCACGACTATCGAGCGTGCGAAGCCCGCCTTCTCGCGCGGCCTCCCCCAGGACAGCGGATCGCGCGGCCCCTGCGTCCACCAGTCGTAGTCCTCGCCGCGCCCCGCAAGCGCCTCTATGAACTCGTCGAAGTCGTCGGCAGGGGCAAGGCCCACCCGGTCGTAGCCCAGGTCGAGCGCGTACTCCCTGATCCTCGTGCTCAGCGTCATGCCCGTCGTCCCTTCTCCCGTGGATGCGGCCGGGGCCGCCGCCTGGCCGGGGCCTGGCCCCTGCGCCGCAGCCGCCTCCGCAGCCGCAGCAACCGCGTCGGCCCCGTCCCTCTCCCCTACTTCAGCATGTCCTCAAGGCCCTTGAGGTCGGCGGCGGAGAACTGGCCCAGGCCGGGCAGCGAGCGCAGACCCCTGCCGCGCGACCGCTTGCCCTTCTTGCCCTTCTTGCCTTTGCCGCCCGACTGCATGCCCATCGGGCCCTGCATCTTCTTCATCATCCTGCGGGTCTCGTCGAACTGCTTGACGAGCTGGTTCACCTCGAACACCTGCACGCCGGCACCCGTGGCGATGCGCTGGCGGCGCGAGCCGTTGAGCAGGGAGGGCCGCGTGCGCTCGGCCTTGGTCATCGAGTGGATGATGACCTCCATGCGGTCGAGCGCCCCTTCGTCCACCTGCCCGGCGCCGAGGGCCTTCTCGCCGCCCGGCAGCGCCTTGAGCAGGCTCCCTATGCCGCCGAGCTTGCGCACCTGCCGGTTGATGGTCAAAAAGTCGTCGAAGGTGAGCTCCGCGCGCGCCATGCGCTCGGCCTCGGCCTGCGAGAACTCCTCGTCGGAGACGGCCTGCGCCTTCTCGATGAGGGTGACGACGTCCCCCATGCCGAGGATGCGCTTGGCCATGCGGTCGGGATGGAACTCCTCGAGCGAGGAGGGCTTCTCCCCTTCCGAGACGAACTTGATGGGCTTGCCGGTGACCTCGCGGATGGAGAGGGCGCCGCCGCCACGGGCGTCGCCGTCCATCTTCGCCATGACGACGCCGTCGAAATCGACCCGCTCCGCGAACGCTGCAGCGACGTTGACCACGTCCTGGCCGGTCATCGCATCGACGACCATGAGAACCTGGTCGGGCCTCGTCGCCTCCTTGATGGCGCCTGCCTCGGCCATCATCTCCTCGTCGACGTGCAGGCGGCCCGCCGTGTCGATTATCACGACGTCCCGGAGGCCGTCTATGGCCTCGCGCACCGCCGCCTGGGCGATGCCCACCGGATGTGCGCCGTCGCCCCGGAAGACCGGCACCCCGATGTCGCCGCCCAGCGACTCGAGCTGGTCTGCGGCAGCGGGCCGGTAGACGTCGGCCGCGACGAGGAGCGGGCTGTGCCCCTGCTGTTTGAGGCGGTACGCCAGCTTGGCGGCGGCGGTGGTCTTGCCCGAGCCCTGCAGGCCCACGAGCATGATGACGTTGGGTATGCGCGAGGTGAGCACAAGCCCCGAGCCGGTGCCCCCCAGAAGCCCCGTCAGCTGGTCGAGCACGATCTTCACGACGTTCTGCGCAGGGGTGAGGGAATCGAGCACCTCTGCGGTGAGCGCCCGCTCCTTGACGGCGGCGACGAAGGACTTCACGACCTTGAAGTTCACGTCCGCCTCGAGCAGCGCAAGGCGGATCTCGCGCATGGCGCCCTCGATGTCGCCTTCCGTCAGACGGCCCTTCGAGCGCAGGCCGCTGAACACGCCCTGCAAACGGTCGGAGAGGCTGTTGAACACCGGATGCTCCTATCTTCTGTCGCCGATGAGCGCACGGGCGAACTCGTGCGCGTCGAAGGGGCGCAGGTCCTCGATGCGCTCGCCGATGCCGATGCGCAGCACAGGAAGCCCCAGCTCGTGGGACACCGCGACCGCGATGCCGCCCTTGGCCGTCCCGTCGAGCTTGGTGACGATCACGCCGTCGAGGTCGAGCGCACGGTCGAACTCCCGCGCCTGGGCGAGCCCGTTCTGGCCGGTGGTCGCGTCGAGCACCAGCACCGTCTTGACCGGCAGCCCCTGGGCAGCCGAGGGGCCGCCGCCCGTGCGTGCGTCCGCTGCGCCCTCGCCCGCAGCCGCGCCCTCGCCCGCAGCCGCGCCCTCGCCTGCAGCCGCGCCCCCCGCGTCCTCGCCCACACTCGCCGCGCCCGCGCCCCTGAACGCCTCCGCGCGCTTCCGCGTCACCTTGACCACCTTCTCGAGCTCGCGCATGAGGTCGTCGGAGGTGTGGAGGCGTCCGGCCGTGTCGATGAGGACAAGGTCGGCGCCGGTCTGCTCGGCCTTCTCCACCACCTCGAAGGACACGCTGGCGGGGTCGGCCCCGCGCTGGCGCTTGATGACCGGCACGCCCGCACGGCCCGCCCAGACGTCGAGCTGTTCGATGGCGGCCGCACGGAAGGTGTCCGCGCTGCCGAGCAGCACCCTGCGGCCACGCTCGACGCCGTCCTTGGCGAGCTTGCCGACCGTCGTGGTCTTGCCCGAGCCGTTGATGCCCACGAAAAGCACACAGACGGGATCCGTCTCGAAGAGGTCCCCTTCAGCCGAGGCGAACATGTCGGCGATGGTGTCGGTGAGCCGGTCGAACACGGCGTAGCCGTCGGGCAGGGCCAGGCGCAGGGCCACGTCCTGCAGCCGGTCGATGATGTCGACGGTCGCAGGGCCTCCGAAGTCCGCGAGGATCAACGACTCCTCGAGGCTGTCCCAGAAATCGTCGTCAAGGCGGGGCCCCCGGTCGAAGATGACGTTGAGCTGCTCGTTGAAACGCTCCCGGGTACGGGAAAGCCCCTTGCTCAGGCGGTCGAACCAGGACATCATGCTCCCCCGTGCGCGCCGCCGCCGCCCGCCTCGCCGTCGGTCGCGCCGCCGCCCACATGACGGAGCGCCTGGTCGAGGCGCTGGCTCACCAGCTTGGAGACCCCTGCGGCCTGCATGGTCACGCCGTACAGGACGTCGGCGGCCTCCATGGTGCGGCGCTGGTGCGTCACGAGTATCAGCTGGGTATGTCGGCGAATCTGGTCGAAGTAGTCTATCAGGCGGCTGAGGTTCGTGTCGTCGAGTGCCGCCTCCACCTCGTCGAGGATGTAGAAGGGCACGTCCCTGATGCGGTAGACCGCGAACAGCAGCGCAAGCGCCGTCAGCGACTTCTCCCCGCCGCTCATAAGCGAGAGCTTCGTTATCTTCTTGCCCCGGGGCTGGGCGCTCACCTCGATGCCGAGGTCGTCCTGCTCGTCGCCCTCTATCAGCAGCAGCTGGCCGAAGCCTCCGGGGAAGAGCATCCCGAACACCTCTTGGAAGTTGCGGTTCACCTGCTCGAAGGTCTCAAGGAACTGGTTCTTCATCTTGCGGTCGAGCGCGCGCTCGATCTTCGCGAGCGCCTTGCGCGCCTCTCTCAGGTCCTCGACCTGGCTCAGCGTGTAGTCGCGCCGCCGCTTGAGGGCCTCGAACTCCTCCATGGCGACATGGTTGACCGCGCCCATCGAGCCGAGCTTGCGGCGCAGGCGGTCCGCCTGGTCCTCCGCCTGCTGGCGGTCCTCCGGCGAGGGGGTCCCGAGCGCCGACTCGAGCGGCACGCCGCTGCCCTCCGTGATACGGGAGATGGCGTGCTCCACCTCGGACTCGAACCGCGCCTTCTCCACCCTCAGCTCGGTAAGGCGCCCGTTGACGGCCTCCAGCTCGCCGCGCGCCTCCTCGACGGCGGCGTTCGCCTCGTTGATCACGCTGCGGAGGTTCTTGGAGTCCGTCTGCTCGAGCTGCGCCTGGTCACGCAGCTTGCCCGCCCAGGTCGTCGCGCCGACGTGCAGGTGCTCGTAGATCTGGTACAGCGGGTCGATCCGCTGCCGGATGACGTCCAGGTTGGCCTCCGTCTGGCGCGAGACCTTGAGCGCCTCGTCGATCTCCCTCATTTCGAGGCGCAGGGCCTCAAAACGGCTCTTGAGGTAGGTCGACGACCCCTTGGCCGTCTCGAGCTCGACCTTCGCGGCGGACAGACGCTCCGCGACCTCGTTCTTCTCGTCGGTCGCCTTCTTGAGGGCGCCCTCCGCGTCCAGGGCGGCCGCCTCCAGGCCCCCCGTCCCCTCCGTGAGCTGGGCGATGCGCTCCTCGAAGCCGCTCGCCAGCGGCAGCGAGGACGAGCGCCGCCTCGCGACGTCGGCGAGCTTGCGCTCGACGCCCTCGCGCCGGGCGAGCAGCTGCGTCATGACCTCCTCGAGGCGCACCAGCTCCTCGCGGGCGGCATCGCAGTCGCCCTGCACCTTCGCGAGGCGCTGCGAGATCTCGAAGCCGTCCTGCTGGGCGACCTGGAGGTTCTGCTCGGCAACCGACACCTCGAGCTCGACATCGGAGAGCTGCGCCGAGGCGGCCTCCGCATCCTCGTTGAGGCGGTCGAGCCTGCGCCGCCTAGCAAGCACGCTGTCGACGTCGTTGAGCTGCATCCCCAGCGTGAGCTTGCCGCTCGGCCAGACGACCGCGCCCTCGGGGGTCGCGAAGCGCACGCCGAGCGTGTCGCGCAGGCGGTACTTCTGCGCCTCGGCGATGGACGGCGCAAGGTAGAGGTCCCCCAGCAGCGACTCGACGGCGTCGCGGTCCGTGTCGGGGAACTCCAGGTAGTCGACGAGCCGCTCGCCGCGCGGGGAGCGCCCCTCCGGGGCAAGCGGGCCCCTCAAAGGGACGAGGGCGATCTCGCCGCGCTCGCCGCTTGCGTGCAGGCGTTCCGCGATGCGGGCCGCAGCCTTCTCGTCCTCGACGAGCAGGCCGAAGAGGTCGGCGCCCAAAAGCCGCTCGATGAGGGCCTCGCCCTCCTCCATCCGCATCCCGAAGGGCAGGCTGGCGTCCGCACGCAGCCTCAGGGCCTCGGCGATGGGCCCGACGACGCCCTGGAGGCCGTCCCGGTGCTCCCGTATCCAGTTGAGCATCGGCGACGCGGTCTCGAAGGCGCGGTCTATCTCCTCGAGCGCACGGACCTCGGCCTGGATGGCTGCAAGCGCGTCACGCTGCTGGTCGAGCTTCTGGCGACGGTCGTCGAGCAGGCGCACACGCTTGTCGATGTCGGACTTCGCGAGGTTGGAGTCGGCCTTCTCCTTGACGAGCTGCGCCTCCAACGCGTCGAGCCGGGAGCGCCGTTGCACCAGGACGTCCTGCGTGCCGGTGAACTCCCCCTCTATCTGGGCATGGCTCTCCTTGAGGAGCGCCTCCTCCACGTCGAGCGAGCCGAGCGCGTCGGTGGCCTTCGCAAGGTTGAGCTGCGCCGTGTCCAAGGCGGCCTGGTGGCTCCGCAGGGCGGCGGCGGCACGGGCATGCGCCTCCTCCGCCTGGTTCTTCTCCTTCAGCGCCTGCTCGCAGTCGTGGCCAAGGTCGTTGAACTGCGCATACAGTGCCTTGACCCTGCCCTGCCCCTCGCTGAGCTTCTCGGAGATGCCCTCGAACTCCTCGGTGGCGGCCTTGAGCCTTGTCTGCGAGTTGTGGACCTGCGCCCGCAGGTCGGAGAGCCGCGAGACCATGTTGCGGCCCTTCTCCTCCAACACGAGCATGCCGGCGTCGAGGCGCTGGATGATGGACTGGCAACGGATGCGCTGCTCGTTGAGGTCGCCCGCGAACAGGCCCTTCTCCTCGAGGGCGAGCTGCCGCTTGCTGAGCTCGGCCTCGCGCTCGTTGAGGCGGAAGTGCACAAGCTCGGCCTCGGCGCCGATCTCCTTCTCCCGATGGTCGAGCAGGCCCCACTCGCCCTGGAGCGTGCGGAGGTCGTCGACGGCCAGCGCGAGCTCGAGCGCGGCGAGCTCGCCCGAGAGGGAGCGGTGCTGCTGCGCGCGCGCGGCCTGGCGCTCAAGGGGGCGGAGCTGCGACTCGATGACGCGGACGATGTCGTTGACGCGCTCAAGGGAGGCATCCATCACCGCGAGCTTGCGCGATGCCTTCTCCCTGCGCTTCTTGTGCTTGAGGATGCCCGCCGCCTCCTCGACGAGGGCTCGCCGGTCCGAGGGCCGCGACTCGAGCACGGCCGTGAGGCTGCCCTGGCCGATGATGGAATGCGCGCCCTGGCCTATCCCCGAGTCGAACAGGACGTCGATGACGTCCATGCGGCGGCAGGGCGACCCGTTGATGAAGTACTCGCTCTCGCCGTTGCGGTACATGCGGCGCATGATGGCGACCTGCTCGAACTCGATGGGGAGCTTCCCGTCCGCATTGTCGAGCACGAGCTCCACCTCGGCCACACCGACGGCCTGGCGGGCCGACGAGCCCGAGAAGATGAGCTCCTCCATGGCCTGCACGCGCAGGTTGCTCGACTTCTGCTCGCCGAGCACCCAGAGCACGGCTTCCGAGACGTTCGACTTGCCCGAGCCGTTGGGGCCGACGATGACGGAGACGCCCTCCTCGAAGTTCATGACCGACCGGTCCGCGAACGACTTGAAGCCTTTGATCGTCAGCGATCTGAGATACATGGAGCCTCCTCGTCCGCAGGGGGGGCGCCGCAGCCGTCGCCGGGCACGACGTCGGGCGCAGGGGGGGCGCCGTCCCCCACAGGGGGGGCGTCCTCGCCCACAACCTTCTTCGCCTTTCGCCTGTCCCTGCGGGAAAGGCGTTTGAGCGCATGGGCGGCAGCGGCGGCCTCGGCGTCCTTCTTCGAATGGCCGGTGCCCGTCCCGACGACCACCCCGGCCGAGAGCACGTTGCAGGTGAAGATGCGCTCGTGCGGCGGCCCGGAGGTCTCGACGACCTCGTAGGTCGGTGTGATGCGGCTCGCCTGGAGGATCTCCTGGAGGATGGACTTGGGGTTCTCCGGCTCGGCGGCAAGCTTGCGCGAGATATGGCTGTCAAGGACCTCCAGCACCCATCGCTGCGCCTCGGAGGCGCCGCCGTCGAGGGCGATGGCGGCTATGAGCGCCTCGAACACGTTCTCCAGCGCCGAGTACAGCCCCCTCCTGCCGGTGCCCCTCTCGGACGAGCCGAAGATGATGAGGTCGGCGAAGCCGAGCTCCGCGCAACGCTCGGAGAGCATCCCGCCCGACACCAGCGAGACCTTGATGCGGGTGAGCGCGCCCTCGTCGAGGTCGGGGAAGCGCTCGTAGAGCGTCAGGGAGACGAAGGCGCCGAGGAACGAGTCGCCGAGGAACTCCAGGCGCTCATAGGAGCCCTCGATCGCGTTCTCCTCGATGGCGGAGGGATGGGTCAGCGCCCGGAGCAGGAGCGCCTTGTCGTTGAAGGTGTACCCGAGGATACGCTCGGCACACTCGATGCGCTCGGTGTCGGTGACGGCCATGTCGGCCTTCCTGTCCTTGGCGGGGGCGGCGGGGGCGGATGCCGTGTCGGCGGCGGGAGCTGCGGGGGCGGGGGCGGCCGTCATGTCAGCCAGCGGCCTCTGCGACGGCCTCTGCGATGACCTGCGGCAGGCGCCCCCGCACGCAGCGTGCGGCCTGTGCGATGCCACAGGCGACGGCGCGCGCGCTCGACGACCCATGGCCTATGATGCAGCTGCCCTTGAGGCCGAGGAGCGGCGCCCCGCCGACCTCCTCGGCACTGAGGCTCCTCTTGAGCTCCTTGAGCCCCGGTGCGACCACTGCGGCCGCGACCCTGCGGACGGCCGTCGCCATGAGCGCGTCCTTGAGGCGGGACATGAGGGCGTCGGCCGCGCCCTCGATGGTCTTGAGCGTGACGTTGCCCGTGAAGCCGTCGGTGACGATGACGTCGAAGCGCCCCGTCAGGATGTCCGTCCCCTCGGCGTTGCCGACGAAGCCTGCGACCTTCTCCTCCATGAGCCCATAGGCCTCCTGCGCGAGCGCCGAGCCCTTGGTGGCCTCCTCGCCGATATTGAGAAGGGCGATGCGCGGGGCCTCCACCCCAAGGACGCGCTCCGCATAGATGCCGGCCATCTGCGCGAACTGGACGAGGTACTCGGGCCGAACGTCGGCGTTGGCGCCCACGTCGGCCAAGACGACGGGCGCGTGCGGCGCGGGCAGCACCGTGGCGATGGCAGGGCGCGCAATGCCCTTGATGCGCCCGATGTGAAGCGTCGCGGCCGCCATGCACGCGCCCGTGGAGCCTGCGGAGAAGAAGCCGCCTGCGTGCCCGTCGCGCACGAGGCCGCAGCCGACCACGAGGGACGAGTCCTTCTTCGTGCGCACCGCCTGGGCGGGATGCTCGTCCATGCCGATCGTCTCGGAGGCGGCGGAGGCGGCGAGGCGATCGGGATGCTGCTGGACGAAGGGCCCCACCACCTCGGCAGGGCCGACCAGCACGACGGCCAGGAGCGGGTCGTCCCGGAGGGCCTGGAGGGCCCCTTCGAGCACGACCTGCGGGGCCCCGTCGCCCCCTGCGGCATCGACCGCTATGGTGACGTCGCTCACCTTGGAACCTCGCAGCCCTTACTCGGTGACGATGACCTCACGGCCCTTGTAATGCCCGCAGTTGGGACAGACGAAGTGCGGGAGCTTCGCAGCCCCGCACTGGGGACAGAGCGAGCGGGGGGCCTCCACGAGCCTGGTGTTGGCGCTCCTGCGCGCATGGGTAACAGCTCGACCGGTCTTACGCTTGGGGACTGCCATATCGGTTCCTTTCCTTCACACCGCAGTGTGGCTGAAAACGGGATAAGACGCAAACGGTTATTGTACCAGTACCCTCTCGTTTTGGATAGGTGCGGATCGGCGCGGCGGCGCGGCGCGGCGGCGCGCGGCCGGCAGCACGGCGGCGCCGTCGTTACTGCCTG
>JAISGJ010000129.1 GCA_031263105.1 Coriobacteriales bacterium
CAGAACAGAAGGTAGGTTGCTCACGTGTTACTCACCCGTTCGCCACTCTATACACCCCCGAAGGGGCTTTAATCGTTCGACTTGCATGTGTTAAGCACGCCGCCAGCGTTCATCCTGAGCCAGGATCAAACTCTCCGTTTAAGACAGCCCGAAGGCTGTTGAATGCAGAGATTCGATCTTGCTCTTCATTTTTGTCTCGATGCCGTACCCTTCAGGGGGCCGATACATCTTGACGGGTTTCTCATTTGGCTTATAAAGCAAATACTTGCTTTACTGTCTTGTCTCAGTATCCAGTTTTCAAAGTGCAAAACCTCTCAGCAAAAAAGAAGTCGGACAGAAACCCGTCCGATTTCCTTTGATGTCTTGCGCTTTCCACTTACCGGGTGCGCAAGACGCAAGGAAGTATATTATCCGCGTCGGTCGTCGATGTCAATAAGAATCTTAGAGAAAATTCGTCGAGCCTGTGGACGGTTCCAGACTGCCTTGCAGATTTCCCCTCCCTTTTGAGGGGGATCGTTTATATTACCGCAAACCATCGCATCCGACAATGGGATTTTCCGGATTTCTTGGATTTCTGGGAGCAATGCTTGAGTTACTGGTCACACCCCCACTGTTGGAATCTTTGGGTACGAGCGCCCGGGAAACAGTCCAGCGGACTGTTTCCAGCGAGGACGGCGCGACAGTCCGGCGGACTGGGAAACAGCGCGGTGCGCTGTTTCCGGGCGAAGCTGCGAAGCAGCGTATGAGCCCCTGAGCGTATGAGCCCTTAAGCGGGTGAGCCCATGGAACCGACAGGCCCACGGAACGCGAAGCGAGCAACGGTAGGTCGAAAGATCCTTCGACCTACGGTCGACCGCTGGCGCGGTCGAAGATTCCGCGGCAGGCTAGGACTGACAGTGGGGTGTCCGGGGAGGGTGCGAGCGGGAACATGGTTGGTGCATCACGCCGAGACCCGAACTTTCACAGCTCGCTCCCACCTGCCTCCTACGGGAAGGACTGTGAGACAGTGGGGTGTCCGTGGAGGGTGCGACCGGTAACATGCTTGATGCATCACGACGAGACACGAAATGTCATTGCTCGAACCCCAATGAGTCCTCCGGGAAGGCCTGTGCGACAGTGGGGTGTCCGTGGAGGGTGCGACCGGTAACATGCTTGATGCATCACGACGAGACACGAAATGTCATTGCTCGAACCCCAATGAGTCCTCCGGGAAGGCCTGTGCGCCGGTCAAGTCGTAGCCCACTTCGTCTGAATAGTATTTGAGGATAGGTGTGGCAAGTCTGAGAATCTGCCCGTTGGAGGCCTCTTCGCCGTCTCCCACAGTCTGACCCCATTCCTTGCCCCACTCATCGAACAGCGCCGGATCAAACGAGCCGAAGCAGTCCCGCCCGCTCTCGTCCCTGTATGCCTCGGGGGCCATGTCTGCCAGAACCAGCCCTACGTAGGGATTCTCGGTTCCTTCATAATATTTGACCAGCTCATCGTGCACCAAGACGAATGCGCCCTGCTTGTCCAACATAGCTTCACTTCTCCGTTTCATCTGGGGACAGAGTTGATGCCCCCGTTTTGTATGATGCCGTTCAATACCTCAACCCATACCTGCCTGCCGTCAGGCTGAATCGCCCTGGGTGACTGGAGAGTTATGCTTCCGGTAGACAGCAAGGCGGCGGTGCGGCAGTCTTCGCGCCGCCTGGCGTCAACCTCTCCGTCGTCGATGAAATGACGGAGCCTGATGTCTTCGAGATACTCGGCATAGACGCGAAGCGAATGCCGTGACCGCTAGCGGGTGATAGTGTTAACAATGGGGCAGGGTCAGGCCGTCTTTTTGGGCTGCATTAATTCCCGTCTTGTCGCCAACTGCGCAAGACCTGTTTCCATCCTCACTATAAAACGGGCGGCATACGGGTCGGCATTTTTCCTAATCTCACCGATAAGGCCACCTATCTCATCTAGTATCTCCTCCGGCAGGTCGGCCCTCAGTGCGCCCAGGTCATGGATTGCCCCGTCGGCCGCAGCAACATATTCGCCTGCATCGTACTCATCTCTTACATCGCCTGACTGCCAGAGCAAGAAGGGCATCATGCCCTCCACCAGAGCTTTTGCCTGCTTCTCTGTTTTTGATAATTTGTTCATTCGATCACTCCTGTCTCAGGACAGGGTACGCTGAGTGAAAGACAGGCACTCCGTCTTGATAAATAGACGGCGAAAGGCGACAGAAACGTCACTTAATCGGCGGCTCTCTTTGCATGACCAGCAACAATGGCCGTGCGAAGCTCTTCTCCCCGACGGCAGCGCGGCGTTGAGAGGTTGCAGCCACGGCGGCATAGCCCGCACGGTTGCGCCTGAAGGGCCTGATGCAGCTCTGGGCTCACCGGCACGGTTGCCGCAACGGCGCATCTTCTTCTCTGCTCCGCACATAATCGTACCAAGGCAAAGGCGATGCCGCCCAGTATCAACGTCCCCCACGCGTGGCCTGCGATCTCCTGCATCTCGTCACCTCTCACTCTTCTTGCCGCACGGCTTTTCGGTGCCTTCGCTACCGTCTGTCTGAATGGGCGGGCCGGACACATCTGTCAAGAAACGCAGAATCGCCGCCTGCTCGGACTCCGAGTAGCGCTCGAAGAAAGACTGCCATTCGACCCTGACCTTCTCGTGCACTCGCTGGTGTTCCTCGAAGAGCGCCCTGCCGTCCTTGGTCAGCCGATAGTAGATCTCTTTTCTGTTGCCTGTGCCTTGAAAGCTCTCGACCAAGGCCCTGCCTATCAGCTTCTTGCATACCTTGCTCACCGCTCCACGCGTCAGCCTCAGCGCCTCTGCCACCTTGGTCACGTTTGGCCACTCGAGGCTGCCGATACGATCCAAGCAGTGTATCTCCGTCAGGCTCATGCCCTCCAAGATGCCCTCGTGCCCATAGTGGGGCATGTCCGAGCGCTCCTGCATTGCAACGACGATATCCAAGCACCTTGAAGCCGTGTCCATCAGTCCTACCATTTTGTTGCCAAGGAAACAGTATTGTCATTGTAGGCCTGATTTGTTTCCATGTCAACAAAAATTATGGCACGGAGTGCGGCGTACCTCGGTTTCAGTTACTGTTCACACCCCACTGTCATCCCGAGCCTGTCGAGGGATCCTCGGCCGCGCAAGCGGTCGACCGCAGGTCGAAGGGCCCCCTGACCTGCCGTTGGACACTGCGTGTCCAAAGATTCCTCGGCGGGGCTCGGAATGACAGTGGGGGTGTGAACTGTAGCCGGTTTCATTATTGGTCGCACCCTCCACGGACACTTTTGTCAATGGAAGTGACCGGAGAAGACTTACCAGCTCAGCAGTAGTTAGGGACTGCTTGGCTTCAAATTCGATACACAGGCTTGGGTCTGTCTCATATAGGTCAATGATATCGTTGTAACAACCGACAATTTCGGCGATTGTCATGTTCCTGGCGCTCCCGTCGAACAGGCTGTGTTCGCTAATATTCGTTGAAAGGAACTGCTGGATATCCCACACCTCAACCCTACCGCCTAGCCCTACATCGGAAGCTAGGTCGAGTGCAGTTCTCACCCTGTCGAAGATAGTGATGATTACTGGCAGGCAATCAGCCTGTATGTTCGACCTGCACTTTTGAATCAGCGGTTCACCGGGAGCAGTTGTGCAATGGATGATCGTGCTGCCAAGTACAAAGTCTCCGCTGCGATCAGTAGGAGAATCGGCGACGGAGGCCCCATGAATACCGAACGTCTCTGCTGGCATGATTAGTGCCAACTTGGCCCCAACGAGGTGTTGGAGCACGGTGCCAAGGTATTGTGTTCCAGGGTTTTGCTTCTGCCGCTTTCGTGCCTGGTCGAACAAGTCGTCAAGACTGGCAGCGACCGTTTTGGAGGCATCAGCGGATAAGACGAACGGTTGGTTTCTGAAATACTGGCGAACTTGCTCAGCCCAGAAATCTTCAGCATCATCCAAGTCTATACCGCCACCTGCATCCCAATCATTGAGAAAGGACACGTACTCCTGCATCAAGCCTATGTTGCCACGACTCGTGCGCCCTCCCTCTGAGGCCAGTATCTGCACTATGCTGTGATCGGCCAGTATTTTCTTCAAGTTGCTGCCGCCTAAGCCTGCCACCTGACCTTTGCTCTCTGTCAAGAAATCGTCTTTGTCCAAGGGGAAACTCTTGGCCTTCGCCATCCTGGACAACTGAACCAGCAACGCAAGCGGGCCCTTCGTGTAGGCGTTGTGCTGTTTTTTGAAAACCATCAAGACGCTTTTTGGCATTGCCTGCCATACGCAGCCTCCGCTAGTCGAAGTAAAAACGATTCGCCTACAAAACTGGCAACAGGTTTCGCCACGGCATCTCCCATGGCCTTGTAGCCGTCGTTATACGTATCAGGCAAGGCATAGCTGTCCGGGGTACCCATCAGGCGGGCTGTCTCCCTAGGTGACAGCAACCGGGCATGAGTCTCTCCGTTTCCCTTGACAATCAGGAACTGCTTGCTGCTTCCGCCTTCTGGGGTGCGGAGGCAGCCCGCAACGTCATCGAATCTAAGTTCTAGACAGACGCTGCCGTTTCTGGTACGACGATATCCCGTTGCGATGACACTGTCCGCCACGTCGATTACCTTCTTATGTTGCGGAGGTATCAGGGCTATGGCCTCGTCTTTGTCATATGGCTCTGTCAGATCAACGATATCCCTCAGCCTCTCCCTGCGCTTCGGCGGTCTATGTGCCTGCCACCATATCCAGCCAGGAAGCCTGTTCCCAAGACTGGCCGCCGCCTTGTTGTGCAACCAGTTCGGACCGCAGTTCGTCAAATCCTCCGGAATGTCGACACTTGAGTCAACGGCTATCACGAACACCCTCGGCCTGGATTGCGGCACAAACAGCAAGGCATCGAGCACCACGGCTCCGCTTCGATAGCCAATGTCTAGCAAAGACTGGTGAAGCCTAGTGTAGTTCTCGCCCTTATTTGAGGTCAACAGCCCTACGACATTCTCTATCACCAGTATCTTGGGCTTCTTGGGCATCTCCTCAACTATCCTCAGCCATTCCCAGACCAAGCCGCTGCGCTGGGCATCTATGCCGCCCATTGAGCCTGCCAATGACAAGTCCTGACAGGGGAAGCTCGCCCAAGAAAGGTGAGCGTAGGGAAGAGATGTGCCGCAGACGTTCTTTATGTCGCCAAGAAAGAAGTGGTCACCAGCAAAATTCGCATTGTAGACCGCTACCTTCTTCTCGCATATGTCGTTTGACCAGATTGGGCGAAACATGCCTTTCAGGCCATAAGCAACAAGTCCGCTGCCCGCAAAGAACTCGTGCATGTCCCAAGGGGCATCGGCCAAATCCACTTTTTCATGTTCGCGTTTTTGAGTCAATCGACATTCCTCGCTTTTGGAAATGGTTACTCTATAAGTTTACCACTCAAGATTACCGTTGCCTTCAGTGCGGGAATCACAACTTGGTTTCACGACTTGATTTTCGCTGCCTTTTTCGGTGTACTCGACTCCCTGAAGGCCATCCAGAGCAAACACGCCCGGAATCTGAACGGATCCTTACCGGATCCTGAACCGAATCTGAATCAAAGAGGAATCTTTGCTGTGGCAGCGGTCGACCTCGCCAGGGGGATGCGCGAGGGTGGGGCCGCCTACCCTGGAGCAGGGACGGACAGTTAAGCGGGCTGCTGCAGAGCCGCCTGCTCGGGGGCGGGGGCGAACTGGGACATCTGGCGGCTGGTGGCGGTCTTGCCGTAGCGGACGGCGGTTATCTCTGAAAGTATCGCGAGCGCCATCTCTGCGGGGGCACGGCCACCGAGATCGAGGCCTATGGGGCCGAAGACGCGGGCGAGCTGCCGGTGGGAAAGGCCGCGCTTCCTGAGCTGGCGGTAGCGTTGCGCCTGGGTGGTCGGCCGACCGAGGGAGCCTATATAGAAGCACTCGGAGGCAAGCGCCAGCTCGAGCGCGGGGACGTCGATCTTCGCGTCGTGCGTCATGACGCAGACGGCGGTCTGCGCGTCGAGGGGGATAGAGGCGAAGGCCTCCTGCGGCCAGGCGTGGACGAGCCCGTCGACGTGACCGAAGCGCTCCACCGTGGAAAAGATGCCCCGAGGGTCGATGATCGTGGTGCGGTAGCCCATCGCCTGGGCCATCTGTGTGAGGGTTATCGCGGCATGCACCCCGCCGACGCAGACGAGATGGGGGCGGCGGCGGTACCTCGCGAACGAGAAGCGGTGGCAGCCTCCTTCACAAGGAAGCTCAAGGAAGCCGTCGGTCTGGACGGAGGGGACGGCGCACACGGCGTCAAGGCATGCGGCCACGAGCCCTTCGGATCCCGCAGGCCCTGTGCGGGACGAGAAGAGGGAAGCGGGGTCGTCGGCCCGTCCGCCCCTCACGGGCCCCGCACAGGACGGGGCGAACAGGAGGCTCCCGTCTGCGGAGACGAGCAGGGTGGCACCGAGGGGGATGCCCTGGGCGCCGTCGCCATCCGGAGCCAACGGGGCGGCGTCCGGGGCGGCGTCTCCAAGGGCGTCCGGAGCGGCACTCCCCTCCTCCTCCCCCTCGGGGCGAAAGCCCAGGGAGAGAAGGCGGAGGTACTCCCGGTCGTCGCGGAGAGCGTTCCGTTCGGCCTCATAGGCCTGCGCATCGAGGGGGCGCAGCAGCACCTCGACCGTCCCGCCGCAGGAGAGCCCTGCCTGCCAGGCGGAAGGGTCCGTGGCCGTGAAGGACATCAGCTCGGGCCTGCCGCTGGCAAGCACCTCCAATGCCCCTCGGACGACCGCGCCCTCTATGCAGCCGCCCGAGACCGAGCCGGCCATGCTCCCATCCCGCGCGATCGCAAGGGTTGCCCCCACGGGTCGTGGGGACGAGCCCCAGGTGCGGGTCACGCTCGCCAGAGAGACGCCTTGCCCTTGGGAGAGCCACGCGTCCACCGAGTCCATGATATCCCTCATGGATGCCTCCTATCGACAGCGTCCGCCCTACTTCCCGGGCTCCCGGACCTCGCGCGGCTCGATGAGGGGGTCGGTGAGAGGCTCCAGGTTCTGGGAGACCGCCGCGCCGGAGTTGGAGCCTCCCGAGATGCGGTCCTGCTGCAGCGCCTCCTCCTCGCTGCCCTCTATGCCTGCGCCGCCGCCGCCCTCGGCCGACATGTCCGGCCCGGTGATCGTGGGAAGCTCCCCTTGGATCACCGTCACGTTGGGGTTGGACTCATGCTCCGTCGCCTTGGCGGCCGGCTGCTTGGGAGAGCACGCACCCAGAAGAAGCGCACAGGCGAGGACGAGGGCGGCAAGGGAAGTGCCGACCGCTCGCCTGCACGCCAGATGGCGAGCGGCCTTGCCGCTGTTGGCGGTACCGTTAGCTTGACACATGACTGACTCCTTTTTGTCTGAGGGGATGCGGGCCGCCGTGTGCGGGCCGCCGCCCTTGGCGTTCATGCCGCCGAGGCGGTTTCCGGGATGCCTGCCCGGGCAGGGGCCCCTCCCCCCGCGCAGGGCCTCGACGACGGTGCGCAGGGCCTCGGGGGGCCCGGGGGCCGCAGAGGGCCCGGAGGCATCGGAGGACCCGACGCATCCCTCGTCCAAGGCGAGGAAGGTCACCGAGGGGAGATGTGCGATTCTCTCCCCGTCCTCGTCGAACCAGCCCTCGGTGCGGGAGCCTGCGGGGAGCAGGACGAAGTAGCCGCACTCAGGGCGCAGCGTGACCGCCCGGTTGCCGAGTGCGAGGCGGCAGGCGGGCATCTGAAGCGCCTCGGGCGAGGATGCCTCGACGACGACCGTGGGCGCGACGAGCCGCCCCGTGTCGCGGTCGGCGATGGTGGGGACGTCGTCTGCGGACGACAGCCGGTGGACCATCAGCACCCGATGCCCGATGAGGGGCTGCGAGTCGCCGGCGAGCGTGTTGTCGCGGCGGCGCAGGATGGGCACGTCGTAGTAGCCCACCTCGGAGGCGAGCTCGAACTTGGTCGAGTACCACTGCCCGCCTCGCGCCCTTACGAGGGTGTCGGGAATCCTCCGTTGGACGAAGGCCTGCTGCTGGCCCGGCTCCATCACCGTCGTCGCCGTGCCCGTCGGGCGCAGCGAGGCATCGAAGCCGACCTTGCGCACCTGCACGGGGTCGAGCATCCAGAGCAGCCGGTAGAAGAGGGAAAGCTCCGAGGCCGCACGGTGCAGGCCGTCCGCTGCCTCGTCGATGAGGGCGAGGAGGGGCGTGGGGAGGGCGTCGGCAGCGTCAAGGGCGTCGGGGCCACCGTCGTCCTGCGACGACCCTTCCTCCTGCAACAGGCCCATGAGCGGACCGTAGAGCCTGCCTGCGAGCGCCTGCGAGGGGCAGGAGAGGAAGGCCCTGAGGCTGTGCGGGAGGACCGTCTCCTCGATGCCCGCCTGCCTGCGGAAGCCCTCCTCGAGAAGGCGGAAGCCCTCGACAAGGCCCTCCGTCTCGGCGGCAAGGCCGGGGCGGGCCGCGCGCACCAAGGCCCGTGCGGCCTCGTCGAGCGCCGCATAGAAGCCGGGGCGCAGCTCGGCGGGCACGGAGATGCGCCTACGGTCGATCCGCAGCCGGGGATGTGCGGCGCAGAACGCCTTGAGGTCGCCCCAGGCACGGCGCCAGGCATCCGGCGACGAGGCGACCACGCCGGACGCAGTGCCGAGTGCAAGGGCGGCCCCTCCTGCCACGCCGACCTCACCGAGAGCGGGCGCACCGGCCCTGCTGGGCACGTCGATGGCCGTCACGACACCCTCCCCCTATATGAGCGCACGCAGGGTGCGGGCGACCACGGCGCTTGCGATGGGAACCTTGTAGGCGTTCGCCGGCAGGGGCGAGGCCGTCGCGACGGCTGCCTCCCCTGCCCGCTTCGCGCTCTCCTCCGAGATGCCGCCGACGACGGCCGCCTCCGCCTCCAGGGAGCGCAGGGGCGAGGGGGCGATGCCGCCCAGGACGACGCGGGTCCCCGCCTCGGTCTGGGCGACCGCGCAGTTGACGATGGCGAAGTCTATCGACTTGCGCAGCGCGAACTTGCTGAAGGCGCTCTTCGCCGCAACCGGGACGCTGACCTGGGTCAGCACCTCGCCGTCCTCAAGCGCACAGGAGCGCTCGCCGTTCACCTTGAAGAAGTCTGCGGCCGCGATGTCGCGCCGGTCGGTCCTGAAGGTCGCCCCGAGCGCGACGAGGGCCGGCGCCACGTCCTGGGGGCTGACCGCGATGCAGCCGTCCTCCCCGCCGAATATCGAGTGGTACCGCGCGTCCCCCGTCAGGGCGAAGCAGGTGTCGCCGCCCTTGCGCAGGCAGTCGAAGCGGTTCTCAGGGCTGCGGAAGTACCAGCAGCGATGGCGCTGGCAGACCGTGCCGCCGAATGTGCCCATCCTGCGGATGGCAGGAGAGGAGACCTTCGCCGCCGCCTGGGCGAGGCAGGCGGCCTTCTCCTGGACCAGAGCGGAGTCCGCCACGTCCTGGACCTTGGCGAGGGCGCCGATGACGAGGGCGCCTCCCTCCTCCCGGATGAAGTCGAGGTCGGCTATCGTCTTGAGGTTGATGACCGTCTTGGGGTAGGCCCGCAGGATGTTGTCCTTCAGCGAGCCGAGAAGGTCGGTCCCTCCGGCGATGAAGGCCGTCTGTGCGCCTGCGGTGCCTGCGGCGTCGACCGCCTGCCTGACGCTGCCTGCGTCGATGTGCCCGAATGCTCTCATGATGCGTCCTCTCCTATCTTCCCAAGGGCCCGCAGTATCTTGTCGGGGGTGGCAGGCGCCGTCTCCAGATAGCTGCCGATGGCGTTTTGCACCGCCAGGGCGATGAGGAGCCTGCTGAAGTGCGCGTGCGCGACCCCCACGGAGCCGTAGGCCCCGCCGCCGCAGCGCGTCTCGACGGGCACGGCCTGGAAGGGCGGCTGGTCGAGCTGGGTCGAGACCTTGTAGTCGAGCAGGTTGCCGTTGAGCAGCACGCCGGTCTCCTCGTCCCAGACAAGCTCCTCGCGCAGCGCCCCGCCGCAGGACTGCGTGAGGGCGTTCTCGAGCTGCCCGAACGCCGAGGAGGGCCGTATGACCTTGCCGAAGTCGTGGGCGCAGACGTAGTCGAGCACCTCGACCTCGCCCGTCTCAGGGTCGACGGCGACCTCGACGAAGTCGGCCGTCATCGTGCGCAGGGTCTTGAGGCTGTCGTCGTATGCCGTGGGCTTGCCGATGAAGTTCACGGCTATGTGGGTCCCGATGTCCGCGAGCCTGAAGCGCTTCTCGGGGTTGTCGGGGTCGGTCCTGTCGAAGAGCTCCGAGCCCTTGATGTCGGCGTTGGCGACGTCTATGCCTCGTGCGGGGGCGACGGCCTCCAAGTAGGACGCCTTGAGCTTGAGGGCGGCCTCCTTGGCGGCCCAGGTCACGCTCGAGCCTCGGTCGGCCGCGTCCCCGTTCGTCCAGTTGGGATAGTTGGCCGCATAGTAGACGACGACGTCCTCGGGCGCGGTGCCGAACTCCTCGGCGATGACCAGGGCGGCGGCGTCCGGCCAGTAGGTGCCTATCTGCCCTTCGGCATAGGGGAGGTAGAGCCTGCCGTCGGGACGGATGCTCAGCGAGATGTTGTAGTTGATCATGCCCCAGGTGATCGCGTTGCGGGGCACGACGGCGATGCCGTGCAGCCTGCCGTCCTCAAGGGTCTTCTCGCCGGGCAGGTGCCACTTCGCGTCCCAGCCGATCGCCTTCTTCCCGGCCTCGATGCAGGCCTCAAGGCTCGGCTTGGTGGTATGGACGTTGTCGAGGATGACCTGGGTGGGATCCTTCTTCAGCTCGGTCGCTATGACGTGCAGGGCCAGCGAGACCGGCTCCCAGCGGTTCGCGCCGGGGTCGGCGGTCGTGGCGGCGCCGTTCGTCACCATCTGGTGGTAGACCGAGTGGATGTTGGGGCAGCTCGTCGCCCTGAAGGCCGTGCTCTGCGGAGGGAGCACGAGATGCCCGTTCGTCTTGTCGCCGTAGCCGCCACGGGCGCCCGACTGGTGCACGTTCTCGTTCTGCACGGCCACGAGCCGCCCGTCGTCCGTGAAGCCGATGCGGGTGCGGAAGTAGCTCGCCGGCACTGCGGCGTCGAAGGCGTTGCGGCGCGTGTACCAGTAGCGCACGGGCCGCCCGCCGAGGCGACGGGAGAGCAGCGGGGCGAGTTGCGCCCCGCGCTTCTCCTGAAAATCACAGTAGCGGGCGCCCATATGGGGGGTCAGCACGCGCACCTGGTCGTCCCCCAGCCCAAGCCCCAGGATGGCCGAGCCCTTGGGGCCCTGGTTGGTGAAATGGGAGTCGTTGCAGACATAGAGGGTCTGCTTGTCGAGGTTGCCGAAGGGGTCCGGCGCCCACCATGACAGGTAGGCGGCGGGCATGGGGCGCATCTGCGACCACATGGGCCAGCCGTAGGCGAACTCGACGATGTGGTCGGCCTGCTTGAGGCCCTCCTCGACGTTGCCGTCCTCCCAGACGTTGGGGGCGCCGAAGGTGTTGCCGGCGAGGTTGGAGTACTGGTTCATCTCGGGCCGCAGCACCGGGGCGTCGGTGGCGCGGGCGTCGCGGGGGTCGGTGACATGCGGAAGCACCGTCCACTCGACCTTGACGAGCGCAAGCGCCTCCTCGCAGAGCTCCGGCGTGCGCGCGACCACGACCACGCCCACCTCGTCGCCCTCGTACTCGGCCTCGGTCCCCAGCAGCGGGCTTGCGCCCAGCAGGAACCACGGGCTTATCTTCACGGGGCTGGCGGCGATCTCCGCGTCCTCATGGGTCAGCACGAGCTCGACCCCTTCGAGGGCCTCGGCCGCCGAGGTGTCGAGTATGCGCACCGTCGCGTGCCCGTAGGGGCTGCGCAGCGCCTGCGCGTGCAGCATGCCCGGCGCGGTGAGGTCGCGGGGGAACTTGGCCGCCCCTGTGGCGAGGTCGAAGGAGAAGCGCCCGGGATGGTTCCAGGTTCCCACTATCGAGAAGTCCTCGCGCTCCTGGTTGTGGCCCTCAAGGGCCCATTCACTGGTCTTTCCCATGTCAGTTGCCTCCCTTGAGCGCCCCTGCGGCCTCCTGTATGGCGCTGACGTGGCGCGAGTAGGTCCCGCAACGGCAGATGTTGCCCGAGAGCGCGAGCCGTATGTCGTCTGCGCTGGGAGAGGGGTTCTGCGTCAGGATGTACTTGGCCATCGTCAGGTTGCCGGGCGTGCAGTAGCCGCACTGCATCGTGTCCCACTTCACGTAGGCGTCGACGAGGGGCGCCCATGCGGGGTCGGCGGCGATCCCCTCGACGGTCTCTATGAGCCTGCCCTCGCATTCGACGGCAAGGGTCGTGCAGGAGAGCGCCGGTGCGCCGTCGATGAGCACCGTGCAGGAGCCGCACTCGCCCCTGCCGCACATCTCCTTGGCGCTGCCCGTGAGGCCCACGGCGTACTGCAGGGCCTCGCGCAGCGTCCACTGCGGCTCGACCTGCACCACGTACTGTGCGCCGTTGATGCTGAGGCTCATGGCCTCGGGCACCACGCGCTCGGGGTGGTTCTGTGCGAAATGCTCCTTCAGGCCCTCGTAGGTGGCAAAGGTCCTGCCGTCGAGCGGACAGGTGTAGAGCAGCTCGCCGTCGAGGGCGCTTGCGGCCGAGGCGCCCTCATCGGCGCCCGGCGCACAGCCGACCAGCGAGGCGAAGCCTGCCGTCGCGCCGCCCGCTGCGACACCCGCCGCCAGGGCCGCCGCGAGTCCCGAGCCTTTGAGGAAGTTCCTGCGCGATACCGCATGGGCATCGACGTGGGGGTCTTCCCTCCTGGAATCCGTGTCCATTCCTCCTCCTTCTCTTCCATTCGTCGTTCGCGGGTGAGGAGGAAGGGCCGTCGCAGGCGTCGCAGGCATTGCAGATGTCGCAGGCGTCGCGAAGCCCCTCCGTACCTGAAGATGATACGGAGCGCAGGAAGCGGACGCCTAGTCCAATTGGAGTAGGGGGATGGGGTATCCTTCTGTTCGGGGGAATCCGTTTGTCGTTACTGTGCACACCCCCACTGTCATCCCGAGCCTGCCGAGGGATCTTCGGCCGCGCAAGCGGTCGACTGCGGCTGAAGGGCGCTTCGACCTGCGGTCGGCTGCCTTGCAGCCGAGGATCCCTCGGCAGGCTCGGGATGACAGTGGGGGTGCGAGTAACCGTTTGTCGCCCGTACCGCCCCGTGCTGACAGGGGTCAGGCGATGAGGCCCCGGTCGCGGGCGCATTTGATGGCCTGCACGCGACCGTGCACGTCGAGCTTCGCGTAGCAGTTCGCAAGATGGGTGCGCACGGTCTCGTAGGATATGCTGAGAAGGTCGGCCACCCCTCGGGTCGTCAGGCCGCTGTCGAGCAGGCCCAGCACCTCGAGCTCGCGCTCGGTCAGGGGCGCGGCGGCCGCTGCGGCCGCAGAGGCTGCGGCGGCGGCGGCGGCACCGCCCTGCGCGGGGGCCAAGGCGCGTTGGAGCCGGTGCCTGAAGCCCTGGGGGAGGCCTGCCCCCTCGTCGAGGGCAAGGCAGCGGCGGAGCAGGTCCTCGATCATCACATCCCAGTCGACGAAGGCCCTCACGTAGCCCTGCCCCTGCGCGATGTGCAGGGCCTTGAGCAGGTCCTTGAGCGCCGAGCGGCGAAAGCCGCCCTGCTCCAGGATGACCGCGTTCAGCACGAGGGCGTTGGTCGTCTGGAGCGGGTAGCCCTCGAAACAGGCCTCGAGGAGATAGGCGACCAGCTCGAGCGCGCGGGGCGCCATGCCCTCGTAGAGGTAGCTGACCGCAGCGCAGTGCAGGGTCGCTATCCTCTGTAGCGCGAGGAGGGGACGCACGTCCGCATCGAGCAGGCCCTGCGCCTCGGAGCGCAACGCGGCAAGCGCATCGGGGGGGAGCATGCGGAGACGGTCGAGGCGTCGCATCTGCGGCACCGTCCGACAGACCGAGCGGTAGAAGACGGGGTCGAGGGCGAAGGCCTCGCCGAAGCAGGCAGCCGCCTCGGCAGCGTCGCCCGCCGCCTGCTCGATGATGCCCCGGCAGGCCCAGGCCTCGGCCGTCAGCCCGGACACCTTCAGGTACTCGCTCACCTGGATGCCGAGCTCGAGGTCGCCCTTCGCCCCCTCGAGGTCGTTGCGCTCGTAACGCACCATGCCACGCGAGACATAGGCCATGCCGTACATGGGGATGGTGGGGTTCTCGGGATAGACCGAGAGCGCGGCCTCCACCGTCTGGACGGCCTCGTTGAACAGCCCCTGATGGCGTTGCAGGCTCGCAAGGTTCGACAGGGCGGATACCTGCATCTTGCGGGAACGGGCAAAGCCCTGGGTCTCGCACAGGTGCAGGAACTCCCGGTAGACCGCATGATAGTCGTCCAAGTGGCCCGCCGTCACCTGGGTCTGGCGCACCATCGCGCGCAGGTAGCGTTGGTCGTGCGAGAGGAGCTCGAGGGCACGTGCGCAATAGGGGGCCGTCTCGTCGAAGAAGCCGTTGATGGAGCATACGAAGGCGTAGACCACGTACAGCTCCCCCAGCCTGTCGCGCAGCGCGGCGACGGCAGGGCCGTCGTCTCCCTGCGCCTCCTCGAGGCGCCTCCGGTAACGCTCGGCCACAGGCCCCAGGTACGCAAGGGCCTTCCGGTAGTTGCCCATAAGGCCCTCCACGAAGCCCTGTGCCATGCTGAGCACATCGACCCTGTGGACCAGCGACGAGGGAAGCCAGGTGAGCCATTGCGACAGGGGGCCGGTGTCGGTCTGGAATATCATCTCGAGCCGGTTGTCCTCGAACAGCTGGATGGCGCTCCCGTAGTCCTCGAACCGTGCCGCGAGGCGCAGTGCGCCGTCGAACAGCCCGTTGCGCCTGTACCAGCGAAACGCACGACCGTACAGCGCCTCGATGCCTTGGGGGCGGCCCTCTCGCAGCATGGCCTGGAGCACCTCGCTGAAAAGCTGATGGTAGCGGAACCAGCCGCACTTCTCGCCAAGCTCCGTGATGAAGAGGCCCGCCTCCTTTATGCGCTGCAGGAGACCCAGCGCCTCGTCCTCGCCGATGGCAAGCACGTGGGCGCAGAGCGGGGCGTTGAAGGTCTCGAGGAAGCTGGTCTGGACGAGGAAGTCGCGCACGTCCGTGCCCATATCGACGAACACCTCCTCCGAGAGGTATTCCGAGATGAAGGAGTGCGCGTTGTGGAGGGCGCCCCTTGCGCCCCTCTCCTTCGGGTCGGAGCCCGAGATGGCTATGAGCCGAAGGCCGACGGCCCAGCCGTTGGTGCTGTCGCACAGGTCGCGCGCGGCCGCAGGGCCGACCGATGCGTACCCCACATGCTCCAGCAGCGCAAGGGTCTCGTCGGGGTCGAAGCCCAGCTCCCTGACCCCCAGCTCGAGCAGGTCGTCATGGACGCGCAGGCGCGACAGGGCGAGCGTGGGGGCCAGGCGGCTCGCGATGACGGTGTGGACATTGGAGGGCAGCCGGTCGATGAAGCCTTGCAGGAAGTCCCGGAAGGCCGGGACGTCGACCGCATGATAGTCGTCCATCACAAGGACGATGTCGTGGCCGTAGTTCGCTATCTTGTTGAACGCCCTTGTGAGGTAGGCCTCGACACTCTCGTCGTCCAGCACCGCAGAGAGCATGGACACATCGGAGAAATGCCGGGGGTCGTATGCGTTGAACGCCGTCGCCAGCAGGCGGAAGAAGCGGGGCGGATGCGCGTCGGTCGCCTCGAGCGAGAGCCACACGACGTCCTTGTCGTGACTGTGCGCCCACTGGGCAAGCAGCACCGTCTTCCCATAGCCTGCCGGCGCGACCACGAGGGAGAGCCGACGGTCGAGGAGCCCGTCGAGGAGCCGCAGCGCCCGCACGCGCGGAATCTGGAAGCCGAGCGGGCGAGGGATGTTCGCATGTTTCACGTGTCCGTCCTTCCTGCGCCCATTGTACTGCAAACCGCCCTGCCGAGGGTGCCTTTTGATAAACTGGATGAGATGCGGCGGACAGGGGCCTCACACCCCACTGTCGTTCCGAGCACCCTCCACTGTCATCCCGAGCGTAGCGAAGCGAAGCCGAGGGATCTTTGGTCGCAAAGCGACCAACCGCAGCCGGGAAGCGCTTCAACCTGCGGTCGGCTGCTTCGCAGCCGAAGATTCCTCGGCTGCGGGGCTTCGCCCCTACGCTCGGAATGCCAGTGGGGGGCTCGGGGCGGCAGCGGGGGGAGGGTGGGGGGCTCGGGGCG
>JAISGJ010000138.1 GCA_031263105.1 Coriobacteriales bacterium
TAAAGGGTGAGGATACGCCTTTTGATGCGATCGACCTGCTCCAGGTTTCCCGTTCCGAGGAATTCAAGGACAGCCTGTGGCATACCTCCGATAAGCATATACTTCCTAAAATCGTTCATCACGCGCCGGTGCAACGCTTGGCCGAGTGGGGCTCGTTTCTCAAAAAACATCCGCAGGGCAGGCACGGTCGCATCATCGTCCAAGGCCCAGAGGAACTCTTCGAAGTCCAAGGGGAACATCTCGACGTGTTCTTCCTCCGAGGGGATGACCACGCTCTCGTTGTTTTGTCTGAGGGTGATGAGCGAGCCGGTTTCGATATAGTCGTATCGGTGGTCAGCGACGAGGTGCTTTATCAGCTGCCGCGCAAGGGGGTATTGCTGGACCTCGTCAAACACTATCACGGAACCTCGCTCATGGAGCGGGGTGCGGTAGTAGGCGGATAGTTTGAGGAAAAACGTGTCGAGGTCGGCACTGTCTTCCTCAAAGATGGCGAGGACCTGTTTGGGTACCTGTGCGAAGTCGATGAGGATATAGGAGCGGTACTCGTTTTTCGCAAAAGCCTTGCTCACATAGCTTTTACCAACACGCCGGGCACCGTCGATAAAGATGGCTGAAGCGCCATTGTCCTTTTGCTTCCATTCGAGCAGCCTGTCGTATATCTTCCTTTTCAGAATCAATGATATCCTCCACCTTGCACGTAATGTCGATTATATATATTAATAATTATACACATAATGACGCTTACTACAAGCATTGAAGACGCACAAAATGACATCTGATAGACGGTATCGGTTACAGTTCACACCGTCGCCAGCCGGGTGCCAATTCCCCTCCGAGGGAGGGGAATTTGGCACCCTGTGACCTCATATGACCCCTTACAGGCACTCCCGTATCGTTTGGGTGATGAGGACGAGGTCGGTTTCGCTGAGGTAGGGATGCATGGGGAGGCTGAAGGCCCGCCTTGAGAGGTCCTCGCAGACAGGCAGGTCGCCCTCGTGATAGCCCAATGCGGCATAGGCCGTCGAGAGGTGGAGGGGGGTGGTGTAGTACACGGCGGTGGGGACGCCTTTGTCTTTGAGCGCCGCGAGGATGCGGCTGCGTTCGTCTGCGTCCTTTGCCAGGAGGGTGTACTGGGCCCAGGTCGAGACCAGCCCGTCGGGCACCGTGGGCGTGACCAGCAGCCCTTCGAGCTCGTGGGTGTAGGCAGCGGCGATGCGGTTGCGCTCGGCGATCTCCTGTTCGAACAGGTCGAGCTTCGAGAGGAGGACCGCCGCCTGGAGGGAGTCCAGACGGCCGTTCAGCCCTATGCGCACGTTGTCGTACTTGTCGGCGCCCTGGCCGTGGACCCTGACGGAGGCAATGAGGGCGGCGAGGTCGTCGTCATCGGTGAAGATGGCGCCGCCGTCCCCGTAGCAGCCGAGCGGCTTTGCAGGAAAGAAGGAGGTCGCTGCCACCGTGCCGAAGGAGCCGGCGGTCCTGCCATGGTAGCTGCCGCCGAATCCCTGGGCGGCGTCCTCGATGACGAAGAGCCCGTGGGCGCGTGCCACCTCCTCGATGGCGCGGTAGTCGGCGGGCTGCCCGAAGAGGTCGACGGGCATGATGCCGCGTGGGCGCAGCCTGCCGGCGGCGAGGGTGTCGTCGACGGCGCGCCCGAGGCTGCTGGGCGAGAGGTTGAAGGTCACAGGGTCCACGTCGACGAACACCGGCGTCCCCCCTGCCAGCGTGACGCTCTCCGCCGAGGCGAAGAACGTGAACGCGGGGACGAACACCGCGTCGTCCTTCTCAAGGCCGAGCGCCATCAGGGCGATGACGAGGGCGTCGGTGCCGCTCGAGCAGGAGAGCGCGTGTCTGACTCCCGCGAAGGCGGCAAGCCGCTCCTCGAGCTCGATGACCGGCGGTCCCATGATGAACTGCTGGCTCTGCAAAACGGCGTCGATACGGGCGCGCACGTCGTCTTCGATACGCTCGAACTGCGTGCGGAGGTCGATGAACTGCATGGTTACTCCCAGTGGGCAAGGACACAAGAAACGGACGGACTCAGATATCCGGTTACACGTCACACCCCCACTGTCATTCCGAGCCCCGCCGAGGAATCCTCGACCGCGCCAGCGGTCGACCGCAGGTCGAAGGGTCCCCTGGCCTGCCGTCGGACACTGCGTGTCCAAGGATTCCTCGGCGGAGCTCGGAATGACAGTGGGGGTGTGACGTGTAACGATATCCAGTATAGCATTCCCCTTCAGGAGGCGCGGCACTGGCGGGCGGGGCGTGAAAGTGTTACTGTCTGTAGCGGTCGTTATGTGCCATGCCGTGAATTATGCTGCGGGTCACGCCGCATGAGTGTTCCTTTGGAGGTCCAGTGCGTATACCGTTGAGAGAAGCGAAGGTCATGATCGTCGGCGGGGCCGGCTTTATCGCCAGTCACCTTGCAGACAGGCTGCTGGACGAAGGCGTGCAAACGCTCGTTCTGTTCGACAATCTTTTTATGGGCAGGCTGGAGAACATCGCCTCGGCAACGGGGCGGGGCGCCGTCTTCGTCAAGGGCGACGCGTGCAGGCGCGACGAGCTCAGGGAGGCAATCGAGGCCCATGGGGTGAACGTCGTGTTCGACTTGGCGACCAAGCCGCTGGTCTACTCCTTCGACGACCCCTATGACGCCTTCATGGTCAACGTCGAGATAACGGGCAACCTGCTGGAGCTGCAACGTCAGGGCCTGTTTGCGACCCTGTGCCACTATTCGTCGTCGGAGGTCTACGGCACCGCCGTCTACGAGCCGATGGACGAGCAGCATCCCCATAACCCCACGACGACCTATGCCGGCGGCAAGGCTGCGGCCGACGTCATGCTCAAGACCTGGGTCTCGATGTTCGGCCTGGACGCCTTCATCGTGCGCCCCTTCAACAACTACGGGCCACGGCAGAACCCCGACGGCCCCTATGCGGCGGTCATACCCATCAGCATCAGGCGCATCCTGCAAGGCGAGAGCCCCGAGGTTCACGGCAGCGGCGAGCAGAGCCGCGACTTCGTGTTCGTCAAGGACACGGTGGACGCCACCGTCCAGCTCTACGGCGTCCTCAAGGCGGGCGAGGAGGCGAACATCAGCGCGGAAGGCAACATCAGCATCAACGAACTGATGGACAGGATATGCGAGGCCACGGGCTACGGCGGCGAGGTCGTCCGCAAGGCCCGCCGCCGTGCCGACGTCGACTGCCACGCAGGGACCAACGCCTACCTCAAGACGATCATCGACTTCGACCCCACCGACATCGTCTCCGGCCTGAGGCAGACGGCCGACTACTACCGGGACCTCTTGTGTGGTGATGCCTGCCATGAGCAGGCCGACCGGCAGTGACAGCGAACCGAAAAGGCCCCGTTTCAACCCCGGAGTGCTTGCGGCCCTGCATCTGATAATGCTCGTCTACTCGCTCTCGGCCGTCTGTGCCAAAATGGCCGCTCTCTCCGAACCGTTCTCACTTCCCTTCTTCGCCTGGTATGCGGGCGTATTGGCGCTGCTCGGCATCTATGCCGTTGTCTGGCAGCAGGTCATAAAGCGCATGCCGCTCACCACTGCCTTCGCCAACAAGGGCGTCACGGTCGTCTGGGGCTTTTTGTGGGGTGCCCTGCTCTTTGGCGAGAGCATCGACTTGAAGATGATACTGGGTGCGGCAGTGGTCTTCTGCGGAATCCTTCTGGTGGTGCATGCCGATGCCTGAGACCTCCCTGTTCCTGCTGGTAATGGTGCTGTCGGTGTTCGTGAGCTCGTTCTCTCAGATACTGTTGAAGGTGTCTGCAGGCAAAACATACACGAGCAGGATCAACGAGTACCTCAATCCCTGGGTGGTAGGTGCCTACCTGCTGACTTTTTGCTCGACCGTGGTAACGGTCGTCGCCTATCGTTACGTCGCGCTCTCCATGGGTCCGGTCATCGAGTCTTTGGGCTATGTCTTTATCGCGCTGCTCAGTTATCTCATATTGAAAGAGAAGATAAGCGGCAAGAAGATGATCGGCCTGGGGCTGATCGTCTGTGGCGTGCTGGTGGTTGTGATATAGTTCGAAGGTGTATGCAGCGCGCCCTTTGGCGCGACAGGCCCTTCGCCATTCATAGGTTTGAGCTGTTAGGTGTAGAGAATGCCGACCATATCTGTAGTAGTGCCCTTTCTTAACGAGGAGGACAACCTGCCCGTTTGCTGTGCCTTTATCGAGGAAAAGGCACAGCGGGCAGCCTATGACGTAGAGGTCCTCTTTGTGGACGACGGGTCGTCGGACGGCAGCGTAGGGGTTGTTTCCGCCTATCCCTTCCTGCACTGCAAGAGCGTTCGTCTCATCTGTCTTTCGAGGAACTTCGGCTCGCATGCGGCACTTCGAGCCGGCATCAAAGAAGCCACAGGCGACTACTGCACGTACATGGGGGCCGACCTCGACGAGCCCGAGGCCATGCTGGATGTGATGTACGATGCCATCCGCCAAGGATACGATGCCGTCTATGTGGAGAAGACCGCGATGCGCATCAGCGCCTTCAACAGGGCCACCTCACTGATGTATTCGGGGCTGATACGGAAGTTCGCCGTGAAGAATTATAGCAAACATGGTATAAACAATATCATGTTCAGCAGAAAGATCATCGACTATCTGAACGACAACGTGGAGGCGAACTCGTCGATCCAGCTACAGATCATAAGTGCCGGATACAAAAGCACGTTGATCGGAATGGAGTACCGCGAACGCGTCAGCGGCACGTCGAAATGGAGCTTCTCGAAGAAGGCGAAGCTGTTCATCGACTCGTTTGCGAGTTATTCGTATGCGCCGATTCGGCTCGTCTCCCTCATAGGCTTCCTCTTCGCTTTTGTGGGTTTCGTGTTTGGGCTCTACACCATTTTCACGCGGATTTTCAACCCTGCTATCGTGCCGGGCTATGCCACGATCGTCGTGTTGCTGTTGTTCGGATTCGGGCTCACGAACATCTCGCTCGGCATCATGGCCGAGTATCTGTGGCGCACCTTCGACGCAGCGAGGAACCGTCCGGTCTTTATCGTCGATGACATGGTCGCCCTGAGGGACGCAGGCGCGTCGACGGATTGACAATGAGCGAACCCGCAAGAAGACCCACCATACTGGTCGTCGGCTCCTCCGGCTTCCTGGGCTCGCATCTGGCGGCAAGGATGTCAAGGTCCCACGAGGTCTTTTGCGCGTCAAGGCACCGGCCTTCCCAGGGAGGTTGTGGGCACTGGGTCTGCTATGACGCCGTCAGGCCTGAGACGATCGACAATCTTCCTGCGCGTGTGGATGTCGTCTATTACATGGCGATGTCGCCGCATTACCGTGCCTTCCCCGCGCACGCAAAGGATGTCTGGGACGTGAACGTGCAGGGGCTGTTCTCGCTTTTGGAATACGCCCGTGCGTCGCAGGCGCTCTGCTTCGTCCTTGCTTCGAGCGGCAGCGTCTACCAAACGGGCCCAGGGCCTGTGAGCGAGGACTCTCCGTTGGCGATCGGGAGCGGCTGTGACTTCTATGCCTCGTCCAAAATCGCCGCAGAGGCGCTGCTCAATGCATATGCGCCCTACTTCCATATCGGCTGTCTGCGCTTCTTCTACCCCTACGGCCACGGGCTTTCCGCCGCCATGTTGTTTCGCAGGATGATGCACAACATCGGCGAGGACCTGCCGATCGTCCTGGACGGGCAGGACGGCTTTCAGTCGAATCCCGTCTACCTCGACGACGCAATCGACGCATGCGTTGCCGCTGCAGGGCTGGAGGGCTTTCACACCATCAACGTCGCAGGCCCGGAAACCGTCTCGCTGGGCAGGATATGCCGCATCATCAGCGACTTGCTCGGCAAGCCGACGGCCCCCCGTTTTCAGTACAGGGGAGAGGAGCGGACGACCGTCACGCGAATCGACAGGATGTGCGAGTTGTTGGGCGCCCCGAAGACGGGCATCCTCGACGGCCTGCGCCAGTTTGTCGACGCATACCGGACACAAGGAGCGGATCGATGACAGGCTTTGAAACGTGCCCACCGATGCCCTGCCCATGTCGGCAGCGGCGGCGGGGGAGGCCAGCATGACGACCATAGCGCAGGCCCGCTTCGACCCTGATGCCTTCAGGGGATACGGGAGCGTGTCGTTCATCGGTGCCCCGAGGGACGGCTCCATCCTCTATGCGGGCAAGAAGATCGAGGACCGGCTTGAGAAGCTGGGGCCTGCCAAGGACTGCCTGGTCTTTATCGAAGAGGGCATGAGCGTCCCTGCGGCAGTGGAAAAACAGCACACCTTCGTCCTCTGCGACAGTGCGATACGCGGCTATGCGCTGTTCACGCGACGGATCGCCGAGCAGGAGGCCGCCGAGAGCAGGCGCAAGGGCTATGTGACGACGCCGCAGGGCTATCACCTCGGCAGGGACGTCGTCCTCGGCGACGACGTGTACATCGAGCCGGGTGTGCTTATCGACCATGGCGTGACGATAGGGGCCGGCAGCATCGTTTTGGCCAACAGCGTCATACGCCATGCCACGATCGGGCGCGATTGCCTGATAAAGACCAATGCGGTCATAGGCGATCAGGGGTTTACGCTGTACACCGACGAGGACGGCAACACCGCCAGGGTGTTCTGCCTGGGGTCGGTGTCCATTGGGGACAAGGTCGAGATAGGGAGCTTCACGACCGTCTGCCGGGGCCAGAACACGGCTACGACCATTGGGGCATACAGCAAGCTGGACGACCATGTGCATGTCGGCCACGACATCGTGATCGGCAAGAACAGCCTCCTTACCGCAGGGGCGACCATCGGAGGCTACGACACGATCGGCGACGGGGCCTATATCGGCATGAATGCCACCACCAGGCAGTTCGTCACCATCGAAGCGGGTGCCTGCGTGCCCATGGGCGCACGGGTCGGCAAGGACGTGGCGGCGGGCGACAGGTACGGTGTCCCGAAGCACGAGGCACAGAACGAGTCAGGGAAGCATTGATCATCGTCTCCCTAGGGAAGCACCCTAGATGAGCGCCCCAGGAAAGAGGATTTCTATGGTATCCACCACGTCTGTTCATGAACCCATAAAGGTTGCCGTCATCGGCGTCGGCTCCATGGGGAGGAACCACCTGCGGGTGCTTTCCGAGTTGCGGGGCTTCGACCTTGTCGGCTGCTTCGACGTCAACCGGGAGGCTGCGGCGGAGCAGGCCGCCCGTTACGGGATTGCGGCCTTTGACAGCGTCGAGGCCCTGTATGCGGCCACAGAGGCGGTCACGGTCGTCGTTCCCTCGTCCCTGCATGCGCAGTATGCGGTCGCCGCCGCAAAGAGCGGTTGCCACGTGTTCGTGGAGAAGCCGATCGCGCTGACGCTGGACGAGGCCGACGCCATCATCGATGCCTGCGCGGCCTGCGGCGTGAAGCTCATGGTCGGGCATATCGAGCGCTTCAATCCTGCGATCGTCGCCTTGCGGGACGTCATCCGTGACGAGGAGGCCATAGCCCTGCGCTTTCAGAGGCTGAGCCCGTATTTCGAGAGGATCAACGACGCGTCCGTCGTCGAGGACCTGATGATTCACGACATCGACATACTGAACTCGCTCGTCACCTCGCCGATAGCCGAGATACAGGCCCAAGGCGCGAAGGTGTTCACCGACCGGCTCGACTTTGCCGAGACGCTCATCAGGTTCGAAAGCGGCCAGCTTGCCTCGCTCACCGCAAGCAGGGTCACCCAGATGAAGATTCGGAGGGCCTCCGTCACCTCGCGCACGGCCTATGTGACCGCCGACTACCTCACGCATTCGGTCGAGGTGACGCGCAAGACCAATTTTTCCGAGGACAGGGGCGCCTCGGCCCAGTATGCCCAGGAAAGCACCGTCGAGAGTGTGGTCGTGCCCTTGAAGGAGCCCTTGCGGGCGGAGTTCGAGTGTTTTGCCGAGGCTGTGCGTGCGGACGGCCCTGTGCACACCGACGGAGCTTCGGCGAGGAGGGCCCTGGAGACGTGTCTGGAGATCAAGGAGATCTGTCGCGGCGGGTGACGACGACGACGAAGGCGACGAACGCCAGGAGCGCGGCGGCGCTTACGAGGCTGCCGAGCATGAGGCCTGGGGGGAAGTAGCTCATCTCGATCTCGTTTTGGCCGGGAGCGACCGCGAGGGCGATGAAGGTGTCCTGTGCGATCAAGGGATCCACGGTCTCGCCGTTGACTTTGATGGTCCAACCGGGGGCGTAAGGGATGGTGGTGAACAGCATCTCGTCGGGATCGCCGGTAGCCGTATAGAAGCCGTGGACGTAGCCTCCCTCGAAGGCGTCGATCTCAAAGGGGGCAGAGCGCAGCTTCTCGATGGCTGCCTCGAACCTGTCGTAGTCGAGGGAGGCGACGACGAGCGAGAACTTGCCGGGGTCGTACTCGCCGATGTTCTCGATGACGATGCGGTGCGTGCTGCCCGGGCTCGTGCCCGGGTTCGTGCCGAGGGGGAATATGCCCTCGGTCCAGATGTCGAGGTAACTGTCGGAGAGGGGGGTGCCGTCGACGACGAGTCGCGCCTTGCCGAGCCAGGGCAGGTCGCCGTCGTAGCTGACGTACCCGTACTGGTAGCCGCCGCCGGGGGCGCCGCCCGCCGCGCCGCCGCCCGCTGCTGCGGGAAGCTCGAAGCTCCAAGATATCTCGTCGTCTCCGACCGCTGCAGGCGCTGGTCGATGGGTGGCAAACAGTCCGGAAGCCGAGGCGGAACCGCTCTCGCCGAGCAGGGAGGCGAACAGCCTGTTCTGGTACTCGAAGGGGCCCTCGTCCTTGTCGCCCTGAGGCAGCTTGTCCTGTGCCTCGTCCCAGCCGAGAAGGGATCTGAGCGTCTGGGCGTCGGAGAAGTCGTAGCCGGGGTCGACGAGGGCAAGGGCGTTGGTCGATGCCCCGAAGCCCAGGGGGAGCGCGTGGGGGTTCTCGTAGACCTGCTTGCCCTCCCAGGCGCATGCGATGTCCGTGGCGACGTAGCCCAGAGGCTGTGTGTCGCTGATGACGAAGCGCACGCCCAAGAGGGAGTCGGCGGTGACCTGGGGCCAGGTGTAGGCGTCTACCACGCTGAACCCGTAGGTGTAGCCCAGGTTCTCAAGGACGCCCTGCACGCGCTTGTCATAGAGGGAGTCGTAAAGCTGGATGCCGTGGTAGCCGAAGACCAGGCTCTCGTTCTGCACGTTGTGCGAGCCGGAGAGGAACACGAAGGTCTTCTCCAGGCGGTAGGCGTCGGCCTCGTCCTGGTCTGCGGCCTCGACCTCGGCGATGCTCTCGTGCCCCGCGCGGTAGTACTCCCCATACCTGGTATAGGTCGGCTCGTTGCGGACGCTGATGATCTGGTGCCAGCTGAGGAAGGCCTCGCAGGAGACCGCGCCGACCAGAAGCAGCGAGAGCGCCACCCTCCAAGGAAAGCGCCGTGCACCTGCAAGGAGCCTGACGGCCAGGGCCACCGCGACGCACATGACGATGATGGCAAGGGCGTAGCGCTTGCCAGGGAGGTTCCGGTCGAGGTAGATGACGATGCCCCCAAGCGCGATCAGGAGCGCCGAGCGGTAGAGGCCCTTCAGCGCCGCCGCCCCTCTGTCGCCCGGTCGCCCGCCCCCGCCCGCCTGTCGGGGGCCGCCCGCCTGTATCCCCGTCGTCTCCAGCGCCCTGGCCGCGCAGAACAGGAGGACGGCCGAGACGAGGAAGGAGAAGCGGCAGTAGAACGAGTTGCCGTCACGCAGGCCCAGCCAGATACGGTCGCCCAGGACCAGCCAGGTGCTCGCCACCATGATGCCGAACAGCAGCGCGGCGGCGATCTTCTCCCGCTTGGGTATCTTCTCGTTGAAGAAGAACCAGACGAAGGCGACGAGGGCGAGGGTGCCCGTATAGACCTGCGGCAGGTACTCCTTCTCGTAGACCCCGAGGAAGAAGCTCCGCAAGCCGTCGACGAGCTGGTAGCGCACGTCGATGGTGAAGAGGCCGGGCGGGACGGAGCCCTTGCCGCCGGCCAGCTGCAGGACCGTCGGCAGCAGCACCACGACGCTCATGAGCACGGTAAGACTGAAGGCGGCGGAGAAGCGCCCGGGATTGACCATGAGGCCGAGGCGAATGCGCTGCGGCCCCTCCAACGAGCGGGAACGTGCCGCCGGTACCGCCAGAAAGCTCTCGAAGAGGTAGTACAGGACGCTGAAAAGGCAGAGCATATACCCGTTGTAATAGTTGATGAGGATGACCGCGAGCAAGGAAAGGCTGAACAGCAGCACCTTCCCCTTGTGCACCAGGCAGTAGATGCCGTACAGGACCAGGGGGAGCAGGACGACGGCATCCATCCACATGGGGTTCGCGGACTGGGTGGTCATGAAGAGCATCAGGGCGTAGCCGATGCTGAGGCTCAACGAGAACGCCGGATGCAGCTTGAACCTGTGACGCAGGTAGAACAGCGAGGCGACTCCTGCGAGGCCGAACTTGACGACGACCATGAAGGTCACGAAGTCGACGGGGTTCGACCCGAAGAGCGGGCGCAGCAGGTTCAGGGGGCTCGCAATACCGCTGGCCCACCCCGCGAAGGCGTTGCCGCCCAGCGACTTCGAGAAGGTGTAGAACAGCGAGTCGTTGCCGGCCAGGCAGTTCGCGAGCCATTCGTAGTTGTTGGTATAGGATATCTCAAGGTCCCACGCCTCAAGGTTGCGCTCGCCGAAGGGAACCATGCCGATAACGGCAAAGGACACAAACAGAATGGCCAGAGGAATCAGGAACGCAGCCCCGTAGCAAAGCACGGCATACAGGCGACCTGTCCGAAGAGACGTGTTTTCCATGCCCACCATACTAACACACTGCCCCTGTTGTTA
>JAISGJ010000048.1 GCA_031263105.1 Coriobacteriales bacterium
CATCCCGAGCCCCCACTGTCATCCCGAGCCCCCACTGTCATTCCGAGCCTGCCGAGGAATCTTCGGCCGCGCCAGCGGCCGACCGCACGTTGAGGGACCCGCCGACCCAAGGATTCCTCGACAGGCTCGGAATGACAGTGGGGGCTCGGAATGACAGTGGGGGCTCGGGATGACAGTGGGGGTGTGACCTCAGTAACCGAGGACAGGCCAAGGCGCTTCAGCATGTCGATCGTTCTCATGATCCAGGTCAGCGCACCGTCGAAACGGTAGCCTGCGAAACCCGCCTCTTTCAGGATGGCGGCCACCTCGCCGCTGCTGACGTCGAGGTCAAGCAGGCCCTCCAGGCCGTCGCGCTCCCGGGCGATCTCGCGTGCGTAGTCCCAGTACGTCCCGGAGAACCCGAAGCTGGTGGCATACGCTTCAGGGTCGGCGACCGCCCGGCTCACCATCTCCTCCGTGTCCTCGTAAAACAGGCTGCGCCCGTTGTCGTACAACGGATAGAAGGACTCGCCCTCGTCGGTCATCTTGATGGCGATGTTGGAGAGGTGCCGGTCGTCCTGCCGGGTGATGAAATCGAGCAGGATCATGCGTGCGATCTCCTCCCTGTACTGCGGGCGCACGGAAACCAGGTTCCGGTACTCGTTGTCGGAACGCGCCCCGTCGAACAGGCGGCGGAAGTGGACGACGTGCTCTTTGGAGAAGTCGTAGAGGAAGGCGGAGAACACCGTGTCCTCGCCCACCCGGAAGGCCGGGCAGCAGGGCACGCCCAGCCTCTGCGCCAGCAGGCATACGGCCACCTCGGACTCGACATCCGTTGCCAGCGGGCTGATGCGCTGCTTGTAGATGCCGTACTGCCCGTTGTGGGCGCCGTACCGCTTTATGTTGTAGCCTTCCGGCGTGTCGATGCTGTCGCCTGCCAGGTCGACGCGTTGGTGGAAGACGGAGGCGAACACGTCGGTGACGACGGCGTCCAGCCGCTCGCCCTCGCTGTGGGCGACCCAGAGCAGGTCCTTCGGGTGGATGCCGCGCGTGACCTCGGCTATGCGCACCACGTCATAGTGGGACAGGGCGCAGCGGAACAGGATCCGCTCGATGTCACGCCTGTCCCGGCCGACCACACGCTCGGACAGGAACTCGACAAACTGCTCCGGCGACCAGGAGCTCGCCCCGTTGGTATAGAGGGAGACGACCTCGTTGAACGCGGGTCGCGTGAAGCGGACGGCGTTGTCGGCGTCGATCGTGCCGATGACGTCGTCTTTCCACTTCAGCCAGCGTTCGGCAGGCCCGTGAGCGGCAGGCGCGTGTTCGGCAGGCGCGCGAGCGGCAGGCCCGCCCCCGCCTGCTGTCTTCTTTCCTCGTCCGTCAGCAGGCTTCACGGCATCCGAGGGAATCCTGTAAGACTTCCCCTCCTTTACGGCCCCGGGGACTTTCCCCTCGCTGCAAAGCACCCGCACACGGCGGTCGGAGATCCCCCATTTCCTTGCCGCCTGCTGGGCGGTCATAGCGTGTTCGCGCAAGGCAGCCTCTCTTCTCGCCGTTGGCAGTAGGGCAAGTATAGCGCGTTTCGGAATAAAAGCTATACCGTATTATTCCGCATGATTCTGCGCTTGAGAGAGGGGGTTACTGTTCACGCCCCACTGTCGTCCCGAGCCCCCACTGTCGTCCCGAGCCCCCACTGTCGTCCCGAGCCCCCACTGTCGTCCCGAGCCCCCACTGTCATCCCGAGCCCCCCACTGTCATTCCGAGCCCCGCCGAGGAATCCTTGGACACGCAGTGTCCAACGGCAGGCCAGGGGGCCCTTCGGCCTGCGGTCGACCGCTTGCGCGGTCGAAGATCCCTCGGCAGGCTCGGGATGACAGTGGGGGTGTGAACAAACAGTAACCTAAGGAATGAACCGGTACAGAGAACGCGTTTCGGAATAAAGGCTATACCGCATTATTCCGTATACACGCATTACCGCTCAGAGTCGATGCGCAGGGACCTCTTCAGCAGGAGGCTGCTGAAATCGATGAGGATGTCCTTGTGCTCTGGCGTGAGGGAGCGAAACGAGTGGAGCAGCGCGCTCTCCTCGTGGCACAGAACGCCATTTTGGGGGAGATCAAGAAGGTAGTCGACCGATACCCCGAAATAGCGCGCAAGGACCTTCAGGGTCTCATAGTCGGCCTCGCGTTCGTTTCGGATGTAGTTCCCAAGCGTCGATGGTGCCATGTTCAGCGCTCTGGCCAGTTCCTTTTGGGAAAGCGAGCGCTCTTCCAGCAGATTTCTCAGTATGTCGCCAAACTTCATTTCAAGTTCCTCAAAGCAATTATATGAAGCACGCACCTCCTCATTCAGAAATCACTCATTTTGTGTTTTCCAAACCCAAAATGAGTGGTACACTTACGAACGATGGTACAGGAGTGAGGTTCATGTGAGGCTGCGACAAGGAGACCTTGTCGCCTGACAGTGATGGGGAACCAAATGAACGGACAGACGTATATCGAGGTCAACTACAATCTTGCGTGGCTCGAGCAGTCGATCGCCCAGATACAGAGCTACTCTTGGCTCTTCGAGTGGGGAATGTACCTGTTCCTCCTCGCGACCGTGGCGATAGCGTTCTGGATATTCTTCGATTCGACGACGAAGAGGAAGAGCGCCAAGGCGCTTGTTCCGCGCATGGTCTCGATGGTCGGGTTCTTTGCGATCATCCCTGCCTTCATCTTTCGCTTCACGGGCACGGCGGACGGCGTGACCAATTTGGTGAGGCTGAACGCGGAACCGGGCGCCCCGTATTACCCCGGGCCGATACACTGGAACGTGAAGTGGCTGCTCTCGGGCTATGGCTCGACCATCGCCCTTATCGCCCTGGCCGGCATACTGATATCCGTCGTCGCCCTGGTCGTCTATGCCAGCACCGTTCAGCGTGCCAGGCCGTCCACCGAGTTCGTGTCGGCCCTCAACAACAAGTTCTCCGAGCTCGAGCGTCAGGTGGGCTCGGTCAAGCAGGGCACGGCCTCCTCCTACCAGACGTCCGGGCCTGCCGGTCAAGGTGCAGGCTCCAATGTGTCCAACGCAGCGACCATATTCGACCGCAAGCCCCAGGCCGCGACGATCATCGACAAGCCCCAGAGCATTGCGATGCTCACCGTCCTCAGCGGAAGCAACCGTGGGCAGATACACCGGCTGCCCGCAGGCGACGTCAAGGTCGGTCGCGGCTCGACGAACTACATAGCCTTGGACGATGAGAAGGCGTCGCGCGAGCATGCGAAGCTTTTGTACAACGGCGGCTCCTGGGTGGTCTTCGACCTCGGAAGCGCGAACGGCACCTATCTGAACGACCGCCCGGTCAGCGGGCAGGAGCCGATCAATACCGGCGACACCCTTCGCATGGGAGACAGCAGCCTGCAGTTCAGCAAAACCGGGTAGGGCACCCATGGAACCCAACGAGCCTCTTGGGCGCACCGCCGCTGCACTGCTTGCGCGAGCGGGGCGCGGCATTGCTGCTGCCGTCTTGTCGGTGACGCTTGTTGCAGGGCTGACGCTCGGACTCTCTCCCGTCCACCCGGCACGTGCCGAGCAGGGTGTGCCTGCCTCGCGGCCGAGCGTGCTCCTGATAGACTCGTCGCTCGGCGACTTCGACGCGTTCAGCTTGCACTGGCTGGGCGAAGACGTCACGGAGGTCGCGAACGAGGGGGGCCTCAGCCTTCTGACCTCTGAGAATCCCGCTTGGTGGGGGGCATCGCCTGTCGAAGGGGCGGGGGATGAAGTCGGTACGCCGGAGGTCGAGTCTGTCACCGGGGCTGCCGCCGAGCCCGTCCCCGCCGCCGGGGCCGCCAGCGGGGCCTCCGCGCCTGCGACCTTCCTGCTGGGGAGCTCCGCGCAACAGCCGGTCGCTGCGGCCGACATCGTGTGGGCGCTTGACGAGATCGCCGCTTCCGGCGCCAACCCCAAGACCTTCATCGTGGCCTCGGGCGCCAGCGGCCTGCAGGCACGGTTGTATGTCGAGGACCTTGCCGATGCCAGGCAGAGCGCGCGTGCAGACATCGTAGGGATTGCCTTTCTCGGAACCGCGCATCAGGGCTACAGCGCTGCGACGGCGTACCCGAAGCTCCCGTTATGGGGCGAGCTCGCTGCGGCATCGGGGCTTGAGGCCGACGACGTGGTGCCGGGGAGCGCGTTCCTGAACGACCTGAACAGCGCGCCCTTCCCCAACATCGTAAAGGCGCTCCAGATAAACGGCCAGATCGGCGACATGGGCTTCGGCTTCACCGACGGGGCCGCGTTGCAGTCCGACATGGCCTTGCCCGGCGAGGTGAGCACGCAGGTGCAGAGCGCCCTGTCACGGGCGACCGTCTCCCAGAGGCTGGGGCTTTCTGCCCTGTGGCTGCCGTACTCCCAGACGCTCGACAACGAGTTCGTGCCTGTGGACGCCAACGTCGCCGAGAGGCTCTCCGCCATGGACTGCTACGTGACCTCTGCGGAGGTCAAGATGCAGGTCAAGGAGTTCTACGAGGCCTGGTTCGCCGACGGCGCCCCCGTGACGCACATCTCGTCGGTCCTCACGCTCGACCTGTCGGGCAGCATGCGCGAGGTGCTCGAAGGCGGGACGACCCGGCTGGATGCCGCAAAGGCGGCGGCCCAGGACTACATGCAGGCGGTCGACGTAAGGGGCAAGACGAGCTACGCCGTGCCCACGGACGTGACGGTGCTCGGCTTCAACACGAGTGTGAGCACGCTTGCCACCGGGAGCGATGCCGGAGCAAGAGCTGCGCTCGACGGGATAGATGCGACGGACGAGACCGATATCGGCCAGGCCCTGCGGGCCTCCCTGGATGCCTTGGGCAGCGCGTCCGTCAGCACGGAGAGGCGCATCCTGTTCCTCTCGGACGGCGCGAGCACCCAGGGGGAGAGCAACGTCGAGATCATGGCGGGCGCCGTCGGCGACGCCAAGGCCTCGGGGGTGGTCATCGACACCGTCGCGTTCGGCACCATGGGCGAGTCGGACGTCGATTTCCTGAAGGAGGTCGCCGCCAGCACGGGAGGGGACTTCTACGAGTCCACCGACACCTACGGCCTCAAGGTCAGCTTCCTCAAGGCCTACTATACCTCGCTCGGCCTGAACCTGCTCGATTCCGAGGTGGCGCCTTCGGCGGGGGCCGCACTGGCGCTCGGCGACCTTGACGGCGGCACCCGCTCGTTGGAGGTCGGCGTGTTGGCAGACGGCGAGACGCCCGGCCTTGCGCTGCTTCGCGACGGCGAGGAGATGGGCGAGGACTCCTACTCGGTGCAGACGGACAGCGACGGCCTCCTGACCTTGCAGCTGGAGCACCCTGCCCCCGGCGCGTACTCGCTCGTCCTCAACGGCTCGGCGGACCGCGCCCATGTGTTCGTCGTCGGGCAGCTCGACCTGTTCAGGACCGTCGATACGAGCGTCGAGGCGACGGACATCTCGTTGCCTCTCCTCGTCGGCGTCGGCATAGCGCTTGTCGTCGGCCTGGCGGCGCTCGTCGTCTTTGGGAGAAGGCCTCCCAAGGAGCCTGCGCCCCTTCTCGCCGATACGGGGACTGAAGGCCTTTCGGCTGTTGGTGGTGGGGAGGCAAGGGATTTTCCGCCATTCAGCCAAGGTGGGCTCGAAGCGCAAGGCGAACTCGAAGCGCATGACGAGGAAACGGCGGTCGAATGAAGGTCGCCGGATTCTCGACAGCGGGCCCACGACCGGCAAACGAAGACAGCTACTACGTCCTCGACTTCTCGGACGTGCAGTCGTTCTCTGAGGGGATATCCGCGTTCATCATGGTGAGCGACGGCATGGGAGGGCACGACGGCGGCGACGTCGCGAGCAGGCTTGCGGTCCAGGCCGCAGAGACCTACCTGCAGCAGCTGCTTGCAATGGCCGAGGAGCATCAGGTGGAGCTGGACGTCCCGCTCGCATTCAAAGAGATAGTCGAGAACGCCAACGAGGCCATCGGCTGTGAGATGCAGGTGCGTGGCAACACCGGCATGGGGGCGACCTTCGTGGGGGCCTTCCTCAGCTCCCGCAAGGCATGGGTGGCCCACGTCGGGGACAGCCGCGCCTATCTCATCCATCGGGGCGCGGCACGGCAGCTGACGAAGGATCATTCCGCCGTGGGGAGGCTGCTCAGCGAGGGCCTGATAACGGAGAGGCAGGCCCAGGAGCACCCCGAACGCAACGTCATAGAGCGCGCCCTCGGCTTTACCGACGGCGACCCTGAGATAACCGAGGTCACGCTGGCGCGCGGAGATGCGCTCCTGCTCTGCAGCGACGGGGTCTCCACGGTGCTGGATGCCCAGATGCTGGCCGACAGCGTCATGCGCGCGGCAAGCGTCGAGGCGACCGCCGAGGACGTCGTCGCCCTGGCCCTGAAAAGGAACACCGACGACAACGCGACCGCAGTGGTCGCCGTGGCGAACTGGAGCTCCCTGAAGGCCTCTGCCCCACGGGAGGGACTGCTGGGACGCTTTCGCAGAGGCTCGGCCCCCAGGCCTGCGTCGGGCAGGGCGAACAGGCCGTCGAGGCGGCGGCCGGCCGGCGGCACGCCCCCTTTTGACCATGGCGCATCACCAAGGAGCGGCCACGGCATGCCCCCAAGGGGCAGGAGGCCGAACCGGGCGGCCGTGCTCCTGATCGTGCTCTTGGCCCTGGTCGTGGTCCTTGCCGCCGCCTTCGCCGCAGGCTTCCTGTTCGGCGGTGGCCTTGAGAGCCCTCCTCCTGCTGTCGAGCCTCCCATCGAAGCCGAGTCCCTGAATGTTTGAGCGGCGCAAGGTGCCCGAGAGAATCCGACAGGGGGAATGAGAACCATGGACCCGAACTCCAACTCCAACTCGAACAAGATAATCGCCATAGTCTTCGGCGCGCTGGTCGTGCTGCTGCTCGTCATCTTCTTCACCGCGAACGCCGGCAGCGGCGGCGGAGGCGGCGGTGCTCCGGCCGGGGGTGGAGAGCCGAGCAGCGAAACACCTGCGCCGGGGTCGTCCCAGCAAACGGCTCCGAGCCAAACCACGCCAACGACTCCGTCAGAGGGGGAAGGGGAGGCGATTCAGCTGAGCGGCCTTCCGACTGTGCGCACTGCGACCGACGAGGAAAAGGGGCAGATACTCCCGCATGCAGAAAAGCTGATCGAGGGCGAGCATCCAGATTTCCAAGGGGTCGTTCCGGATGTGACCGCTTCCGTGATGAACGGAGAGACGATTTTATATGCTCGCTATGAGGGTACGCCGTTTGAGCCTTCTCCAGGTGTCTCGATAGAGAACACGCTCATCGTGATGTTGAACCCGAATGGGGAGGTGTCAGTTGCTCTCTCGAATTAGCGGATTGATAGGTCGCATCGTCCGAAAAGGGCGGTTACGTCGCGTCGCACTCAGTGTCTGTCTGAGCATCGCGCTTGTCTCCACCATGATTTCGTTGGGGCTTTTTGTGCCTGCAGACGCGCTCGTGGACGGCAAGGTGGTGCTCGTGGTCACCAAGGTCGACTTGGTCGCGCAGCGCATCGGCCTGTCAGAAGACGAGGTGACAGCACAGCTTTCCAAAATAGGCGATGTGGTCGATGTGCCGGACCACATCGCAGACCAACAGGATGTCCGAGACCTTATCAAACAAGAGGCCGACAAGCGCAACGTCAGTGCCATCCAGATTATCGGCGACTACAACATCATTCGTTCAAACTTGATTTGGAACCCTGCTCAGGATGGTGACGATGATATCGATACCGACGACCTGTACGCGGACTTCGATGGAGACAATAAAGCCGATGTCCCCATAGTGCGTTTGCCTCTGGGAACCAATGCCGATATCTGGAATGCACAGTTTAAGCGGATAAAAGGGGGTTACGAGAAGGGATTGTCACATGAGCTGAATAATCCGGCAGGTGGCAGAAACGATCTTTGGGCAAAGGTAGTCAATGCCATGGGGGCTGGCGTGCAGATGCAGAACTCAGAACCTGTGGGCTTGCCGGGCAATCCCGCAGATTTGCCGAGCGATTCGTACATGACGGCAATCCTTCTGCATGGGGACGACACTGACTGTACGCAATGGTGGGGCGAGTACGTGACATCCAGAGGCAAGGCCGGGTTGCCCGTAGGCATGAATCAGGCCTTCGCTGATTTTGACGGCATGGTATACAGCGCTGCCTGTTATGGCGCCTATATCAACGGCAAGACCCAGGCGGAGTCCTTGGCCTTGACAATTTTGCTGAACGGGGCCCAGTGCTTCATTGGCTCTACGAGGATGTCATATAGCGCTGACGGCTTAAACGGAAACACCGTGATTCCCATTAAAATGTCGGAAGAATTGAGCAAAGACGCTGATCCCCTTGCTGCTTATTATGCCGGAAAGATGAGGTATTACGAGGACACAAGCGGCAATGTGGTAAATGGCAAGATGCGCCTCCAGTACCAATACTACGGTCTTGTTCCGTCAAAGTACTGGAAGGAGAGTGTCGCCACCTCGCTTGTGTTCGATCTTTCAACTTCTATGGACGAAGGTTCTGCGTATGGCAACAACTCGAAGATTTCGGCCGCTAAGGAGCAGGGCAGGGTATTCGTTGCAAGCATGGAAAGCCAAGCGGAGCACAGCGCCTCAACGCTTGATGTAGGGGTCGTGAGCTTTTCCGGTTCCTCCGGGGTAGACATCGAATTGTCAAGTGATTATGGAGCGGTGACCTCTGCGATAGCCGGTCTCGACACTATCGGAGGAACGAATATCTACGCAGGGCTCAACGAGGGCATAAGGCAGCTGGAAAGTGTTGCGGGGCAAAAGATAATGGTCTTCCTGTCCGACGGCATGGACACGGCCGGGAACAGCGACTCGTCCATTTTGGACCTGGCACAGCAGGCCGCAGACAAGGGGATAAGGATATACACCATTGGATTCGGGGCTTCCGGCGACCTCAATGAAAGCCTTTTGGAGCAGATTGCATCGATTACGGGAGGCGCATACGCGCACGAGGATCCCTCTTCGGTGACGAGCGCCGCCGTGGGCATATTCGCGATGATGACGAAGGCGCAGCTCTCGGCGACCTCGCAGGTGCTTGCCGACCACATGGGTACCGTCGCCCAGGGCGAGACCGTCGATGCGGGCGACTTCGTGGTCGAAGGGCACGGCGACATCCAAACGACAATCTATTGGCCGGGCAGCACGCTCGACCTGAAGCTTACCGACCCTCTCGGCGCAGCGGTCCAGGAGGGCTATCCCGGCTACAGCGTCCAGACCGAGGGCACCCTGACGCAGGTCCATGTCGAAGGCGCCAAGGAGGGCCAATGGAACATGTCCGTGTACGGGGCGGACGTCTCCATGCCAGAGGAGCCCTACTACGTCATAACGGCATTCAACGAGACCGAAGGCGAGACCGAGGCCCCGCAGACGGTCGTGGCGGGCGGAGGCGCCCAGGACGACGGGTCGGGCCTGCTCCTCTTCGTGGTGGTCGCCGCAATCGCCGCGCTTGGCGGGGTCTTCGCGTACAGCGTGCGCAACAAAGAAAGTGGCGAGAAAGGCGATGGCCATCGAGACGGAATGACGGGACTATGACGTTACTGTGTTCACACCCCACCGCCACCCCGGCCCAGCCGCCCGCAGCCGCCCCGGCCCAGCCGCCCGCTGCCGCCCCGGCCCAGCCGCCCGCTGCCGCCCCGGCCCAGCCGCCCGCTGCCTCCCCGGCCCAGCCGCCCGCTGTCACCCCGGCCCAGCCGCCCGCTGTCACCCCGGCCCAGCCGC
>JAISGJ010000068.1 GCA_031263105.1 Coriobacteriales bacterium
ACCGTAACTGGCGGATGCGGGCAAAGCGGATGCGGGCAAAGCGGGACGGGAGCGGCAGGGGCCTTCCTTTTATGGTAGGCTGATAGGTCTCCCGTGAAAGGATGGACTATGAACAGGAAAGACCTCGAGTTCCTCAAGAGCCTCACGGAGGCTCCTTCCCCCAGCGGCTACGAGACGCCTGCTGCGGCCCTGTTCCGTGCGCGCATGGAAGGCGTGGCGGACAGCGTCGAGACGAACGTCCTCGGAAGCGTCCATGCGACCCTCAAAGGCAGGAAGGGCGCACCGAGCGTCATGGTCGCCGGCCACCTCGACGAGGTCGGGATGATGGTCACCTACATCGACGACAAGGGCTTCGTCAGCTTCGATGCCATCGGCGGCGTGGATGCCGCCATCCTCCCCGGCATGCGGGTGAACCTCTACGCGACGGGCACGGACCCCGCCGCCCCGACCCTGCTGCGCGGCGTCATGGGGCGCATGCCCATCCACCTCATCGATCCCGACGAGCGCAAGAACGTCACGAAGATGGACAAGCTGTTCATCGACGTGGGGCTCACGTCCGACGAGGCGAGGAAGCGCATCCGCATAGGCGACCCCATCACCTACGGCGTGGGCTTCGAGTCCTACGGCGACGGGTTCGCGGTGGCGCGCGCCTTCGACGACAAGATAGGCGTCTGGATAGCCGCGCGCGTGCTCGAAGAGGTGAAGAAGGCCGGAGGCGCCGCCGGCGACCTCGTCGCGGCGGGCACCGTCCAAGAGGAGATCGGTCTGCGCGGCGGCGTGACGAGCGCCTACGGGGTCGATCCCCTCATCGGCATCAGCGCCGAGGTCGGCCATGCCACCGACTACCCCGGCATAGACAAGGCGAAGCATGGCGAGGCGACGTGCGGGGGCGGCCCCCTCATCGCGCGCGGCCCCAACATCAACCCCGTGCTCTTCGAGCGCATGGTCAAGGCCGCCGAGGACACGAAGCGCCCCTACCAGATAGGTCCCGAGCCCCGTGCGACCGGCACCGACGCCAACGCCATCCAGCTCTCCCGTGGCGGCAAGGTAGCCGGCCTCATCTCCGTCCCTTTGCGCTACATGCACACCCCGACCGAGGTGCTCAAGCTCGACGACCTCGACACGGCGGTCAAGATACTCGCCCGCTTCGTCCTGGACCTGGATGGCACGGTTGACTTCACGCCACGATAACAAGGCGCCCGAGAGGGTCATTGCGAAGAACCGCAGGGCGTTCCACGACTACCATGTCGAGGAGACCTTCGAGGCCGGCATCGTGCTCACGGGGACCGAGGTGCGCTCGCTCAGGGAGGGGGGCGGCCAGCTGACCGACACCTACGCCCTCGTCCGCGACGGCGAGCTGTGGCTGCTCGGGCTGCACATCAAGCCCTACAGCCACGGCAACCGCGCCAACGTGGAGCCCGACCGCAGGCGCAAGCTCCTCATGCACAAAAAGCAGATCCGCTATCTGAAGGAGAAGGTCGCACAGGCGGGCATGGCGCTGGTGCCGCTCTCGCTGTATTTCAGCGACGCAGGCCTGGCGAAGGTCAAGCTGGGCCTGGCGCGCGGCAAGAAGGACTACGACAAGCGCGCCTCGATGGCCGCCCGCGACAGTCGCCGGGAGGTCGAGCGCGCGCTCAAGGAGCGCGGCCGCGACGGGCGCTGAGGCCGCAACGCCGCCCCGCTCCCTCCCTGTCCCCGCCTCAACCGATCCTTGTCGTGTCGGCTGGGTCCATTGACATGCTCTGGAAGCGGTCGGCCATGAACCCGTCGTCGAAGCTGTTGCCGAAGAACTGCTCGATGGGCGTGTGCAGCGGGTAGCCGGACGCCCGCTCGAACCAACAGTCGAAGGCCATGAGGGTCATCGTGCCGTTGACGAGCATGAGCAGGGTGGAGACCGTGGTCGCGCTGTAGCGTATCTTCCACGGCATGGCGTTCACCAGCCGCAGCGTCGAGGGCAAGAGGAACTTGAGCCAGGCGACGCCGAGCACGCCCCAGATCGCCATGAACTCCCCGTTGGTGCGGCCGTCGATCGAAAGCCACGTCCCCGTGTAGTCCCAGGCGGTTATCCCGAAGGAGAACTGCAGGAACCAGCTCACGACATACTCGAAGGCCCCGCCGATGAGGGCGCTTGCCAAGAAGACGAGGACGACCGGCCTGTCGTGGAGCCGGCTGAGCCCCAAGGTCATAAGGATGCCGCCGAACCCGTAGATCGGCGAGAACGGGCCGAACAGGAGGCCGGCCCTGTTCTGGTAGCAGCCGTACTGCCAGAACCAGAACACCGTCTCCAGAAGAAGGCCGATGACGCTGCAGGCCACGAATATCCAGAACAGGTTGAAGAAGTTGAGGGCGACAGGTCCCGTGCCCGCCGCGCCGTGGCCGTCCCGGCCGCCACGCTCCGACCGGCTCCGCGCCTCCATCGTGCGCAGCCTCCGCTGCAACAGGCGCTCCTCGGCGAGCGAGGGGTCTATGTAGCCGGACAGGACGACGAGCACCGCGAGGATGACGAGGTACAGCAGGTCGTCCCTGTTGAGGCCGAAGAGCATCATGTCGCACAGTGCGGTTGCGACCACCGTCCCGATGAGCGAGTTGACGAGGCGGGCGGCATGGCGGCGCCTGTTCATGAGGAGCCGTATTCCCAGCAGGAGCGGCGCAACGACGAGCACCGCCCGGCAGACGAGCATGGCGGCGTATATGACCACGGACGTCTTCGACCTCTCGGGACGGAGCCACAGGCGTATCTGCTCCAGGGAGGAGGAGAGGTCGAGCGCGGTGAGGATGACGACAGACGAGCCTGCCAGTATGCAGAGCCCCCCGAGCACCTTCAAGGGCAGGGGGATGCCCGTATGGTCGAGCGGGTAGTCCCGCTTCTTGCTTCGACGTGCCTTTGGGGGACGTGTCTTTGGGGAGGGCAGGTCTGTCATCGTCGGTTCCTGGGCCCAGCTGTTACGGAGCACTGGTGCGCCCAACGTGCCCTTCGGCAGGCAATCGCCTGGAACAAGGGCCTCTGTCATGCCCGTCCCACGATATCATGGCGGAGGCCCGGAGGGAATCCCTCGCGTCATGGGGCCTCGGCAGGGGTCGAAAGGACGGGAGGAGCGGACGGGACGGCGGAAACGGGGCTACGCCCCCACGGGCCCCAACGGGAGGGCGTCCCCGTCCTCATCCCCCGCACAATCGGCACTTCCCAGCTTCTCGTAGGCGAGCAGGAGCGGCTTGCCGTTGCGGTCGTCGTGCTCGATGCGTGCGTCTATCTGGAAGATGGTGCGCAGGTTGGCGTTCGTGACCACCTCGCACGGGTCGCCCTCGGCGACGACGGCCCCCTCCTTCATGCCTATCATGTGGTCGGCCACGCGCGCGGCGTTGTTGAGCTCGTGCAGCACCATGACGACGGTGCGCCCCTCCTTTCGGTTCAGCCTCGTCAACAGGTCGAGCACGTCGAGCTGATGTGCGAGGTCGAGATAGGTGGTCGGCTCGTCGAGCAGGAGGTAGGGGGTTCGCTGACATATCGTCATCGCTATCCATGCACGCTGGCGCTGCCCGCCCGAGAGCTCCTCCAGCGGCGTGGCGGCGAACTCCGTCAGGGCGCAGGTCGCAAGCGACTCCTCGATGATGCGGTAGTCCTGGGCGTCGAGGTTGCCGAACCCCGTCTTGTGGGGGAAGCGCCCATAGGCCACCAGCTCCTCGACGGTCAGGCCGCTCGGCGCGACGGGGTTCTGCGGCAGCACCGCCATGCGGTGCGCCATCGTGCGCGAGGGCGTCCGGTGCACGTCGGCGCCCTCCAGCTCGATGACGCCCTCCTCGGGCCGGAGGATGCGGGCCATCCCTTTGAGCAAGGTGGACTTCCCGCAGCCGTTCGCCCCGATGATGACCGTGACCCGGTGGGCAGGCACCGTCAGGCTCATGTCGGCGATCACCCGGCACTGCTCGTATCCCAGGCTGACGTTCCTGAGGACGATGCCGCTTCCGGCCGTGGCCCCGCTTCCGGTCGTGGTTCCGCTGCCGACAACGGTCCCGCCGCCGCCCGCCGCCCCGCCGCCCGCCCCGCCGTGCAGGCCGTCGCCCTCGGGGTCGTGCCGTCTGCCGTTCCTTGAGCCGCGCAGGCCGTAGTCTCTCATCCTCGTTCCTTCGTCTTATCGTTTGAGCAGCAGGTACATGAAGTAGGGCACGCCGATGAGCGAGATCACGATGCCGAGATGGATCTCGATGGGGGCGAAGAGGTTGCGCACGATGATGTCGCCTGTGACCACCAGCACCATGCCGACGAACAGGGAGACCGGCAGCAGGTACCGGTGCTGGGGACCCACCAAGCGGCGTGCGATGTGGGGTGCGACGAGCCCCACGAAGGCGATGCTGCCCGCCACGGCGGTCGCGAGCGCGGCAAGGCCCGCCGCTATGGCGATAAGCCCTCTGCGCCGTCGCTCGACGTTCACTCCCAGCTCCTCGGCGGTCTCGTCCCCCAGCGTGTAGACGTCGAGGTAACGCGACTGGTAGATCGCAAGGCCGACGAGCAGGAGCAGCGCCGGCCCCACCGCGAGGACATAGCTCTGGTTCGCGCCCCAGATGCTCCCCATCGTCCACATGAGGACGCGGTTGAAGTCCTTGACGTCGAAGCTTATCTGCAACATGACGATGAGCGCCGCGAACGCCGCGTTGACCGCTATCCCCATCAGCAAAAGGCGGGTGGGCTTCATGCCGCGCCGCCAGGCGAGCGTGTAGATGAGCAGCGCCGCGACAAGCCCGCCCGCGAGCGCGATGAGCGGCATGGTGAAGATGGTGAGCGTGGGGACGCTGTAGTAGTTGCCGCCGTTGGTGAGGTAGATGTAGACGACCACGAAGAGCGCGGCCCCGCTGCTGATCCCCAGGATGCCGGGGTCGGCGAGGTCGTTGCGGGTCACGCTCTGCAGGATGGCGCCCGACACCGCCAGCGCGCCTCCCACCAGCAGGGCGATGAGTATGCGGGGGACGCGTATCGTGTACAGCGCGATCTCCTGCTGGCGGCTGCCCGTTCCGGCGAGCGTGCCGAGGAGGTCGGGCAGGGTCATGCCGAAGGTGCCGACCGTCATGCTCAGGGTGACGGCCCCGAGTAGGACGACGAGAAGGGCGCCCGCCACCAGCAGGAAGCGCCTGAAGCGACGCCTGCGCCCGATGTCGCGCCCCGTGTCGCCCGCTGTCCTCCCCTCGCTCATGCGCGGCGCTCCCTGCGGACCAGGTAGATGAGGACGGGCACGCCGAGAAGCGAGGTGATGGTGCCGATGGGCACTTCGAAGGGGCTGTTGAGCAGGCGTGCCAGCGTGTCGCTGTAGCTCAGCAGCACGGCGCCCGCGACGATGCAGAAGGGGACGATGCGGCGGTAGTCGCCGCCCACGAGCAGGCGGGCGATGTGCGGCACGATGAGGCAGACGAAGCCGATGTTGCCTGCGAGGGCCGCAGCGGTGCCGCTGAGGAGCACGACGCAGGCGAGCGAGCCGAAGCGTATGAGCGCGGGGCGCTGCCCCAGCCCTATCGCGGCCTCGTCCCCCAGGTTGAGCACGTTGATGCGCGGCGAGAGGAGGACTGCCGCCGGGAGCGTCACAGAGAGGACGAGCAGCACGGCAAGCGCCTCCCAGCCCGTCCCCGAGAGCCCTCCGGCCATCCAGACCGTGAGGTTCTTCGTGTTGTTCGTGAGCAGTGCGATGAGCGACGAGAGCGCGCTGAACAGCATCCCCAACGCGGTTCCTGCCAGAAGGAGGCGCGTGATATCGACCCCTGTCCGCCTCATGCTGAACAGGAACACGAGAATGGCGGCAAGCGATGCCCCTGCGAATGCGAAGAGCACCTTGCCGGTGAGCGTCCCCCACATGAGGTCCGCCGCCTGCCCGCCTGCGAACCAGCCGCCGGCCTGTGCGGCAGTGAACACCGCCACGGCCAGCACGGCCCCTTGGTTCACCCCCATGATGGAGGGCGAGGCGATGGGGTTGTGGGTGATGCCCTGCATGAGGGCCCCCGAGACCGAGAGGAAGGCCCCTATGAACAGGGCCGAGAGGGCCCTGGGCAGACGGGTGTCCCAGATGATGAGCTGCTCGGTCGTCGTCTTGTCGGCGCCGAACACGCCTATGAGGACGTCGGACAGGGCGATGTCGCGTGCGCCCAAGCACACCGAGAGCACGACGCCGACGACGGCAAGCAGCACGCCCAGCGCCATGAACAGGGCGAACAGGGGCCTCGTCAGGCGACCGGAGGGCGCACTTGCCCCCCGGTCGGCCCGGCCCCGCACGTGGCCCTGACGGGCAGCTGCCGCCCGCACGTCCCCGATGCCCCTGTCCCCGATGCCCCTATTTGACGAGCAGGGCCTCGAGTTCGTCGAGGAGCTGTATGCGCCCGTAGGTGCTGTAGGCCTCGTTGAAGTAGGGCGACTGTGCGAGCCAGACGACGTTTCCGGCCGCGACCGCCTCGATGCTGTTCCAGGCGGCGCTCGCCTCAAGGACGGCCCTGTCGTCATCCGACGCGAGCACTACGAGGTGATCCGCCGTTATCTCCGTCAGCCCCTCAAGTGAGGCGGTGGGCAGCGTGATGCTGTCCTGCTCGGGCAGGTTCGCGGGCACCTTCAGGCCGAGGTCGTTGTAGAAGATGTCGCCGTAGGCGGCGCCGGTGAAGAGGTAGTAGGAGGTGCCGCCGGTCAGGAACGCGAAGTACGTGGCGTCCTCGCCGTTGGCGGCACGGATGGCCTGGCCGACCTCCTCGGCGCACGCGTCGTAGTCGCCGATCCAGGCCTCGGCGGTAGAGGCGGCCTCCTCGTCGAACAGGGCCGCGACCATGCGCATGTCGCCGCGCCAGTCGTTGACGTTCGGCTCGATGATGATGGTGGTCGCTATGGCGGCAAGCTGGTCGTAGGCCTTCTCCTGACGCGGGTTGATGATGATGAGGTCGGGCTCGACCGAAAGCACGGCCTCGATGTCTACCGTGTCCGCCATGGGATAGCCGATGATCACCGCGCCCTGGAGCAGGTCCTCAAGGTAGCTGGGGAACTTCGTGTAGTCGTAGGCGTCCGAGTCCGAGGTCGCGACCGGCTTGTGCCCCAGTATGGCGAGGATGTCGCTGATGCCCGAGGCGTCGGCGATGCGCTGGGGGTCGGCGGGTATCTCGACCTGTCCACGCAGGGTCTCGACGAGACGGGTCTCCTCCCCGGTGCCCGCCGCTGTGCCCTCGTCCGCCTCGTCCGCGCTGCTCTGGCCGTCGTCGGCCTCCGTGGCCTCTGCGCCCCCGCCGCTGGCCCCGCCCCCGCCGTCGGCAGCGGGCTGCTCCGCCGGGCTCGAACAGCCGCCCGCCACAAGCAGGGCGCAGGCCATGAGCGCTGCCAGCATGAGGCTCAGCGCCGCTTTAAGCGCCCGGGACGGGGCGGCCCTGCGGACGGTTCCCGCTGCAGGGCGTTCCGATAGAGCTGTCATGGTGTCTCTCTTTCCCTCTGTAGGTACCATTGGTCGTTAGATATTTCTAACTTTCCGTATGGTAGTGGAGAGGGCCCGACGTGTCAAGGGAGCGGGACGTCGAGGACGCCGTCCCCTACGGATGCGGCTATACCGTCACGCCCCCTGTCACCCCCGTAGGGGACGGCGTCCTCGACGTCCCGCCGTTCTGCCCCACCGGCAAAGTCCTTCGGCAAGGTCCTTCTGACCGGCTTTTCCTTCACGCCCCCACTGTCATTCCGAGCTCCGCGAGGAATCTTTGGACACGCAGTGTCCAACGGCAGGTCAGGGGGCCCTTCGACCTGCGGTCGACCTCTGGCGCGGTCGAGGATCCCTCGACAGGCTCGGGATGGCAGTGGGGTGTCAGTAACCGGCTTTTCCTTCAACAATGATTTCTGTCCTTGTTGTAATCTCCTCGTTAACAAGGTCAATGATTTGCCTGAAGAACGGCTCAGGGTTGTCGCGTACCTGCCATTGCCTGAGCGCATCGAGATAGTGATGCTGCCTGTCGTTCCTCGGCGATATGGGCGGATACCCGCTTTTTATAAGCATGAAGTTCAGGAGGTTTCTTCCCGTCCGTCCGTTTCCGTCCATGAAGGGATGGATGTTCTCGAACAGCACATGAAAAGCCGTCGCCTTCCATATCGGATGCAAAAGAGAGCCATTGTACGCGTACACCAGATCCGCCATGCATTCACGAGCTGTCACTGCGCTGGGAGGAACGGTATCCGAACCCCTGATGTACACAGGCGTGTTTCGATAGACGCCCCGAACGCGGCCTTCAAGGTCCTGCGTTGTTATTTCGTGGACATCCTCGATGGAGTCTTCTGTAAGCTCGCCTTCCCGCGCAACTCTTTTTATGACGAACTCGATGGCTCCAGCCTCGTTTTGGTAGAAACCCTCCGGCTCAATCTCACCGGAATTGACCAACTCCAACACGGTTCTCTCTGTCCCATCCGTTCCTATGCTTCGAGCCGGAGCGTGTATAATAGGCGACAGAAGTCACCGTTGAGTGGTGCCGCGCGGCGATCGGCTTCGCTGCATTATGGGGAATTGGGAACACCGTTATGGACAAAGGCGAAATCATACTCTATAGGCCGCAGGACGACGATGTGGCAATCGACGTTCTCGTCGAGGGCGAGACCGTCTGGCTCACGCAGGCGCAGATGGCGGAACTGTTTGGAACCGCAAAATCCAATGTCAGTATGCACATAACAAATGCATTCAAAGAAGGTGAGCTTGCGAAAGACAGCGCGATCAAGAAATTCAGGATTTCTGAATTTAATAAGAAGCCCACAAACTTCTACAATCTCGACGTGATTATCTCCGTAGGCTACCGCATCAAGTCGCAGCGTGGCGTTCAGTTCAGGCGTTGGGCAACACAGGTGTTAAAGGAATACATTCTGCGTGGCTACGCGGTCAACCATCGTATCGAGCGTTTGGAATACCAGATGACCGAAACAGTGAACCGCGTCACCGAAACGGAGAGGCGGATTGAATTCTTCGTCAAGACCGCCCTACCACCAGTTGAGGGCATCTTCTACAACGGGCAAATCTTCGACGCATACGCTTTTGCGTCCGACCGCATCCGAGAGGCGAAGAAAAGAATCGTCCTGCTCGACAATTACGTTGACGACCGGGTGCTGACGCTCCTGTCAAAGCGCAAGGCAAGGGTGAGTGCGGAGATTTACACGAGAAAGATTTCTGAGCAGTTGCAGCAGGACTTAACGAAGCACAACGCGCAGTATGCGCCGATTACCATCAAGACAACGAGCAAGATACACGACCGCTTCCTGATAATCGACAATACCGTCTATCACATTGGAGCATCGCTCAAAGACTTGGCCTTGCGGATGTTCGCATTCTCCAAGATGGAGATAAAACCAGCCGAGCTCTTGAAGCACGTCTAACCCACTGAATCCATGAATCCCCTC
>JAISGJ010000069.1 GCA_031263105.1 Coriobacteriales bacterium
TCCCGAGCCCCCACTGTCATCCCGAGCCCCCACTGTCATTCCGAGCCCCACTGTCATTCCGAGCCCCACTGTCATTCCGAGCCCCACTGTCATTCCGAGCCTGTCGAGGAATCCTCGACCGCGCCAGCGGTCGACCGCAGGTCGAGGGGCCCCCCGACCTGCCGTTGGACACTGCGTGTCCAAAGATTCCTCGGCGGGGCGCGGAATGACAGTGGGGGTGTGACGTGTAACAGAGGCAGGCCACGACAAGCAGGCCCCGACCTCGATTTCTTGACTATGCTGAGAATATGAGATATCTTACAAGAAAGAAAAAATAAGAGAAGATGAGAGAAAGAAAGAGAAGGAGAGAGAAAGGGTGAGTAGTGGGCGGTGTCAACACGTTCCTGCCGACATTTGGAAACCGCCCCGACCATATCGTCGGTCGAGACGACGTTATCTCAGATTTCTTGGACGGCCTCTCGCAGCCCATTGGCCATCCGAATAGAACCTCTATCCTCATCGGCCAAAGAGGAACGGGGAAGACTGCGCTTCTATTGGAGTTCGCGGATCTTGCCTCGCAGAGGGATTGCGTCGTCGCCCGTGTGACCGCCAACCGTTTGATGCTGAATGAGATAATCCAAATCATTCAAATCGAGGGCGCAAAATATGCCGCCGAGAGGCAATTCCCCCTCAAAGGCCTCTCCGCTGGGGCTTTCGGGTTTTCCGTTGGGTTGACCTTCACGGAGGAGACAAAGAAAAACTACGGCTTCCGGGTCAAGCTGTCCCTGCTTTGCGATGAGCTGGCCAAGCAAAACAAAAAAGTGCTGATCCTTGTTGATGAGGTACAGCCGAACTCTGAGGAGATGCGTGATCTGGCGACTACCTATCAGCACCTCATCGGCGAGAAGAAAGATATCGTCATTGCCATGGCGGGACTGCCTGATTCCATCTCCAATGTACTGAATGACAACATCCTTACCTTTCTGAACCGTGCGCATAAAGTATATCTCGGCCCGTTGCCGCTAGGAGAGATCAGCCTTTACTATGCTGAAGTCTTCACCCGATTCGGAAAAGCCATCGATTCGCAAGCCCTTGCGGCTGCCGTCAAAGCCACTCGGGGCTATCCCTATCTTCTACAGTTGATGGGCTACTACCTGCTCGGATATTCCAAGGGGTCAGACACCATCTCGATGACGGATGTCGAGCGGGCAACGGCCAGTTCCAGGCAGGAGATGATTGACAGCGTCTTCAACACCGTACTCAAGCCGCTTTCGACAAAAGACAAGGAGTTCCTTAACGCCCTGTCCAAGGATGGTGTGACGGGCAGGATGTCCGACATCGCCCAGCGGATGAAGGTCAGCCAGCCCTATGCCCAGAAGTACCGCAGACGGCTGATTGCCGCTGGAGTGATAAGCGCAAGCAGCCGAGGAGAGGTAAGCCTCACAATCCCCTATCTGGGAGAATACCTGCGAGGCGATTTCTAAAACGATAGTGGTTTCCGCAGGTGCTCAGGCGGGCTGCTGTTGTGTGATGCAGTGGATGTTGCCGCCGCCGAGCAGTATCTCGCGGGCGGGCACCGTCACCACCTCGCGACCGGGGAAGGCGCGGCCTAACACCTCGACGGCCACGGCGTCGTTGGCATCGCCGAAGGCCGGCACCACAAGGCCGCCGTTGGCGATGTAGAAGTTCACGTAGGACGCCGCCAGGCGGTCGCCCTCAAGGCGCGGCAACGTGCCGTCCACCGCGTCGACGCCCTTGCTCTCCTCGGCGCTGATGTGTATGGGCTTGGGCAGAGGGAGCTTGACGACCTCCACCTTCCGGCCCCTCGCATCGGTTGAGGCGAGGAGCAGGTCGTGGTTCTCCTTGCTTATCGCGTACTGCGGGTCGTCCTCGTCGTCCGTCCAGGCGAGCAGGACCACCCCGGGGCGCGCCACGCAGCAGATGTTGTCCACATGGCCGGTGGTCTCGTCGAGGTAGATGCCGCCCTTCAGCCAGACGACCTTCTCGATCCCCAGATGGTCCCGCAGCTTCCCCTCGATCTCCTCGCGCGTAAGCTCAGGGTTGCGCCCCGGGGAGAGCAGGCATTCCTCGGTGGTGTACAGCGTGCCCTCGCCGTCGCTGTGGATGGAGCCGCCCTCGAGCACGAAGCCGTCCGTCCGGTAGCTCGGGCGGCGCTCGATCTCGCATATCTTGCGCGCCACCTCGTCGTCTCTGTCCCACGGGAAGTACAGGCCGTCGTACAGGCCGCCCCAGGCGTTGAAGGTCCAGTCGATGCCGCGCACCTCGCCGGTCGCGTCGTTCTTCACGAAGGTGGGGCCGCAGTCGCGCACCCAGGAGTCGTTGTTCGACAGCTCGACGACGCGCACGTCGTCCGGCAGCAGGTTCACGGCATTGTCGTACTGCGCGGCGCTGACGCCCATGGTCACGGGCTCGAAGCGGCTTATCGCACGGGCGACCTCCACAAAGGCGGCCTGGGCAGGCTTCGCGCCGAGCCTCCAGTTGTCAGGACGCTCCGGCCAGAGCATCCAGCAGCCGACATGCGCCTCGAACTCGCCCGGCATACGGAAGCCGTCGGCGGCAGGGACGGTCTCAAGTCGTTTCATGACAGGTTCCTTTCCTTTGATGCGCCTCGTCCGCTGAGGACCGCAATGACCTCGCCGGCCACAACGGCGACGAGGGCGCCGACGAGCAGGGTCCAGTCGACGAACCAACCTTCCTCCTCGGGCCAGGTGACGCAGAAGAACAGGGAGACGACCAAGAGGACGAGCGGCACCCAGGTGATGACGTTGAGCAGGACGGGGCCGCCCTTGACCTTGAAGGGGCGCTCGATGTCCGGGTCGATGCGGCGCAGCTTGAGGAAGGCAGGGAACAGGACGATATAGGACGCGAGCAGCGTGATTATCTGCAAGGCGAAGAAGCTCCAGAATATCTCCTCGTTGCCGGTGATCGTCGTGATGAGCGGGGCGGCTATCACCAGCACGCTCGCGACGACGCCGTTGACCATGCTCGCACCGAACGGGGTGTCCTCCGAGCCCTTCGCGCGCTTGCCGAAGACCTTGGGCAGCGCGTGGTTGTCGGCGGCGTACATGGCCACGTAGTTCACGCCGAGCGCCCAGGACAGCAGATTGATGACGAGCGTGTAGACGAACATGAGCGCAACGACGATGAGGAAGACGGAGGCTATCCCCAGGTTGTCGAAGAAGAAGGCGAAGCTGTCGAGCAGGCCGCCGGATGCGGTGAGCTCGTCCAAAGGCACCGCCACGCCGATGCCGAAGGACGCGAAGATGTAGAAGGCCGCGACGAGGATGCCGCCCAGCAGGAGGGCCTTGGGAATCTGCCTCTTGGGGTTCTCCATGTCGCCGGCGAAGGTGGTCACGACCTCGAAGCCGAGGAAATTGAAGATGATGATGGCGATGAACGAGATGCCGTCCACCCCCGGAAGCAGGTCGGCAGGCGACTCAATGGGGTTGGCGACGCCGTGGGTGACGGCGAAGTAGATGCCGAAGGCCCCGAGCGAGACCATGATGATGATCTTGAAGACGGTGGCAAGGTTGATGAGAATGGCATTCTCGGCCACCGAATGGTTGGAGAGCCAGGAGACGAGCCAGACGAAGGCAAGCTGGGCCGGCAGGGCGACGTACAGCGGTATCGTGATGCCGAAGGCCTGCTCGATGACGCCGGTGCTGAGGACGGCGAGGGAGGCCATCCACAGGGCGAAGTTGATCCAGTAGTACCACGCCACCCTGCTGCCCCATTTGCGACCGAAGGCGCGCTTGACCCAGTCGAACAGTCCGCCCTCACCCGTATACGTGGTGCCGAGCTCGGCACTGACGAGCCCGTAGGGCAGGAAGAAGGCCACCAGCATCAGCAACCACCAGAAGTACTGGCTGTTGCCGATGGCGGCGCTCGGCGCCGCCGCCTCGACCACCAGGATGATGCAGACGGCGGCGAGCACCGCGTCGAGAAGCCTGAACTTCTTTTTACCTGTCTTTTCCATGATGACCTTCCCTGTCCTTCCTTGTCCGGTTCGCGGCTCGGCTAGCTGCCCGGTTTGCGGCTCGACTTGCGGATCGGCCTGCGACGCGGCCCGCGTCTCGGTGCGCAGGTCGCATGCCCGCCCCCTACGTGCCCACCCTACGCCAGAAGCTCCTCGATGCGGGCCTTCGCCTCGTCGGCGGCCTTTTGGTCCACGGCGACGGCCGGGGTGAAGTACGCAAGTATCCCCCGCATGGCGCTCAGGCGGTTGCCGGCCTGCTCAAAGGCGAGGGAGTAGGGCGCATCGAGCACCTCGTCGGTCACCTCGACGCCGCGCGAGGCCGGCAGGCAGTGCATGAACTTCGCGTGGGGCGCGGCCCGCTTCATGGACGCATCCGTCACCTGATACGTGGGCATGAAGGCGCCCATGTACTCCTCCGGGGTACGCTCCGCATCATAGAGGCCGTACCATACGTCGGTGTAGACGAAGTCCGCGTCGCGGTAGCCCTCGTCCACGTCGTCGGTGACGACGAAGCTGCCGCCGCTGAGTGCACAGTTCGTGCGCAGGATGGCCTGGTACTCCTCGCCCAGCTGATAGCCCACGGGGCCGAAGTGCGTGAACTGCCCGCCCATCTTCGTTATGATGAAGCCGAGCGACGCACAGACCTGGGTGGCATCGCCCACAAAGGTGACGCGCACCTCCTCGAGCGCCTTGCCCTCGGGCAGGTTCTCGACGATGGTGAGAAGGTCGCCGAGCTCCTGGGTGGGATGGTTGTAGTCGCTCATGCCGTTGATGACGGGGACGGTGGCGAACCGCGCAAGGTCCGCGACGTCCTGATGGCGGTCCACACGCGCCATGAGCACATCGACCAGGCGGCTGAGCACGACGGCCGTGTCCTTGAGCGTCTCGTGGCCGCCGAGCTGTATCTGCCCGGGGGCAAGGTACTGCGCGTGGCCGCCGAGCTGCGCCATGGCGGTCTCGAAGGAGACACGGGTCCTCGTCGAGCTCTGCTGGAATATCATGCCGAGCGTCCGATTCCTCAGAAGCGGCGGGTAGTAGCCTGCTTTGATGGCGGCCTTGATCGCAAGGCCGAGATCGACGACCCCGAGCAGCTCCTCCTTCGTGAACGGGGTGCTGTCGACATAGTCCTTGATACGGGGCATACGTCCTCCTTATCCGGTGCACAGGTGTCTTTATGGGATTCTGTCGTCAATATATACTGCGTGATGCACCGTGAGAAGCCTCTCCGGCGTTTTTGTTTCACTGATAGTAAAGGTGAATGATTTTACAATTCCCGTAACAAAAATACCTCAGGAGGGCGAGACGGACTTGGCATCGAGGGTCTTGTAGATCAGAAGCTCGAGGATTATGAGCATTGCGACCTGCGAGGTGAGGTTGATGCCGTTGAGCTCTATCTCGTCGGCGAACACATAGAAGTTGATGTCGCTCATGTTCTGCACGGTGTTGTTGTCTGCCCGCGTGAGGGAGAGCAGGAAGGGACGCTTGCCGAGGAAGATATGCTCGATGGTCTGGATGAGCTCCCGCTCCTCTCCCGAATACGAGAGCACCACCAGCAGGTCGTCGTCGTCCAGCATGTCCATCATCGCGGTGAGCTGGTAGTCCACTTCCGGGAAATACGCCCTGCAGCCGATGGCGAGGAAGAGCTTCTCACAGTACCTGCCCAGCTCGTTGGCGTGCGTGCCGCAAAGGATGTAGGCGTTCGGCTTGCGCGCAAGCACCTCCAACGCGCGGGCGACCTTCTCGCCAGGCATGACCCGGACGGCCTCTATCACGTTCTTGAGGTACTCGTCGGCATAGACCTTGTCGTGCAGCACCGAGGGGACCTTCAGCGTGTGATGGTGGTGCTCCGTGACCAGGAGGCTGTTGATGAAGTCGCTGTAACCGGTAAAGCCCAGCTTCTGTGCGAAGCGGAAGATCGTCGTCGTGGACAGGTAGCGCTCTGCGGCGAAGCGCTGGATGGAGAAGTCCTTGACCGTGTCCATGTTCTTCACCACATAGTCGAACAGGCTGCGCTCGCTCTTGTTGAGGCGCTCGAGCGCCCCCTGTGTGACATCGAAGAAATCGCGCGCCATATGACCCCGCCCGTCTACAAACATCCGCTTCCCTGCGTACTATTGTTACATTATGGCACAAGACGGGGACTCATGTGTCCTGCCGCAGGGCCGTCCCCCTGCTGTCTCGTTCCCTTTATGGTTACAGAGTTCACACCCCCACTGTCATTCCGAGCTCCGCCGAGGAATCCTTGGACACACAGTGTCCAACGGTAGGTCAGGGGCCCTTCGACCTGCGGTCGACCGCAGGCGCGGTCGAGGATTCCTCGACAGGCTCGGAATGACAGTGGGGGGTCGGGATGACAGTGGGGGGTCGGGATGACAGCGGGGGGTCGGGATGACAGTGGGGGGGCGGGATGACAGTGGGGGGTCGGGATGACCGTGGGGGGGTCGGGATG
>JAISGJ010000071.1 GCA_031263105.1 Coriobacteriales bacterium
CATCCCGACCCCCCACTGTCATCCCGAGCCTGCCGAGGAATCCTCGACCGCGCCAGCGGTCGACCGCAGGTCGAAGGGCCTCCCGACCTGTCGTTGGTCGCTTCGCGTCCCGTGGGCCTGTCGGTTCCATGGGCTCACCCGCTCAGGGGCTCACCCGCTGCTTCGCAGCTTCGCCCGGAAACAGCACACTGTGCTGTTTCCCAACGCAGCTTCGCCCGGAAACAGCGCACCGCGCTGTTTCCCAGTCCACCGGACTGTCGCGCCGTCCTCGCTGAAAACGCGATGCGTTCTCCGGGCGCTCGAACCCAAAGATTCCTCGACAGGCTCGGAATGACAGTGAGGGTGTGATCTGTGACCCGCCCCCTGTGACCCGCCCCCTGTGACCCGCCCCCTGTGCCCTCTGCTCCTTCTGTCCCCGCCCCCTTCTCTCCACGGCATCGACGTGCTACACTGGTCCCTGTCGAAAAAACGCAGTACAAACGCAGCAGGTATGGAAGACATGGCAGGGCACACACGTATCAATGCGCCACGGGACCCCCGCGCGGCACGCTCCGTCTGCATCCTCGGTCAGGGTGTGACGGGGGAGGCTGTCGCGGCGTACTTCCGCTCGCGCTCCGAACCGGCCACGGTCAGGACCTATGTGGAGGGGGACAGGATCGACGGCAGCTTCGACTTGGCGGTCGTGAGCCCCGGCATCCCGCCGTACAGCGGCCTTCTCGCCGAGGCCCGCAGCCATGCGCGGGAGACGATCGGCGAGCCCGAGCTCGCCTTCCGCCTCTCGCCCGAGCACTGGTGCGCGGTCACGGGCACGAACGGCAAGACCACGACAACCGCGCTTGTGGCGCACGTGCTCAACGTCTGCGGCGTCAAGGCGCGCGCGGCCGGCAACATCGGGACGACCTGCATAGAGGCCGTGCAGGCGCGTGCGAAAGACGAGTACCTTGTCGCCGAGCTCTCGTCCTACCAGCTCGCCTATGCAAGCACCATCGCGCCCGAGGCCGCCATACTGCTCAACATCACCCCCGACCACCTCTCCTGGCACGGCTCCTTCGAGGCCTATCGGGCCGCGAAGCTCAGCCTGCTCGACCGTATGGGCCCGATGGCCCCCGTCGTCGTCGATGCGACGCTCGACGAGACCCGCGCCGTCGTCCGCGCACGCCGCGCCGCGCACCGGCGCACGATACCGGTGGGAACGGCCGAGGGGGTCACGGGCGACATGACCGCGCGCTGCGGTGCCGCCGAGGCGGCCTTCCTCGATGCGCAGGAGCAGCGGCTCGTCTGCGTCGTCGACGGACGGCGCGTGGCGCTCGTGGGGAAGTCTGAGCTCAGGATACAGGGGGAGCACAACCAGATAAACGCCCTGGCCGCCGCCGCCTTGGCGCTTGCCTTGGGCTGCCCGGCAGGGCGCGTCGCCGAGGGCCTTGCGGGCTTCGAGCCGTTGGGGCACCGCATCGAGCCCTGTGGGGAGGCCTGCGGGCTGTCCTTCTTCAACGACTCCAAGGCGACGAACCCCGAGGCGACGTGCAAGGCGCTCGCGGCCTTCGAGGGCACGCCGCTCGTCGCCATGTTGGGCGGGCGCGACAAGGGCACCTCCTTGGACGGGCTCGTCGCCCTGGCGCAGGGCAGCTGCCGTGCCGTCGTCTGCTACGGCGAGGCCGGCCCGCGCTTTGCCGCCGCCTTCGGGGCCGCCCCCCGCCGCGCCCCCGCCCCTGCCCCCCCTGCGTCCGATGCCGTCCCCGGGTCGGCCCCCGCCCCCGCCGTCCTGCTGCGCCCCGGCTTCCGTGCCGCCTTCGATGCCGCCCTGGAGCAGGCGCAGGCAGGCGACGCCGTGCTCCTCTCGCCCGCCTGCGCATCCTTCGACGAGTTCTCCTCCTTCGAGCAGAGGGGCGATGCGTTCAAGGCGCTCGTCGCCGCGCTCCGCGAAGGCGGGGCACGGGCAGGGGAGGAGGGCTAGCCATGGCGACCGCCCGCGCCGCGTCGGCGCCCCCCCTCTCCGCCAAGGCGCCCGCCGCGTCCCGCCGTACGAAGGCGCCGACCCCTGTGCGCATCCTCGCGCCGCGCCTGGTGTTCATCGCATCGACCGTGGCCCTGGTGGTCTTCGGCCTCGTCATGGTGTACTCGGCCTCCTTCGTGGAGGCCTTCACCAACCCCGACATCCAGGACAGCTCCTACATCTTCCGCCGTCAGCTGATGCTGGTCGGCGCGGGCCTCGTCGCCCTTCTCGCCACGGTCGTCATCGACTACCGCGTCTGGAACGACATCCGTATAGCGCACAGGCTCCCCCTCTCCTGGCTGCCCTGGGCGGCCGTCCTCGTCCTCCTCGTCCTCACCTGGTCGATGGGCAACGAGGAGCTCGGCGGCAGGCGCTGGTTCGACCTGTTCGGCATCAACCTGCAGCCGTCGGAGTTCGCCAAGGTGGCGATGCTGCTGGTGGTGGGGATGCTGCTCGTCCGGCTGCGCGAGGCACAGAACGTGAACCCGGTGCTGCTCATGCTCGCTGCGGCCATAGGCCTGCCGACCCTGTTCATCCTGCTTCAGCCCGACCTGGGCACGGCCCTCATCGCCTTGGCGGGGATAGTCGCCGTCGCCTGGTTCGGCGAGCTTTCCATGAAGCCCCTGGTCGTCCTCGGGCTGCTCGTGGCCGTGGTCGTCGCTGCGGCCGTCCTCCTTGCGGGCTTCCGCATGAGCCGCATCGATGCCTGGCTCGACCCTTGGGCCTACGCCTCGGATGCGGGCTACCAGATCGTGAACTCGTTCTATGCCCTTGCCGACGGAGGCGTCACCGGGGTCGGCCTCGGCCTGTCGCACCAGAAGTACCTCTACCTGCCGCAGCCGCACAACGACCTGATCTTCCCGATAATCGGGGAGGAGCTCGGGCTTGTGGGGGCCGTCGTCGTCGTCGTGCTGTTCCTGGCCTTCCTGCTCTCGGCCTTCCTCGTCGCCCGCAACGCGCCCGACCTGTACGGGAGGGTGGTGGCGGGCTCTGCCGCGACCATGATAGGCTTCCAGGCCTTCCTCAACATGCTCTGCATGGTCAACCTCCTGCCGATGACGGGCAAGCCCCTGCCCTTCTTCAGTGCGGGCGGGAGCTCGATCATCGTCACGCTCATGCTGGCGGGGCTCGTCGTCAACGTCTCCCTGCGCTCCATGGTGCCGGACGCGGCCGCCGCACGCCGCGACGAGCTGCTCATCCTTGAGAGCTCGGGCGCCCGGAAAACGCAACGCGCCTCCAGCGGGAACGGGACGGCAGCCCTCCGGCCTTCGACCGCCCGGAAGGCCGCCCCGCCCGCCTCCCTTCGCCGCCCGCCCCGCCCCGCCCCTGCGTCCGCCTCCGCCCGCAAGGCCGCCGCGTCCCCGCCCGCCCGCCGCGCACCCGCCCCCGCTGCCTCCTCGGCCCCCGTGGCCTCGCGCACCTCCGCCTTCCGCCGCCCGCCCGCCCCCGCTCCCTCCCGGGCGGCACCGTACCGCCGCCCGCCTGTGCCCGTTCCCAACCTGAGCCCTGCGCGCAGCCTCAAGGCCAAGGGTGCCCGTGCCGGGGCCCCGAAGGCAGGGCCCCCGAAGGCGGCCCCTCCCGTGTCCGTCGGCACTGCCCGGGCGGGCGCCCCGAAGGCCGTGCGTCCGAAGGCGCAGGGTGCGCGCCGATGAGGGCCGTGATAACCGGCGGGGGGACGGCAGGGCACATCAACCCTGCGCTGGCCGTCGCCCAGGAGCTGCGGGCATGCGGCCACGAGGTGAGCTACGCAGGGACCCCCCAGGGGCTCGAGGCGAGGCTCGTGGCGCAGGAGGGCTTCCCTTACACGGCGTTTGCGGCAACGGGCTTCAACCGCAGGAAGCCGCTCACCCTGCTTGCCTCATCGGCACGGGTCGCCCTCAGCACCCTGCGCGCGCGGCGTTGGCTCGCCGCCGTCAGGCCCCAGGTGGTCGTCGGCTTCGGCGGCTACGTGTCCATCCCCGTCGGCCTTGCGGCATCGCAGATGCGGATACCTCTGGCCATCCATGAGCAGAACTCGACGAGCGGCATGGCCAACCGCTTCCTTGCACGGCACGCCCAGCTGGTCGCGCTCGCCTACGGCTCCGCCGCCTGCGGCTTCAAGACGAAAGGCGCGGTCGAGACGGTGGGGAACCCCGTCCGCGCGTCGCTGTTCGAGGCGGACAAGGCCACGGCGCGCGCCGCCTTCGGGCTGCCCCAGGACGCGACGGTGCTCCTTGCCTTCGGCGGCAGCCTCGGCGCACGGCACCTCAACGAGGCGCTCGTGTCCCAGGCGGGCTTCCTGCTCTCGGTGCACGGCCTGCACATCCTCCATGTCACGGGGACGAGGGACTACGACGAGACGGCGGCCGCGCTCGCGCAGCTGCCCTCGGCGGCCGGGCGCTGGCACCTCGTCGGCTACTGCGACCGGATGGGGGAGGCCTACGCGGCGGCCGATGCCGTGCTCTCGCGCGCCGGCGCGACGACGCTCGCCGAGCTCGGCGCGCTCGGCATGCCCGCGCTCCTCGTCCCGTACCCCTATGCCGCCGCCGACGAGCAGACCGCCAACGCCCGTGCCCTCGTCGATGCCGGCGCGGCGGCCCTGCTCGCGGACGACGAGCTGGACACGCCCGCGTTCATCGAGCGCCTGACCCCCTTCCTGCTCGACGGGGGCTACCGCGCCTCCCTGACGCGTGCGGCGCTCGCACACGGCAACGCACAGGCCCGCCAGACCCTCGCCCGCCTCGTCGCCGAGCTTGCCGAGCGCCACGGCGCCTAGCATCGCCCCGGTTACTGACACCCCACTGTCATCCCGAGCCTGCCGAGGGATCTTCGACCGCGCAAGCGGTCGACCGCAGGTCGAAGGGCCCCCTGGCCTGCCGTTGGACACTGCGTGTCCAAAGATTCCTCGGCGGGGCTCGGAATGACAGTGGG
>JAISGJ010000074.1 GCA_031263105.1 Coriobacteriales bacterium
GGGGCTCGGAATGGCAGTGGGGGCTCGGAATGGCAGTGGGTGCTCGGAATGGCAGTGGGGGCTCGGAATGGCAGTTTGGGCTCGGAATGGCAGTGGGGGCTCGGGCGACGGCAGTGGGGGTGTGAACTGCAACCCCGCTCCCGTCCGTCGCGACCGTCGGCAACCTGCCCCGCCCCTGCGGGCCGTTTTCCGGTATAATCCCAAGAAAGCCTAAAACTGTCACGGGCTCTGCTCCGTCGGGGCCCGTTGTTGTCTGTAGTATTGAAAACCGGAAATGAGGAGTGCTATGAGGACCCTTCATATCATGGATACGACCATCCGCGACGCGCACCAGAGCCTTTGGGCGACGCGGATGCAGCTCGGTGACATGCTCCCCATCCTGCCCAAGATGGACAAGGTCGGGTACTGGGCGATCGAGGCCTGGGGCGGTGCGACCTTCGACACCTGCCTGCGGTTCCTCGACGAGAACCCTTGGGAGCGCCTGCGCGCCATCAAGAAGCACTGCCCCAAGACCCCGCTCTCCATGCTCGTGCGCGGACAGAACCTCGTCGGCTACCACCATTACTCGCGCGACATAGTCGACCGCTTCATCAAGGCCTCCCACCGCAACGGCATCGAGGTCTTCCGTGTGTTCGACGCGCTGAACGACATCCGCAACGTCAAGGACTGCGCCGAGGCCATCATCGACGCCGATGCGCACTTCGAGGGCGCCATTTCCTACACCATGAGCCCCGTCCACACGCTCGACAGCTTCATCGAGTACGGCATGCTGCTCAAGGAGCTGGGCGCGCACTCCATCTGCATCAAGGACATGGCGGGCATGCTCACCCCCTATCGCACGGAGCGCATGGTCAAGGCCTTCCGCGAGCAGATCGGCCTGCCGGTGCACCTGCACTGCCACTATGTCGGCGGCATGGCGCCTGCCAACTACCTCAAGGCCGCCGAGGCGGGCGCCGCCATCGTGGACACCGCGTCGGCGCCTCTGGCCTTCGGCAACTCGCAGCCGGCCGTCGAGATGATCGTCGCGGCCCTCAAGGAGAGCGGCTACGACACCGGGCTGAACCTCGATCTGCTGTTCGAGATAGCGCAGTACTGGGAGGGCGTGCGCAAGCGCGGCCACTACAAGCGCGGCGTCAGCGCCCTTATCCACATGCAGGTCTACAGCCATCAGGTGCCCGGCGGCATGATGAGCAACCTCGTCAGCCAGCTCGAGATACAGAAGGCGTCCAACCGCCTGCCCGACGTCATGGAGGAGATACCGCGCGTGCGCGCCGAGGTCGGCTACCCGCCGCTCGTCACGCCGCTCTCGCAGATAGTCGGCACGCAGGCGGTGCTCAACGTGCTCACGGGCAAGCGCTGGAGCGTCGTGTCGACGGAGATGAAGGACTACATCGCGGGCTCCTACGGCAAGGCGCCCGGCCCGCTCGACAAGGAGATCGTGAAGAAGGTCCTGGGCGACACGGTGCCGCTCGACCCCGACACGCCGCCGAGCTCGCTGGTGACCACGACCTATGACGAGGTCGCGGCCGAGGCCGGCGATTTGGCCTCCAGCGAGGAGGACGTGATCATGTGGGCGCTGTTCCCCAACGAGGCGCGCACCTACCTCTCCCGGCATCGCACCTCGGAGAAGACCGCGTTTCTTCTTGCAGAGGAGTCTTCCAACATCAAGGAGGAGCAGAACGTGGACATCAACCAGATCAAGGAACTGATACGTGTCGTCGAGGACTCCGATGTCGGCGAGGTCACGGTCGAGGAGGCGGGCATGAAGATAACCGTCCGGGCCTCGGGGCAGTCCGGCGAGCCGTCCGCCTCTGCTGCGGGCGAGCCCCTTGCCGCCGTCAGCACGGTGCCCGACGCCCCCGCCCCTGCCGACCCCGCCCCGGCCTCCGACCGTCCCGGCACCTGGGTGCCCGTCACCTCGCCGATGGTCGGCACCTTCTATGCGGCGCCCGCGCCCGATGCCCCGCCCTTCGTCCAGGCAGGCGACGAGGTCACCGCCGGGCAGACCCTGTGCATCGTCGAGGCGATGAAGCTCATGAACGAGATAAGCTCCGAGCAGATGGGGACCGTCCGCGAGGTCTGCGTCGATAACGCCATGCCCGTCGAGTACAACACGGTGCTCTTCTACCTCGAACCGACGCTGGACTAGGGAGACGATGGCCAATGCCTGTGCGCCGGAAGGCGGTATGCAATGAGTAGCCAGCGCCCCTCTGGCGGTGGCGTCATGTTCGACAAGGTGCTCGTCGCCAACCGGGGAGAGGTCGCCGTGCGCATCGTGCGTGCCCTGCGCGAGCTCGGGGTGGCAAGCGTCGTCGTGTACTCGGACGCGGACAAGGACACGCTCGCGGTGCGCCTCGCCGACGAGAGCGTCTGCATCGGGCCCGCAAGCCCTGCGCAGTCCTACCTCTCGATACCCGCCATCATCGGCGCCGCCAACTCCCGTGGCGCGCAGGCGGTCCATCCCGGCTACGGCTTCCTTGCGGAGAACGCGGAGTTCGCCCGTGCCTGTGCGGCAAACGGCTTGGTGTTCATCGGGCCTACGCCCGAGGCCATAGAGCTGATGGGGGACAAGAACGTCGCGCGCGAGACCATGCGGCGCATCGGCGTGCCGACCATCCCCGGCTCAGACGGCGTGCTCGCCAGCGTCGAGGAGGCGGCCCGCTTCGCCGAGGAGGTCTCCTACCCGGTGCTCATCAAGGCGAGCGCCGGCGGCGGCGGCAAGGGCATGCGCGTCGTCGAGGACGCCGGGCAGCTGGAGGGCGCCTTCCTCGCAGCGCGCGCCGAAGCGGCGGCGGCCTTCGCCAACGACGCGGTCTATCTCGAGAAGCACCTGCTGCGCCCCCGCCATATCGAGATACAGGTCCTCGCGGACACCCACGGCAATGCCCTGCACCTCTGCGAGCGCGACTGCTCCATCCAGCGCCGCCACCAGAAGCTGCTGGAGGAGGCCCCGTCCGTCGCCGTCGACGACGCGCTGCGCGAGCGCATGGGGGCCGCTGCGCTGAAGGCCGTCGCCGAGGTCTCCTACCTCGGGGCGGGCACCATCGAGTTCTTGCTCGACGAGCAGGGCCGCTTCTACTTCATGGAGATGAACACGCGCATACAGGTCGAGCATCCCGTCACCGAGGCCGTCACGGGCACCGACCTCGTCAAGGAGCAGATACGCATCGCCGCAGGCGAGCCCATCAGCTTCGCCTCCTGCCCTCCGACCTCGCCCCACGGCCACGCCATCGAGCTGCGCATCAACGCGGAGGACCCCCTCAACAGCTTTTGGCCGAGTCCCGGCACGGTGACGGCGCTTGCGCTGCCGGGCGGGCCGGGCGTGCGCGTGGACACGCACCTCTTCGAGGGCTACCGCATCCCTCCGAACTACGACTCGCTCATCGCCAAGCTCATCGTCTGGGGCGCGACGCGCGAGGAGGCCCTTGCACGCGGGCGCCGTGCCCTCGACGAGCTGGTGATAGAGGGGATACGGACGACGGCCTCCTTCCATCGCAGCGTGCTCGACGAGGAGGACTTCATCGCGGGGTCGGTCCACACCGACTACATCCCGACGCATGAGGACGCCCTTCTGACGAAAGGACAGGGACATGGATGAAAGACTCGTGAACGAAGGGCTGTCCATCGCGCCGGGCGTGGTCGAGACCATCGTCTCGCTTGCGGCCGAGCAGGTCGACGGCGTCGCGCAGGTCAACGCTCCCGGGCTCTCTCGCGGCCTCCTTACGGTGCTGGGCAGGAGGCATCCCGGCCAGGGCGTCGTCATCATGGCCGACGAGGACGGCGCCATCACCGTCGCCGTGCGCGTGCGCGTCTATTACGGCTACCGCCTGCAAGAGGTCGCCGAGCAGATACGCCACGCGGTCGCAGGCACGCTCTCCGGCCAGATAGGCATCGAGGTGGCGGCCGTCGATGTCTTCGTCGACGGCATCCAGTTCCCCGAGTAGCCCGCCCATGTCAAGCCCTCACGGACAGCACCAGGTGCGCAGCGCCGCGCGCAGGAAGGCCCTCCAGATCCTCTTTCAGAGCGAGATATGCGGGCGTGACCCTGCGGGCATCCTCGACGAGGGCCTGTGCATCGAGGAGGTAGGGGTTCCCTGCGAGTTCACCCGCCTGCTGTTGGAGGGCGTCACCACGCATGCCGAGCGGATAGACGCGCTCATCGTCCATACCTCCGAGCACTGGTCGCTCAGGCGCATGCCGCTCGTCGACCGGAGCATACTGCGCCTTGCGACCTTCGAGATGCTGTGCCTGGACGACATCCCCTACAGCGTCTCCATCAACGAGGCCATCGAGCTGGCAAAGAACTTCGGAGGGGAGGACGAGTCCGCGCGCTTCGTCAACGGGGTGCTCGGCAGGATCGCGGGCAGCCTGGGCGAGCAGGAGGCGGAGAAGGCGCAGGACATGGGAGGCGCGGCAGCGACGGGCGGAAAGGCCCGCTCGCGGAGAGAGAAGAGGGCTGCACATGGATGAGCGGAGCTCGTATGCCCATACGCGGCAACGGCTTGAGGAGATAGTCGCGCAGGTCAAGGCGAAGGACGTCCCGCTGGAGAAGAGCCTCGACCTGTACGAGGAGGCGCTGCGCCTGGGGAGCGCCTGCGCGGAGACGATCGACCATACCGATTTCTCGGCCGAGGAATGACCTCGCGAGGGGCGACCATGTATGAGAGCATAGCTGCGAACCTGCCCGAGGGCAGCGCTGGGAGCGGCACTGGGAGCAGCGTCGAGGACGGCGCGGACATACCGGGGAGCAGTGCGGGCGCGCCGGACGCCCTGCCCTGCTCCGCCGAGGTCAGGAGCCTGGACGTCCCTCGGCTCAACGAGGTGGCGGCGCAGCTCCGCCGCCGCCTTATCGAGGTCACCGCCGTCAACGGCGGCCATCTCGCCTCAAGTCTGGGGGCGGTCGAGCTCATCCTTGCGCTGCATCGCGTCTACGACTTTCCCACCGACCGCCTGGTGTTCGACGTCGGGCATCAGGCATATGCGCACAAGCTCATAACGGGGCGGGCGGACGCCTTCGACACCCTGCGCACCTACGGCGGCCTGAGCGGGTTCCCCCGCAGGAAGGAGAGCAGCTTCGACGCCCATGACGCCGGCCATGCCTCGGACTCGCTTTCCATCGCGCTCGGCCTCGCGCTCGCCCGCGACATAAACGGCAGCACCGAGGACATCGTCGCCCTCATCGGCGACGCGGCGCTTTCGGGCGGCATGGCCTTCGAGGCCCTCAACCAGACAGGGCAGCTCGGCATCGACATGACCATCCTCTTGAACGACAACGAGATGAGCATCTCGCGCAGCGTCGGCGCACTCTCGCTCTATCTCGGCAAGGCCCGCACGAGCAGGCCCTACACGGCCCTGCGCGACACCGTCGAGGGCCGCGTCGGCCGCGTCGGCCGCCTCGGCCGCTTCCTGGTGAGCGCCGGCGAGGCCGCCAAGGGCTCCTTCAAGAAGCTCATGGTCCCCGGCACCCTTTTCGAGGACATGGGCATCACGTACATCGGTCCCATCGACGGGCACAACATCGAGGCGGTCAGCGAGGCACTGCGCCTCTCGCGGAAGGCGTCCGGCCCCGTCCTCGTCCACGCCGTGACCCAGAAAGGCCACGGCTACGCCCCCGCCGAGAGGCAGCCCGAGGCCTTCCACGGCCTCTCCCGCCCCTCCCCTGTGGCTGCGACTTCCGCTGTGTCTCCTACCTCTGCTGCGGCATCGACATTCCCCTCCGTCGGAGGGGTGCCCCGAAGGGGCGGGGTGGTTCTCCCAGCCGACGACTCCTTAGCGGTTGCAACGGAATCGGATACGGCCTTAACTGCCCCCGCCCCCGCCCCCTCTCCCAAGCCGACCTACACCTCGGTCTTCTCGCAGGCCCTGCTTGCCGAGGCGCGGCTCGACCCGGACATCGTCGCCATCACCGCAGCGATGACGGACGGCACCGGCCTCGCGCCCTTCAAGGAGGCCTTCGAGCGGCGCTTCTTCGACGTGGGGATAGCCGAGGAGCACGCGGTCGCGCTGGCAGGGGGGCTTGCCTTGGGAGGGAAGCTGCCCGTCGTCGCCATCTACTCGACCTTCCTGCAGCGGGCCCTCGACCAGGCCGTCATCGATGTGGCCCTGCAGGAGCAGCACGTGGTGTTCGCCGTCGACCGCGCGGGCCTTGTCGGCGAGGACGGCTCCACGCACCACGGGCTGTTCGACCTCGCCTATCTCCGCTCCATCCCCCATATGCGCATCATCGCCCCTGCCGACGCCGCCCAGATGAGGGACGCCCTGCATACCGCCCTTGCCTTGGACGGGCCTGTGGCGCTGCGCTATCCCCGGGGCGAGCCTGTCGGCGGCACCGCCGACGAGGAGGGGCGCAGGCCCCGGGCGTTGCCGGTGGGACGTGCGACGCGGCTTCGGGAGGGAGGCGACCTCAGCATCCTGGCGGTCGGCCGTATGGTCGCCCAGGCCCGTGACGCCGCCGCGCTCCTCGCCACCAAGGGCGTCGAGGCGGCGGTCTACAACATGCTCTGGGTCAAGCCCATCGACGAGGGCGTCGTCCGTGACGCCGCCCGCGCCCCGCTCGTCGTGACCTTGGAGGAGGGGACCGTCGTCGGCGGCTTCGGCACGGCGGTGCTCGAGGCGCTTGCGTGCGGCTCCGTCGCAGGCACCTGCCCGCAGACGCGCGTGCTGGTCATGGGGGTCCCGGACAGCTTCGTCGGCCATGGGAGCGTCGAGCAGCTGTTCGACGAGCTCGGCCTGACGCCGCCACAGATAGCGGAGAGAATACTCCATGCCCTCGGGCCGGAAGGCAGGAGGCGCTCCAGCGGACTGGTTTCGGGCGAAGCTGCGACACAGCGCGAGGGCCCCGCACTGCAATGACCGGCTCATCGTCCCCTTCAAGGCGGAAGGTGCCGCTGGCCGAGCTGCTGGTCGAGCGCCAGCTGTATGCAACCGTCGAAGCGGCCGAGCGCGCCGTGCTCGCAGGCGACGTGCTGGGCCCAGGCGGCGCACGCAGCCTGGGCGGCGCAGGCGGCGCACAGAGTGCACGGGGTGCCGACACGGTGCTCACCCGGCCCCGCATGCTGCTCGATTCCGCCTGCGAGCTGCGGCTCAGGCCGCGTCGCCCCTATGTCTCGCGAGGGGGCGAGAAGCTGGCCGGGGCCCTCGCGTCCTTCTCCTTCGACCCCTGCGGCCTGCGCTGTCTCGATGTCGGCGCCTCGACGGGCGGCTTCACCGACTGCCTGCTCAAGCAGGGCGCGGCATCGGTCGTCGCCGTGGACGTCGCCTACGGCCAGTTCGCCTGGGCCCTGCGCAACGATGCGCGCGTCACGCTCGTCGAGCGCACCAACATCCGCGACATCCGCGACGTCGCGGATGCGGCCGTGTGCGCGCCCTTCGACCTCGTGGTGGCGGATCTGAGCTTCACCCCTGTGCGGACGCTGCTTGCGCACCTCGCCTCCCTGCTCGGGCGCGACGGCGTCCTTGTCGTCCTCGTCAAGCCGCAGTTCGAGCTGCCGCCGGACGAGGTGGGCGCAGGAGGCGTCGTCACCGACCCTGCCGCCCATGCCCGGGCGCTCGACACGGTGCTCGAGGCGGCGCTGGCGGAGGGCCTTGTGCCGCAGGGCCTGACCTTCTCGCCCCTCAAAGGGGCCAAGGGCAACATCGAGTTCTTTTTCGAGGCGCGACGGGCTTTGCCGGCGCAACAGGCGGTCGTTCCTGCTACCATTGACACGCAAGGCGTGATAGCGCGCGCCCACGCACAATTGGATTGAGGACCCATGAAGGTACTGCTGTTCACCGGCACGGCACAGGGACTTGCCCCGCCGATACTGCAAACGGTCAGCGAATGGCTCGAAGGCCGGGGAATCGGATACCGCATCCTCCTCGACCCCGCCGCCGGGGCCGTGTCTCCTGGCACCACGGCTGCGGACCCCGCCTCTGCCACCTCCCTCGACGGCTTCGACCTCATATGCAGCTTCGGAGGGGACGGCACGACGCTGCGTGCCGCGCATCTCGTGGGAACCTCGGGCGTCCCGCTGCTGAGCTACAACTTCGGGCGGCTGGGGTTCTTGTCGGGGGCGGGGAGGGCCGACCTCATCCCCGCCCTTGAGGCCGCCGTGGACGGCAGGCTGGAGCGCGACGAGCGCACGATGCTCGACGTGAGGGTCGGCTATGCGGACGGGAGCATCGACAGCCGGGTGGCCTTGAACGAGGTCGTCGTCTCCCGGGGGCACTTCGGGCGCATCGTCGTGCTCGACCTGTCCATCAACAGCAGCTTCATCGACTCGGTGCAAGGCGACGGCGTCCTCGTCGCGACGCCGACCGGCTCGACGGCGTACTCGCTCTCGGCGGGCGGCCCCATCATCGCGCCGACCCACGAGGGCCTGTGCATCGTCCCCATATCGCCGCACAGCCTCAAGTCCCGTGCCGTGATAACGGCCAAGGGCGACCGCGTCCGCCTCGAGCCGAACAGCCTCAACCGCCAGCAGCTCGTCCTGTTCATCGACGGCGAGGTGTTCTGGACGAACGCGCCCGGCCCCTCCGTCGGCGGCCCCTCCGTCGGCGGCCCCTCCGCCCCCGGACCCTCCGTCGCCAAAGGCGAGGTCACGAGCGTCGAGGTCGCCGTCTGTGCCGAGAGGCTCGTCTTCCTGCGCTACGGCGCCTACGACTTCTACAGCCATATATCCCAGACCTTCTTCAGGGGCGAGGACCCCTTGCTTGCGGCTGCGGCCCCGGCATCGGCCCCGGCTGCGGCCCCGGCCCCGGCTGCGGCCCCGGCCCCGGTTGCGGCCTCGGAGGGCAGGGACGCATGAGCCCCCTTGTCCACGGCCCGGGGAGGAGCGAAGATGCTCGATGAGCTCCATGTCCGCGATTACGCCCTCGTGCGTGACGTGCGCATCGTCTTCTCGCCGGGCTGCACGGTGCTTTCCGGCGAGACGGGGGCGGGCAAGACCGCGCTGGTCGGTGCGCTCAAGCTGTTGATAGGGGAGAGGGGCGACGTCTCGGCCGTCCGCGACGGTGCGCAGGAGCTGGTGGTCGAGGGCCGCTTCGTCGCCGGGGACGAGGAGCGCATCGCCTCCCGACGCCTTTCCAGGGAGGGGCGTTCGCGCTGCACGCTCGACGGGGACATGGCCGCCGTCGGTGCGCTCGGCAAGGCGCTCGGCCCCCTCGTCGATCTGCAAGGGCAGCACGAGCACCAGCTCCTGCTCTCGCCCGCCGCGCAGCTGGCCTGTCTCGACCGGTATGCAGGCGAGGAGGTCGGTCGCCCCCTTGCCGCCTATCAGGAGGCATGGGACGGCCACCTGCGTGCCGAGGCGGCGCTTGCGGCCCTTGCCGAGGCCGCGCAGGCCTCGGAGCAGATGCTTGCGCAGGCGCACCAGACGATCCATGACATGGAGGCGGCGGGCCCGCAGCCGGGGGAGTACGAGGAGCTCGAACAACGCCTGCCCGTCCTCCGCAACGGCGAGGGCCTCGCGCTCGCGTCCCAGACGGCCCTCGACGCCCTGAGAGGCGAGGGGGGCGGCTCCGGTGCCGAGGGCGCAGGCGCGCTCGATGCCCTGGCGGCCGCAGGGCGCGCGCTTGCCCAACAGGCAGGCCTCGATGTGCGCCTCGATGCGCTGGCCTCCCAACTCGAGTCGGTCGCCATCACGGCCGACGACCTGGCGGCCTCGCTGAGGGCGTACCGGGAGGACGTGGAGTTCGACCCGCAGGCGCTCGAGGAGGCGCATGCGCGCCTCGGCGCGCTGGAGGGGCTGCGCAAGCGCTACGGGCCGCGCATGGAGGACGTGTTCGCGGCCTGGCAGGAGGCATCCCGGCAGCTGGCGCTCACAGAGGACCGGGAAGGGCTCATGCGGGCCGCCACCGAGGAGCTCTCCTCGACGGAACACGCGCTCCAGGAGGCGGCCGCAGCGCTCGCGCAGGCCCGCACGCAGGCGGCGGCGCGGCTTGCGGAGGCGCTGGGCCTGTCCCTGCACGACCTTGCGATGGAAGGCGCTGCGGTGGCCTTCTCCGAGCAGGCGCTGCCCCGCGCGTCGTGGGGCAGGAACGGCTCCGTCCGCTACGAGCTCACCTATCGGCCGAGCGCGTCGAGCGCCCTGCGCCCCTTGGCGAAGATCGCAAGCGGCGGCGAGCTCTCCCGCATCATGCTTGCGCTCAAGACCCTGCTCAAGGCCCCCGACGACCAGGTGACGCTCGTGTTCGACGAGGTCGATGCCGGCATCGGCGGCGCGACCGCGACCGTCGTCGCCGAGCACGTCCGCATGCTCTCCCAGACCCAACAGGTGATAGTGATAACCCATCTCGCCCAGATAGCCGCGATAGCCGACCGGCAGTTCGTGGTCGAGAAGACCCGCGAGGGCACAGGCGCCGTCACCGTCATCCGCGAGGTCTCGGGCACAGAGCGCGTCGCCGAGGTCGCCCGGATGCTCGCAGGGGCCTGCGACGACGTGGCCCTCGACCATGCGCGGCGGCTTTTGGAGGGACGATGAGCGTCGTCGGCACCGCGCAGCTCGGCAAGCGGACGAAGGACCTCATCCCCCGCCTGAAGCCTGCCGACATCGCCCTCATCGACCACGAGGACATCGACCGCGTCTCCGCCGACGGCCTGGTCGCCAGCGGCGTCAAGGCGGTCGTCAACGCCGCGCGCTCCATATCGGGGCGCTATCCGAACGTAGGGCCGCGCATCATCGTGCAGGCGGGCATCCTCCTCATCGACGAGGTGGGGCCCTCCGTCTTCGATGCCGTGAGGGACGGGGAGACGGTCGTCATCGAGGGCGGCCAGCTGTTCTTGGAGGGCGCGCCCGTCGCATCGGGCACGGTGCTCACCTCAGCGCTCGTCGAGGAGCGCATGGAGGAGGCGGACGAGACGCTCGACGAGGAGCTCGAGCAGTTCGTCACGAACACGATAGAGTACCTCGACCAGCAGAAGGTCGAGCTCATCTACGACCCCTGGGTGCCGGACATCGCGACGGAGATACGTGGCCGACAGGCCTTGGTGGTGGTTCGCGGCTACGACTACCTCGAGGACCTCAAGACCCTCATGTCCTATATCCGCGAGGTGCGCCCCGTGCTCATCGGCGTGGACGGCGGCGCCGACGCCCTGTTGGAGGCGGGGCTGAAGCCGGACATCATCATCGGTGACATGGACTCGGTCACCGACAAGGCGCTGCTCTCCGGTGCGGAGCTGATCGCCCATGCCTATACGGACGGCACCGTCCCTGCGGCGCCGCGCATGGAGAAGCTCGGGCTGGGCTTCACGGCGTGGCCGCTCGCCGCCACGAGCGAGGATCTTGCCCTGCTGCTCGCCTGGGTGAAGAAGGCCGACCTCATCGTCGCCTTGGGAACCCACTCCAATCTCGTCGAGTACCTCGACAAGGGGCGCAGCGGCATGGCGTCCTCCTTCCTCGTGCGCCTCAAGGTGGGCACGAAGCTCGTGGACGCGAAGGGGGTGAGCAAGCTCTACCGGGCCGCCGCCCCTGCCTGGCAGCTGCTCGCCGTGGTGCTGACCTTCCTGCTCGTCGTCGTCGTCGTCATCGCGGTCTCGCCCTCCCTCCGCGAGATATTCACCGTCATCTGGCTCAACATTCGCTTCTGGCTGGGGATATAGCGGGCACGTCGCCACCCCACCTTTGACGTGGTATCATTGAGGCCGGTTCCCCGACCCCTGTGAGGCAGGCTGCGGTTCCCATGTATAACTTCCGTTACCATCTGATAACCATCATATCCATCTTCGCAGCGTTGGCGATAGGCCTGCTGCTCGGCGTCGCCATCACGGGCTCCGACCTCGTCCGCGACGCGTCAAACGAGCTCGCGGACTCCCTGTCGGACCAGTTCGACGACCTGCGCAAGACGAACGAGGAGCTCACGGCCAACCTCCAGCTCAAGGCGAGCCTCTCGAACCAGCTGCTGGGCGACTGGCAGCAGGAGCGCCTCAAGGGCAGGACGATTCTCATCCTTGCGCGCGAGGAGGCGGGCGGCACGGCCCTGACCCGCGAGCTGAGCGGGCTGGTGACCCAAAGCGGCGGCATCCCTGTGCTTGCGCGCATCGACCCCGGCACAGGCTTCGGGCTCGAGGACGAGAAGCAGCTCGCCGCGCTCCAAAAGCTGCTCCCTGCAATCGAGGGGGAGGAGTACGCGACGACGCTCGCGCGGGCGCTGGCGGACGAGTGGAGCACCCCCTACAAGGGGGAGGAGGTGGAGACGCAGGCCGCCTTCAAGGAGAACTATCCCCTCACCCGGGAGCTCGTGGAGGCGAAGCGCCTCAGGGTGACCGTCGACTACCAGCCCCTGCTCCAGTCCTTGGGCCTTCAGGTCTCTGCGGAAGCGGTGCTGGCCTTCTCGCAGCGGGCCGCCTACGACGCCGCGCAGCAGCAGCAGCTCCCCTATGGGGTGAACGGCATCATCGACACGGCGGTCTACTCCTTCTCCGAGGGCGAACAGCTGCTCACGGATGCGGTCGCGTTGCAGGTGGCCTTGCGAATCGACGCAAAGGGACGCGCAGGCGACTTGCCCGCCCCTCCCGTGGAGGCACAGGAGAGGAAGGCCGTCGGAGAGGCAGGGGCAGACGGGGCGGCCGAGGGGGCAGCCGAAGGCGAGGCCGAAGGGACGGCCGAAGGCGAGGCCTCTCCTCCGTCGACCGAGCAGCCTGCCAGCCAGGAAGGCGACGGTACAGGGGGACAGCCTGCCAGCCAGGAGGGCGACGGGGCAGGGGAGCAGTCTGCCGAAAGGACCGATGCCGAGACGGGTGGGCAGCCGGTCTGGCGCTCAGGCGCACAGGCGGGCAACGCAAGCCACTACGCCCTTCTCGTCCAGCCGAACGTCGAGTCCGAGGCCCTGCTGTCGGCACTCCACAGCAGCGGGCTCTCTGCGGTCATCTCGCCCTTCGATGCGACCGGCCGCTACGGTGTCGTCGCCCTGCTCTCCGGTGCCGCCAAAGGCATATACGGTCTCGACCACTCCGAACTCAACCCCTTCCCTGGCGCCCCCTGACGCGTCGGTGGATGATGCGGAGGCCTTCGAGGGTCAGGTCGTCGTTCACGGTGTCGATGGTTCGGGAGAGCCCTGTGACGCGGGCCGAGAGCCCGCCGGTCGCTATCACGGTCGCGGGGTAGCCCAGCTCGTCGACGATGCGCCGGACGAGCCCGTCGATGCGGTCTATCTCCCCAAAGGTCAGCCCGGACTGCACCGCCTCCCTGGTGGAGGCCCCGATGACGCGGGGAGGCACGTCGATGCTCGTCTTGGCAAGGCGGGCGGCCGCGTCGAACAGGGCCTGCGCCGAGGTCGCGAGCCCGGGGGCGATGACGCCGCCGACGAAGGCCCCTGTGCGGTCGATCACCTCGATGTTCGTCGCCGTCCCGAAGTCGACGACGATGCACGGCGCCCCGTACAGCTCCACGGCCGCCACGGCATCCGCCAGGCGGTCGGCACCGATTTCCGTGGGGTCGCCATAGGCTATCGGGAGGCCCGTGTCGGTGCCGCTGTCCACTATGAGCGCGGGCGTCGTCGCAAGGCGCGCGGCAAGCTGCCTCCATTGCTCGGTCAGAGGGGGCACGACGGAGGCTATGGCCACGTCGGTGACGGGCGCGTCCCCGAGCGCCTCGAGCGCGAAGAGCGCATGGATGCGCAGGGCAAGCTCGTCGCCCGTGTCGGCGGCATCGGTCGCGACGCGCCAATGGGCGAGCAGCCGCTCGTCCTCGTAAAGCCCCATGACAGTCTGGGTGTTCCCGACATCGACAGCAAGCAACATTGCTTCTCCTTCCTCAGTCGTCCGCCTCTGGTCGCCCACGCCCCATTGTCTTTCCCTGTTACCGCCCGCGCCCCCGCCGCCTGCCGCCCGCGCCCCTGCCGCCTGCCGCCCGCGCCCCCACTGTCATTCCGAGCCTGTCGAGGAATCCTTGATCGCGAAGCGATCAACCGCGACCGAGAGACGCTTCTGCCCGCAGTCGACTGCTTCGCAGCCGAAGATTCCTCGACAGGCTCGGAATGACAGTGGGGCGTGACCTGTAACCAGCGGCATTCCCAACGGCGTGGCAACGCCTGTAATTGTACTGCATGTGCGTGGTATCATTCATAGAGTTGAATTGTACCGCTGCTTCCCGCACAGATTGGGAGGAACACCGATGAGCGAGAGCCCTGCACGTATACTGGTCGTCGATGACGAGGACTCCATCACCGACGTCGTGAGCTACAACCTGAAGAAGGAGGGCTACGACGTCCAGGTCGCCGCCGACGGCGCGACGGCGGTGAGCATGGTGAACGCAAGCCCCTTCGACCTTGTCGTCCTCGACGTCATGCTCCCCAAGATGGACGGCTACGAGGCGCTGCGCCACATCCGCACCAACCACTCCATGCCCGTGCTCTTCCTTTCCGCGCGCGACACGGAGCTCGACAAGGTCGTCGGCCTCGAGATCGGCGGCGACGACTACCTCGCCAAGCCCTTCGGCGTGCGCGAGCTCATAGCCCGCGTCAAGGCGCTGCTGAGGCGCACGTCCCCGCAGGAGCCGGGCAGCGCGGTCGCCGACTACAACGAGGTCATCGAGGTCTCGGGCATCACGCTCGACGAGGGGACGCACATGGCGGTCGGCCAGGGCGGCCCCATCGACCTCACCCCGCGCGAGTTCGAGCTGCTTGCCACGCTCATGCGCCACGCGGGCAAGGTGCTGAGCCGCGACCAGCTGCTCCACGACGCCTGGGGCTGGGAGTACCTGGTGGAGACCAAGACCGTCGACACGCACGTCAAGCGCCTCCGCGACAAGCTCGAGGCCGCCAAGGTGGACCCGACGCTCATCGAGACCGTCCGGGGCTACGGGTACCGCTTCAAGCTGCTCTAAGGAACCGGGCCGACCCGTGCATTACCGTGCGCTGCGCATACTCCTTGCCACCATCAGCGCACTCAGCACGCTCGTGTTCTCCCTGCTCCTCGTGCTGATTATCGTCATCGACCCCCGTGTCACCTACTGGCTGCTCATGCTGGCGGTGCCGTTCTCGCTCTTCACCTTCTTCATCGCGCTCTGGCTCTCGGGGCTCTTGCTGCTGCCGCTCGGCGAGCTTGCGGAGAAGACGCGTCGCCTCGCCGCCGGCGACCTGTCCGTGCAGTTCACCGATGCGGCCACCCGCAGCGCCCCCCCTGCGGTCCTCAAGCTCAGCGAGTCGCTCGACAAGGTGGGCCTGCGCGTGCGTTCGAGCATGGCGGAGGTGGCGGCGGAGGGCAAGCGGCAGGGGCAGTTCGTCTCGGACGTCTCCCATGAGATACGCACGCCGCTGACGGCCATCCGAGGGGCGGCCGAGACGCTGCTGGACGAGGACATCCCCTACCGCGACCGCCAGCGCTTCTGCGAGACCATCATCCACGAGAGCGAGCGCCTGACCCGCCTGGCGAACGACCTTCTCACGCTCCAGCGCATCGAAGGGGACGGAGAGGTACGGCTCAAACGCGTCGATCTGCACGGCATCGTCGAATACGCGGCGGCGATGCTGGAGCCGCTGCTCGAGGAGCGCGAGGTCGTCCTCACGATTTCGGGGGAGGCACCCGATGTCCTCGGCGACCCCGACCGCCTGCAGCAGGTCGTGCAGAACCTCATCGAGAACGCAAGCCACTTCGTCGGCGAGGGCGGCTGCATCCACGTCGAGCTCTCAGGCCTTCGCGAGCACAGCGTGATAACCGTCTCCGACGACGGCCCCGGATTCGGCGACATCGACCCCGCCCGCCTGTTCGACCGCTTCTACCGTGGCGACTTCAGCCGCGCACGGACCTACGGCGGCGCCGGCCTCGGCCTCACCATCGTGAAGGCGATAGTGACGGCCCACGAGGGCACCGTCGAGGCAGTCAACCTCCCCACCGGCGGCGCCTGCTTCATCGTAGCCATCCCCTCCCTCCCCCCGCGCGGATAGGCCTTTCGAGTATGTCAAGGTGCACGTCCCCCTGACAGGCGTCCCCCCTGACTCGTTTGGGAGCGGGCGGTGCCTCTATCGACTGCCCGCTTCTCCAGTGCGAGCATCTTCCTGTCGTTCCCGTCAACCTCGACCGCTAGCCACTTTGTTCACAGGATTGTGGCCCAGTTTCGTTTGGCGTAGAGCACCCGCACGACATCAACGCGTTCCGCCTCTTCGTCAATGACGAAGAAGAGCGTGTGGTTCGTAACGCTTAACCAGCGAAATCCCAAGGAGGCCAAGCGCTCGTCTCGAACGAGGGGAAGCCGAGCCGGGTTCTCCTTTGCCTTGTCAGACGCGAAAATGACTCACCGTCTGACGCAAGCAGGCAACAGTCACGCTACAGTATGGTAGTATTGGTTCCTGTCACAAGCAAACGAAAGGAAGGGAGGAGCACTATGGCGACCTCGAGCTTTGGGCAGATAGTCGTTTTGGACGACGACATGGCCGACCGCATCATCGAGTCGAACAGAACCGCAAACACTCTATCCTTTGGCAAGGGCAGCGATTTGTTCAGACCCGCGACCAAAGAGGAAACCGAGCGCATCGTTGTTGCACTTGGCGGCAAGGTCGAGACGGCGAAATGATGGCCAAGTACTTTGTCCAACAGCTTGGCAATTTGCTTACCTACAACATCAGGCAGGAACTTCTTGAAACCAAACTCAGGGAGTTCTCCTGTGCGCGAGACAAACAGCTTGAAAAATTCATCCATGAGCAAGCCATAATCTACGAGAGACGTGGTTTCAGTCGGACGTATGAGGGTTACTACAAAATGTACAAAGTGCCCCCTGACTCGTTTGCCGCTTGATTGCAGGTGAGCTACGAATTGGGTCAAGATGTCGGCAAGCCACGGCAAGCCACGATGCGGAAACCGACGACTGCGTTGACCTTTACGGTAAGGTATCAGTAGGTTTGGCTGCAGGACTTCGATGGGAGGGTATCAGGCGATGACGCTTCTGGTCGCCAAATTCGGCGGCACATCTGTGGCGAACCCCGAGCGTGTCAAGGATGTGGCACGTAGGCTCGTCTCCTGCCATCGTGGCGGGAGCCAGGTGGTCGCCGTCGTGAGCGCCATGGGGCCTGCGACCGACGAGCTGCTCGCGTTGGCCCGCAGCGTGAACGCGAGCCCTCCGGCCCGCGAGCTCGACCAGCTGCTCGCGACCGGCGAGCAGGTGAGCATGTCCCTTCTCGCCATGGCCATCGAGGCGCTGGGCGTGCGGGCCGTGAGCATGACGGGGCGGCAGGCAGGCATCCTCACGACGACGGTGTTCAACCGTGCAAAGATCGCCGAGGTGCGGGCCGACCGTCTCAAGAAGGAGCTCGACCGTGGCAGGATCGTCATCGTGGCCGGCTTCCAGGGCGTCACGGCGGAGGGCGACATCACGACGCTCGGCCGTGGCGGCTCGGACACGACCGCAGTGGCGCTGGCCGCCGGCATCGGCGCGGACGTCTGTGAGATATACACCGATGTGGACGGCGTCTACACCGCCGACCCGCGCAGGGTGCCCCGTGCCCGCAGGCTTGCGGCCGTCAGCTACGAGGAGATGCTCGAGCTCGCCGCATCCGGCAGCGGCGTGCTCCAGATGCGCTCCGTCGAGGTGGCGCGCAACTACGGCGTGGTCATCCAGTGCCGCTCCGCCTTCACCGCAGGCCCCGGAACCCTTGTCAAGGAGGCAAAGGACATGGAATCAGCCATCGTCTCAGGCATCGCATACGACGACTCGGAAGCGAAGGTCACGGTTCGCGACGTGCCCGACCGCGTGGGCATCGCCGCCGAGGTCTTCAGTGCGCTCGCCGCTGCGGGCATCAACATCGACATGATCGTCCAGAACATATCCGAGAACGGCACGACGGACATCAGCTTCACCTGTCCCGCCGAGGACCTGACGAAGCTTCGGCCCGTCCTCGACGAGCAGGTCTGCGGCCTGGGCGTGCGCGGCTATGTGGTGGACGAGTCCGTCTCGAAGGTCTCGCTCGTCGGCGCGGGCATGAAGAGCAACCCCGGCATCGCGGCCCGGATGTTCCGCGTGCTTGCGGACGAGGGGATAAACCTGAACATGATCTCGACCTCCGCCATCCGCATAAGCGTGGTCATCGAGGGCGGCGGGGCCACACGCGCCCTGCGCGCCCTGCACACCGCCTTCGGCCTCGACAGCGACCAGGTCTTCGAGGAGACCCAGCTGAGCAGCGAGGAGCTGGCAGCAAAGGCCGAGAAGGGGCGCTAGGCGCTGCCCGGGCCGCTGCCCGGGCCGCCTCCTTCGGCGGCCTCGGCCCCGGGCCGCTCGGCGCTTTTCGTGAGCAGTACCGCCGCGATGCCGCAGGCGAGCACAAGGGTCACGGCCAGCCCGCCCTCAAGGCCGAAGGAGCCGCCGTTCAGCAGCTGGCCGCCTTCGGTGCCGACGAAGGAGAACAGCGAGGGCATCGGAGACGCCCCGCTCACCGAGATGCCGAAGAAGCAGCCCTGCATGAAGTTCCATGCCGTATGGACAGCCCCTATGCCCCAGATGCTGCCGCGCTTCAGCATGTACAGGGCCGCGAACACGCCGAACACCACGATGTTCACGAACGCGAGGGCCGTGAAGCCGTCGTTGGGGACGTGCATGAGGCCGAACACGACCGCGCTTGTGCCGATGGCAACGGCCATCCGCTGCCTGCGCGCCAGCGAGACGCAGAAGTAGCCCCGGCAGAGCAGCTCCTCGCTCATGCCCTGGAAGACGAAGCCGACGAAGAAGAGGGCGATGAGGACGCCCGTCGCGCCCACCGTCGCTTCCGTGGGCGTCATCGTCCCTGCGAGCACGCAGATGCCGAGGGCCGCCGAGAGCATGGCGGCGCCGACGAGCAGCCCCACGAGGTACTCGCGCAGCACATGGCCCCGGCGCAGCCCCAGGGTGGCCAGCTTGCGCCGCTCGATGAAGCGGCAGAACACGAGGACGCCCGCTATCATCCCGATGGTCGCAAACAGCATCAGTGCCGTCCCGAGCGGGTTTGCGAGGATTCCGTTGACGGCCGAGTCGTACAGCGAGACGTCGGGGGCGCCCCCCGCGAGCGCGCCCCGCACGATGTCTTGGAACGCGCCGTCGGCCAGCAGGAGGGGTATGAGGCCCACCAGCATGACACCGCCTTCGAGCACGATCCCCGCAGCGACGAACACCGCCACGTAGATGAGTATCTCGATTGCAAGCGGCCGGCTCTTGCTCTGCTGGCGGGCCTCCGCCAGCATGCGCGGCTCGGAAAGGCTGAATGGCATGGCGTTCCTTTCTGAAGTCTTGTGCGTACTGCCACAGGGTGCCCGGAGGGGAATCGGGTACCCTGTGGACAGTGGCATCCTGCGTTACCTGTCACACCCCTGTCATTCCGAA